>DASZIH010000079.1:0-36179 GCA_035949355.1 Acidimicrobiales bacterium
AGGTCATCCACATCAGCATCGCTCCGAGCATTCGAGGCAGTTACGACGGGTACAGCGGTGAGTACGGTAACGGGGGTCCGGGCACGCACTGTCGTTCGTACCTAGGTAAGGCTCAAAGTGAACTCCGGGGCGGCGAGCCCCAAGAGAGAGTCAGCTCGGCGATGTTGTTGAAGTTCTCCGAATGTATGCGAGCGAACGGGATTGCCGACTTTCCCGACCCCACATCGCAAGGCCTCGTGCTGAACATGAGGGGTGACCTCGTTCCGAGCAACCCCGCGTTCCAGCGTGCCTCAAGGCTGTGCGCCAAACAGACGGGCGTGCCGGGTCTCGGTGGCGCAACGCAACCGGGAATGATCGTCCTCGTCGGTGGTGGACCACCCCCTTGACCTTTCCAAGAGCGACGAAAGTGTTGCCCCCAGTGATCACAACGACACCGATGACGAAACACTGCCGCAAAAGCGTCTGGATCATCGTCTGGCGAGGGAGTCTCCCTAAGGAGCGAATGACGCGTGCCAAGTCATTTCGTCATCGTCTCGTCATAGTGTCGCGCCAATCGGGAAAGTCGCCCGTACGACGATGCCACCATCGTCAAGAGCACTGAGAGATAGTTGTCCGTCGTGCGCCTGGACCACTGTGCGCACTATTGACAGCCCGAGTCCACTGCTTCGGCCAACGCGAGGCTGACCGGCTCGTCGAAATGGCTGGACTAGTTGGGCAAGGTCTTCGTTTTTGACGTGCGATCCACTGTTTGCAACTTCCAACGTGACTTCAGTTTCCGTAGCGCGCGTCTCTACCGAGATCCAACCGCCAGGGGAGTTGTATTTCAGCGCGTTATCGAGGAGATTGTCTATGAGCTCTCCGAGGAGCCAAGGATCACCTCGAACGAATGCTTCACACAATGTGGCGCGAACCTCGATGTCCTGTTGATCAGCAGCATTGGCAATGAGCGCCAGCCGGACTCGAAAGAGCTCGTCGATCAAAGTCACTACTTGATCATTTTGCGAAATCGAACCTCGGGCCAGCGTGAGTAATCGTTCGATCAGTCGCTCGCTCGCGTCAACGCTCTGGCGCAGTTTCGTGGCTATCTCACGCACCTCCGTAATCGAAGGTTCTTGTCCCGTTAAAAGGAGGTCGAGTTCTGCTCCCATCAGGGCGAGAGGCGTACGAAGTTCGTGAGCGGCATTGGCGGCGAAAAGGCGTTGGTCGTCAAAGGATGCTTCCAGTCGACCGAGCATCGAATCGATGGTGTCGCCTAGCTCCTTCAGTTCGTCGGATCGACCTGAAAGAGATAGGCGTTCATGAAGGTCTTCGCTCGTAATGCGCCGTGTTGTCTCGGTGATGGTCTGCAGCGGTCGAAGCATACGACCGGCGATGAACCAGGCGGCGAGACTTGCGCACACTACGAGCACCGCCAAGAGAAGTCCGTACTGCACGAGTATGACGAAATCGGTGTGGTGAATCGCTTTGTGAATGAAGATGGATGACTGTCGACCAGACCGGGCACCTCGTCCGCCGGTTCCCGAGATGAATGTACCCGAGAACTGAAATGAAACGCCGCCGATGGTGGACCTCGCGAACAAGAAGGCCGAGCCGAGCAAGATGGCGCCCGACGCCACGACCAAACTCGCGAGTAGCAGCGTCAGGCGAAACCGGACTGTGGTGTTGGCTCCCTTCATCATCGAGGGATCCGATAACCAACGCCGACGGCGGTTTCGATGGGGTCGGGATCTCCCAGCTTGCGTCGCAGCTTCTTGATGCTGGTTCGAACCGCCGTCGTGATCGGATCGATGTTCTCGTCCCACACTCGTTCAAGGAGATCGTCGGCGCTGACGACCGCACCGTTTGCCGCCAGCAACACCTCCAGAACGCCGAGCTCCTTTCGCGCGAGTTGGATCCGCTGGCCAAATCGTGTGACGACACGAGAGGCCGTGTCGAAGATGATGTCAGATGCTTCGAGAATGGGCGACGTCGATCGTTCAGGCCGTCGCGCGAGGGCCCGTACTCGCGCGATGAGTTCGACAAAGTTGAAGGGCTTCGCGACGTAGTCGTCCGCACCAATCCCAAGACCTTCCGAGAGTTCTTGTGCGCTACTCGAAGCGGTCAACATCAGCACGCGAACCTCCACCTTCTCGCTTCGCAGGCGACGACATAGTTCATCGCCGTGAAGTAAGGGAAGGTCACGATCGAGTATCACCACGTCGTAGTCGAAGACACTCGCCTTGTACCAACCAGCGTTGCCGTCATGCGCGACGTCGACGGCAAATCCCTCGCGCCGCAGTCCACGCGCGATGACGTCAGACAGATCCTCATGGTCTTCAACGACGAGTACGCGCATCTGACCTCCATGGGTTCACTGCGAAGTTACGACGGCACAGCGCCGTCGACCGCGCGACAAGAACGTTGTGTGTTGCCAAGGATACGCCGTTGTAGAACGACGTGGATTCGCGTCCGCGCGCGCGACGTCGCGCACACTGTTTGTCGACGTACAAATGTCGAGTCGTGAATGTTGGACACGAAGACGCCACACCGGACCTTGATACGTTCGCTTCAACACGATGGTTCTTGAGGAGGCACCCATGAACGATGCGAACGTCAACTCCTCACTACGAGGTCCTGGTCACGCTCGACGACGCAGGGGAATCGGTTTCGTAGCTGTGCCAGCGTTGGCGAGCGCGCTCTTGCTCGCTGCGTGTGGGAGTGGCCCGTCAGTTCCGGGTGTCGCCGGATCGGGGTCAACGACGACGACAACCAGTCCTGGCCCAGCCACTCCCGGATCTCGGTCTGGCGCTCTTGCGGAACTCTTGAAGTACTCGAAATGCATGAGGAGTCACGGTGTGCCGGACTTTCCCGACCCCACCGTCGGCACGGGTGGACAAATCAGTCTCAAGATCACAGCGGGCCGAGGAAGTGCTCTCGGTCCTCAGAGCCCTGAATTTAAGGCCGCTGAATCTGTCTGCAAGTCCTTGCGGCCCGGTGGGAATGTTTCGCCTGCGCAAGTTGCGCAGCAAGTGGCCGGGGGAGTGAAGTTGGCGAGTTGTATGCGCGCTCACGGATTTCCTTCCTTCCCCGACCCCGATAGTCATGACGTATTCGACTTGCCAAGCAGCATGGACACGACGTCATCCACGTGGCAGGCAACATTCTCTGGATGTGAGAAGACAACGGGTGTGCACGGTGGGAACTTCAGTCAAGGGTCGGGGGGTCCGGGCGCGAGCACGGGCGCAAAGTGAGTTGCTGCGAGCTGAGGTGAACCGGTCCGACCGCGAAAGGACGTCGAACATCCAGGGCGTTCGCTGCTCATAACGTGGCGAAGCTTCATGAGGCGATGACGGTGTAATTGAGATTGCCCTGGCCCGGGAATGATTCGTCACTATCAACCCCTCGTCTCGGAGCCCAAGATCCAATCGCTGTGCGCCGAAGTAGTGCCCGTGCGGATTCGACCTCGGCTCGCTCTACGTAACGACACCTTGACAGTGGTGTTGCGCGTCAGTATTATTGTCTTATGAACATAGATAAAGAGAACAGCGAACAGAAGGATCCCCCAGGGCCCGAGAACAGCGCCGTCCCTCTGTCCGACAATTCGCGTCGGCCCGCGTCGCCGGTCGAGTTTCGACTCGACACCGCTTCGGGTGTACCGACCTATCTCCAACTGGTTCACCAAGTGGAGCACGCGCTGCGGCTGGGTTACTTAAAACCGGGCGATCAGCTTCCAAAGGTTCGTGACGTCGTGGCCCTACTCGCCATCAACCCGAACACCGTCCTCAAGGCCTACCGCGAACTCGAATCAAAGGGATTGACGAAGGGCTCACCCGGTCAGGGCACGTTCATACAAGCGACCCTCAATCAGATCGCACTCCCGGAACTCACGACGCTCCATCGTTCGCTACTGCGTTGGCTCGCCACGGCCGACGACGCCGGCCTGGATGAGGATGGCATGGCGGCCCTCTTCGCCAGTGCCATGCGGGATTTTTTTGAGCGCCGCAGCGCGACACGCGCCCGCGGCGGCGCGTCGGACACAGAAACCGAGATCGTCGCGTGAACGTTGTCGAAACAAGGGGACTGGGCAAGCGTTTCTGCGACACGTGGGCGCTTCGTGAGTGCACCCTTTCTATCCCCGCCGAACACGTCGTCGCACTGGTTGGCCCGAACGGCGCGGGCAAGACCACGTTGCTGAACCTCGCGGTCGGTTTGACTGCGCCGTCGGCGGGCCACCTCACCGTCCTCGGCGGGGAAACGCCGGGCTCACCCGTCGCGCTGGATGGCGTCGCGTACGTCGCCCAGGACGTCGCGCTTTACAAGAACTTTTCAGCGGTGGATTTGCTCCACCTCACGCGCAACCTGAACCGACAGTTTGACACCGCGCTCGCAGAGAGTCGACTCGTCGAGTTGGGCGTCCCGTTAAAGAGAAAGGTGGGTCGCCTGTCGGGTGGCCAGCAGGCGCAACTCGCCTTGACACTCGCGTTGGCGAGACGTCCGCGACTGCTCCTGCTAGATGAGCCGATGGCGATGCTCGATCCCGTAGCCCGACACGACTTCATGGCGACGGTGATGACGGCCGTCGCGGACGACGGCGTGTCGGTCGTACTGTCGTCGCACGTTCTCGCCGAGCTCGAACGAGTCGCCGACTACCTCGTGCTCGTCTCCAACGGGAGCGTTCAAGTGGCGGGCGAGGTGGATGACCTGCTCGCAAGTCACCGGGTGTTAACCGGCCCGGCGGCCGAGGCCGACAGAGCTATCACGTCGCATATCGTGCACGCCCGCCGAGGCGAAGCGCAGGCCCACCTCCTCGTTCGCAGCAGCGCCGATGATCCGGTCCCGTCCGGTTGGCAGGCGCACCCGGTCGGCCTGGAGGAACTCGCCCTCGCCTACATGCGCGAGTCCGGCAACGCGGAACTGTCCAGCTCAGGGAGTGCTCGAGAGAACGGACCGACGGAGGTAGCGACATGGCGACGATGACGATCGTCTCGCGTCCGCCGGAGAACGAGGGCATGGCGCCACTGCCGTGGCGGCGGATGGCCTGGGTCACGTGGCGTCAGCATCGCGCTGCGCTCTTCGGCGTCGGCGCGTTCCTCGGGCTGGTGTCGCTTTACCTAGTGATCTCTGGCCTTCATCTGCACCACGTCTACAGCGCAGCGGTCGCGTGTCGACCGGCCGTTTCTCTGACCTGCAATGACCTGGTCTCTTCTTTCAATAGCTCGGGCGACTTTCTATCGAGCGGACTCGTCTTGCAGGTGGTGCCCGTGTTGATAGGCGCGTTCGTCGGGGCGCCACTGCTAGCGCGCGAAATGGAGACCGGTACGTTCCGCTTCGCCTTTACTCAAGGCTTTGGACGGGGGCGCTTCGCGCTCGCGAAGCTGGTGTCACTCGCGGTCGCCGTCACTGCCGCCGCCGGCGTGTTCAGCGTGTTGACCTCCTGGTACTACCAGCCCTACTTTCTCGCGGTCAACGAGAGACTGGGCCTCAGCGAGACGACCCCGTTCGCTCCCGGTCTGTTCGACTTGCGCGAAGTGACACTGGCCGCCTGGACGCTCGTCGCCTTCGCGATCGGCGCCCTGGCTGGAATGCTCATTCGTCGGGTCGTCCCCGCGATCGTCGCGACGTTGGTCGCCTACGCCGGGCTCGCGATCGCCGCCGGCTCGGTCTTTCGCGCGCACTACCTCGCGCCCCTCGTCACCAGAAAACTGAACGTGACCGCACTCGATTGGACTTTGAATCAGCGTTGGACCACGAGGGGTGGCCGGTCGGTCAGTCAGTCCGTGATCAGCCAGGTCCTCCAAGCCGGTGATCCACAGCTGGCCGGAAAGGGCGGGGTCCCGCAGTCGCTCAGCGTGTGGCGTTATCTCGTCGGACACGGCTACACGCAATGGACCACGTACCAACCGACCAGCCGGTTCTGGCCGTTCCAACTGATCGAGGGGAGCTGGCTCCTCGCTCTCTCGGTCATCCTCATCGCCGTGACCGTCTGGCTGGTCCGAGGGAGGTTGACCTGACATGGTCGACACACCGCGCTTCACGTCCGAGGCATCGGGGCGAACGAAACACGCACGCGAACGAGTCGGTGGTGTCGACGAGTGTGGACGCGAGTCCGGTCGTCAGCCGAGATGGCGACCCCGAACGCGTCGTGCCGCGCAGTTGACCGCCGCAATTCTCTCCGCTGGTGTCACGCTTGCGGCGTGTGGCTCATCGACGCCGGGCGTGAACGGCCCCGGCGCCACGACGACGACGGGTGTCGCGCAAGGCACCGGCGGGAGCCTCGTCGAGTACGCGACGTGCATGCGCTCACACGGTGTTGTGGACTTCCCCGACTCGGGCTCTTTCGATTCATCGAATGGCATCAAGGCCGCCAAGGGCCAGATCGCTCAGATCTCGAAGAGCGATGCCTCCTCACCAACGTTTCGGGCCGCGCAACGTACCTGTTCGAAGTACTACAGCCCCACGACGTCATCGAATCCGAAGGTCAGCCCGAAAGAGATGCAGAAGCTCCTCGCCGTGTCGCGCTGCATGCGCGCTCACGGGGTTACGAACTTCCCCGACCCCAATGCCACCACCGGCGAACTCACGACCCCACCGGGCGTCGACAAGAACTCTCCGCTCGTTATCGCCGCTTTGACAGCCTGCGCCGCACTCGGACGGGCCGCGGGTCTCGGACCACCGACGACGACGCCATGACGACAAGACCTCGCGAACGTCCGGTGCCGTTCCGTCGCCAATGGTGGCGCGGCCCGATGACGAAACCTGACGAGCTCGACTCTCGCAGTGCGCCGCAGAAGTCGCGACGAAGCAATCACTCATTCGAACTAGGAGACATGATGAACGACAACCGATTAGAAGCACTACGCCCTCGGACACGGCTCGAGCGAATGCGCCGCACCGCACTGTTGACCGCGGGCATGCTCGCGGTGGGCGTCACCCTTGCCGCGTGCGGAGGCCCTGCGACGCCCGGAGTCGCCACGGGCTCGACCACAACGACCACCTCAACTCGCTCCTCGTCGAGTGGCGCTCCGCAGGGGACGGGAATCCTGGCGTACTCGGCCTGTATGCGCGCGCACGGCGTGACGAACTTCCCCGACCCCGGTGCGAACGGAGGGATCGACAACAAGCAAGCCGTCGTCAACGCCATGAAGTCGGTCAGCGTCGCCATCGGCAACGCTGCCCAGAAGGACTGCGCGCACGTTCTTCCTGCGGGCGAAGGGTTGGGTGGCCAGGACGTGAAACCCATCACCACGCAAGATCAGCAGTACTACTTGAGGGCCGTGGCGTGCATGCGTACTCACGGCTTTCCCAACTTCCCCGACCCCATCTTTTCTGGCGGCACCATCAGGATTCCTCCGACCCCGAGCATCAACACGAATTCCTCGCAGTACGTCCAAGCGCGAGATCTTTGTACGAAGTTGATTCCGGCGGGACTTCCAGACAGCGGCAACGGAAGATCATCCGGTGGATGATCAGAGGTCCCTTACCGGCATTAGGTCACGTCACTGGTCACAGGCAGGTCACATTGGAGCCGGAAAGCTGGCGTCGCGGTCCTACCGTTGCGACCAGCAAGCGCTGTGTCGAGCGCGAAGCGAGTGGATGGTCACCGACGTTGAATGGAGCTCGCAGGAAATGCGAAACGAGACATTGAAGTTTTCCAGATCTGGTCGACCTCTCGTTCTCGTTGCCGCCGCGACACACCGTGGACACAGGTTGAGATGGCACCATTAAGCACGTCGCACACGTGGCGTGGCGTGGCGACAGTCACGCATTCTCGGAGGTAGTGAACTATGACGACGGAAACTCCTACGCCTTCGCCACGGCGCCGCTTTCGACGTCCTCGCTGGCTCGCCTCACGTCGACGTCAAGTCGTCGCCGGTACGGTGTTGCTGGTCGTGGCGGGTCTCATCCTGCTCGGTGTCACTGACCCGTTCGCCTCGCCGCCACGAACGGGCGTCGCTGACAACTCGTATCCCACCGCGACGGCGACGGTGACCCAGCAGTCGCTCTCCTCTCAGAACCAAGAGAGCGCGACACTCGGCTACGCCGGTAGCTACACCGTCGCTGTTCCGACCGGCACGAGTGCGGCGGCAGTGACCGCAGCGCAGTCGATGGTTCAAACGGCAAATGCTCAGGTCGCCAGCGCGAGAACCGCGCTCAGGAACGCCGAAGCCACGGCCACTCCAACGAACGCGTCAACGCTCGCGGCCGCGCGTAACACCGTCGCGGTCGACGCGACCGCGCTCAGCCACGCAACGGCGCAGCTCGCGGTCGATGAGAATCTCGGATGTCCCGCGAGCTCGGCCGTCACGGTCACGTCACCGGTGAGTGGGGGATCTGCTCCGCCGTCACCGAGCGTGAGGAGTTCGTCGTTATCGAACGGCCCTTCGATGAACGCCGCCGGATCCAACGGCGGATCCACCTCGGGCTCGAACGGACCCGAGCCACTGACGCCACCGCCGGCGGGCGCACCGAGCGCGACGACTGGCCCCGTCGACTCGATTAGAAGTACCTCCGCCACACTCACGGGCAGCGTGAATCCGAACGGCGCCGAGACGACGTACTACTTCGAGTACGGCACGAGTCCGAACTACGGCCAGACCACGCCGTCCACCACCGCCGGCGCCGGCACGAACGACGTCCCCGTCACGTTGGCGCTCATCGGTCTCGTGCCGGGCGAGGCCTACCACTTCCGTCTCGTCGCGACGAACGCACTCGGCACCGCCTACGGCCAGGACGCCACCTTTCAAACGAGCGCCGCGCCGAGCGTGACGGTCGGGCCGGCCACGTCCGTCTCTTCCACGTCGGAGAGCCTGTCGGGCATGATCAACCCGAACGGCGCCGACACGTCCTACTACTTCGAGTACGGAACGTCCGCGTCGTTTGGCCAGACCAGTCCGGTCGTGGACCTCGGTGGGGGCCTCTCGCCCTCGTCGGTGACGGCGACCATCACCGGATTGACGGCGGGGGCGACCTACGACTACGCCCTCGTCGCCACCAACGTGCTCGGCAACGTCGTCAGTGCGACCAGCACCTTCCAAGGCGCCGCGTCGTCGTGCGTCTCGGAGCACACCGTCATCGCGCAGGACACGCTGGCACTGTCGGAGGCGAGGGACGCTCTCCGTTTGGACGAGCTCGGCCAAGGCACCCAGGTGCGCGCCGCCGAAGCGACGCTCGTCAGCGACGAAGCGACCGCCGCCACTGACCAGAGCGCGCTCGCGGCAGACGTGACCAACGTCACGAACGCGAACACCACTTTCACTGAACTGCCACGCGTCGGGGCACGTCTGCACCGTGGCCAGAGCGTCTATCGACTGAACAATCAGCCGGTGCCCCTCTTCTATGGACCAATGCCGATCTACCGCGCCCTGTACCTCGGCGTCTCGAGCGGCCCTGACGTCTTGGAGCTGAACCAGAACCTCATCGCCCTCGGCTTCGAGCACGGGGTGGCGAGCGACTACTTCACCTCGTCGAGCGCGGCGGCGGTCGCAGCGTGGCAGGGATCTCTCGGCGAACCCGCGACCGGCATCGTGGCACTCGGCGACGTCGTCGTGGCACCCGGTCCTCTGCAAGTCGCGACGGTGTCGGCGGCCAAGGGTCAGATCGCGTCGGGTGGGATGGCCGTACTGAGCGCGACGTCGAGAACGCCCGTCGTCACGATCGACCTCGCCGCGGCCCAGCAGTCCGAGGTGAAAGTCGGCGATCCGGTGACGATCACGCTGCCCAACAACTCAACCACGCCGGGCGTCATCACCTCCGTCGGCACCGTCGCCGTGACGCCGCCAAGCTCATCGGGCAATAGCAGCGGCCCGACGATCACCGTCATCGTGACCCCGACGAAACTGTCCGCGATTGGCAACCTGGATCAAGCGCCGGTGAACGTGTCGATCACGAACGCGACGGTCACGAGCGTCCTCACCGTGCCCGTCGACGCACTCCTCGCTCTCGCCAACGGTGGGTACGCGGTCGAAGAGGTCACGTCCACCGGCGTCCACCAGCTGGTGCCGGTCACGCTCGGTCTGTTCGACGACGCCGCGGGTCGAGTGCAAGTCAGCGGGAGCGGGCTCGCCGCGGGCCAGAAAGTGGTCGTGCCAAAGCTATGAGCCCCGATCACACGACGGTCGTGCCAGTCGACATCGCGACGTCGGCGTCATCGAGCGAACGGCGCCTCGTGCTCGAGATGGAACAGGTGACGAGAGTCTTTCCGAGCGATCCACCCGTCGAGGCGCTGCGGGGGGTGAACTTCCAGGTCACGCAGGGTGAGCTGCTCGGAATCGTTGGCCCCTCGGGTTCGGGTAAGACGACGCTGCTGCACCTCATGGGCACCTTGGACCGTCCGACCACGGGGACGGTTCGCGTCACGGGCCTCGACGTCGCCCAGCTCACGGATCGAGAGCTCTCGGGGCTACGCGCGACGCAGATCGGCTTCGTCTTCCAGCAGTTCTTTCTCGCCGAGCACCAAAGCGTGCTCGACAACGTGGCCGACGGGCTCCTCTACGCCGGGATCGCGCTCGCGCAACGACGCGAGGAAGCGAGAGACGCGCTCGAGGCCGTGGGCATTGCGCAACGTGCCACTGCACGTCCGACCCAGCTGTCGGGCGGTCAGCGCCAGCGCGTCGCCATCGCGCGCGCCCTGGTGGGCAGTCCGGCGATCTTGCTCGCGGACGAGCCCACCGGGAACCTCGACAGCACGAACAGCCAGGCCATCCTCGATCTCTTTGAAGAGCTCCACCAGACGGTCGGCACGACGATCGTCGTGATCACCCACGAACGTGAGATCGCTCGACGCCTACCGCGACAGCTCGAGATGCTCGACGGCCGGATCGTCTCCGACACCACTGAAGACGCCGACAGGTTGCTCCCATGAGCGACGTCGACGCAGGCACCGTCCCAACACCTCTCGCCCTACGTCGGATGCGGGCGTCGGACTTGTCGCGGCTCGCCTCCGTGGGGCTGCGGACGAGGAAACTGCGCGCGGGACTGTCGGCGCTCGGCATCGCCATCGGCGTCGCCGCGATCGTCGCGGTGTTGGGACTCTCGGCTTCGTCGGAATCTGGTCTCCTCACTGAGATCAATCAACTCGGCACGAATCTGCTGACGGTGACCAATGGTCAGAGCCTCTTCGGGACGACGGCTGAACTGCCACTCGACGCGCCGGGCATGATCGGGAGAATCGGACCGGTGAGCGACGTGCAGTTCACCGGGACAGTTAATAACGTCAACGTGTTTCGCAGTCCGGTGATCCCGTCGATCGACACAAACGCGCTCTCGGTCGACGCAACGAGCCTCAAGCTGTACGCGGCGGTCGACTCGTCGGTCGCTCGAGGCAAGTTCTTGAACGCGGCGACGGCCACGGAACCAACGTGCGTGCTCGGCGCGGCGGCGGCGCAACGTCTGGGCATCGATCGCGTCTTCTCGGGTGAGCGTGTGTGGTTGGGCAACATGTGGTTCTACGTCGTCGGGATCCTCAAGGCCGCCCCACTGACGCCCGAGATTGACTCTGAGGTGCTCGTCGGCGTCCCCGCCGCCGAAAAGTATCTGGGTTTCGACGGCCACCCGTCGGAGATCTACCTGAAAGTGGAACCGACGTCGCAAACGGCCATCGTCGACTCGGTACTCGCCGCGACAGCCAACCCGGAGAACCCTAATGAAGTGAACGTCTCGCAACCCTCATCGGCACTGGTCGCTCAGGCCGAAACGCAGTCGGCGCTGAATGGACTCTTTCTCGGTCTCGGTGCGGTGGCGTTGTTGGTCGGAGCGGTCGGTGTCGCGAACATCATGGTGATCTCGGTGCTCGAGCGTCGTTCGGAGATTGGCCTTCGTCGCGCGCTCGGCGCGACGAAGGGGAACATCCGACTGCAGTTTCTTTTCGAGGCGATTCTCTTGTCCGCGATCGGCGGAGCGGTGGGCATTGTGCTCGGCGTCGCCTCGACGGCGGTGTACGCGTCCACAAAGCACTGGGGCGTCGTCATTCCGCCGCTCGCCTGGGGTGGGGGCATCGGCGCTTCCGTCGTCATCGGTGCCGTCGCTGGGCTGTGGCCCGCGCTTCGAGCTGCACGGATGTCGCCGACCGAGGCGTTGTGGAGCGTCTGAACGTGGACGTCGCGCCCGAGCTCAGTGACGGTTGCGCCGCTTGCAGTGCCTCGGCCAACACGGACCGCCCGCCTCGTGCGAGAAGGGTGACGCAAGGAAGGTGAGATGAGCACACCTCGCAACCTCCGGCGACGACCCACGCGCCGCCTCGCGAGGGTGACGTCGCTCGCCCTAGTTCTCGGAGGCGCGAGCGTGCTCGTCTCGGCGTGCGGCGCTGGCGTCGCCACCCCAGGCGTGGCGAATGTTGGTGGGTCGTCCACGACGACGACGGGGGCGTCCGCGCCCCGTTCGGGGAACGCTTCAATCGACAGCGACGCACTGGCCTACGCCCAGTGCATGCGCTCGCATGGCGTGTCGAACTTCCCGGACCCGAGCGCCAACGGGTCGTTCCAATTGAGTGGAGGCACGAATCCTTCTTCACCCGCGTTCGTGGCGGCTCAGAACACTTGCGAAAAGCTCCTGCCGGGCGGCGGCCCTCCGGGCCTGGGTACGACGACGCACCCCTCCGCCGCGGCGCTCGCGAAGATGGTGAAGATAGCGCAGTGCATGCGTCGCCACGGCATCTCCGAGTTCCCCGACCCGACGACGAAGGTTCCGTCGAAACTCCCCGGCCCCGGCTCTGGCGGCGGCGGTGTCGTGAGCGATCGTGACGGAGTCATCTTGATATTCCCCGGCACGCTCGACATGCAATCGCCGCAGTTCGCCCGCGCTGCGGCCGCGTGCAAGTTCGCGCTGACCAACCACTGAGAGATCTCGGGGACGATCCGTGTCCACTGACCCATCGCGAGGATCGGGAACGCTCTCGGGTGCTCGCGCAGTGAATAATGTCATTTGTCATTCTTCAAGCTCGTCGTTACACTCACACTCCATGAAATCCGTTCGGGCCCTGTGCGCCCTCAGCACCGTGGTGATCATGTTGGTCGCGACGGGAGGCATCTCGTCGGGATCGTCCCGCGTTCGAGTTAACGACGGGTTCTACTCTTTTCAGTCGGGCGCGAAGACCGCCAGCGTGGGACTCACGGTCGCGGGACACGGCACGCGAATCATCGGCGGTGGAGAGTGGTCGGCCAACACCGCCGTGCGATCCGGGCTCTTCTGCGACGTGGGCGCAACTCCGCCCGCCGGCATCGTTCCCGGCACGAGCGTCGCACTGCCAATCCCGCGGAACCTACCGATCGCCGCCAACGGGTCCTTCTCCTATTCGGGTACGTTGAACCTGACACCGGGCGACACCCAATCGAGCGTCAGCATCACCGCGCAGCTCTCGATCTCAGGACGATTCACCGGCGGCAAGGTCGTCGCGCGCAAGACCGTCGCCGTCTCGGGAACCGCCTCCACGCCGCTGTGTCCGGGGACACTCACGCACTTCGCTCTCAATTGGGATCCGAACGCCTAGATCGAGCGCGCTGCCGCTGTCTTCGCGGCGCGTCGAAGCCCAACTGGCTTCTTTTGGCGAGTACGCCGAGGGAGTCTTTATCTGGACGTTTCAGCCCGCGAGACCAGCCGGTCTCGAGTGCGGCGCCGAGGGATAATCTCGAACGAGAGGCGTCACGCAACGGGTCTTCTCGCGGTGACGTCACAGTGGAAAGCTCAGATGACAAAAGAAGTTGACAAGAAACTCGCCGACGTCCGGATCAAGAAGCCGGAAACGTCGGCCGTCGGATTCCCGGCGCTTCGACACGCGATGCAGTACGTCGTGAGTGAACCGGGCGTCGCGCGAGGATCGCGGGCGCTCCTCAAGATGAACCAGGTGAAGGGTTTCGACTGTCCCGGTTGTGCGTGGCCCGATCCCGTGTCCGGCCAGAGAAGCGTCGCCGAGTTCTGTGAGAACGGGGCCAAGGCCGCCGCGTGGGAGACGACGAAGAACCGAGTCGGGCGAGCGTTTTTCGCCACGCACTCCGTGAGCGAACTAGGCGAGCTGGACCACCACGCGCTCGAGGAGCACGGGCGTCTCACCGAGCCTATGTACCTCGCTCCGGGAGCGGACCATTACGCACCGATCTCGTGGGACGACGCCTTTCGCTTGATCGCGGACCGGATGACTTCAATGGCCAACCCGAACCGCGCCGCGTTCTACACCAGCGGTCGCGCCAGCAACGAAGCGGCGTTCGTCTACCAACTGCTCGCACGTCGTCTGGGAACCAATAACTTGCCGGACTGTTCGAACATGTGTCACGAGTCGAGCGGTGCCGCGTTGAACGAGACCATCGGCGTGGGTAAGGGAACCGTCAACCTCGACGACATCACCGATCACGCCGAGCTGATCGTCATCGTCGGCCAGAACCCCGGTACCAACCATCCCCGGATGCTCTCCGCCCTCGAGAAGGCGAAGAACCGCGGCGCGCGGATCGTGACGGTGAATCCGTTGCCCGAGGCCGGGCTCGTGCGCTTCAAGAATCCCCAGAGCGTTCGCGGGCTGGTTCGTGGAGGGACGAAGCTGACCGACCGGTACTTGGCGGTGCGCGTCAACGGGGACCTCGCGCTGTTCGCGGGCGTGAGTAAGGCGTTGCTCGAACGTGAAGACGCGGCGCCTGGCACGGTTCTCGACCATGCGTTCATCGACACGTACTGTGACGGATTCGACGAAGTATGCCAATCGTGGCGCGCACTCGAGTGGTCAGTGATCGAATCGCAAAGTGGACTCACGCGTCAAGAGATCGAGGAGTTCGCCGCGGACGTCGTGGCGGCGAAGAGTGTGGTGGTCACCTGGGCAATGGGCCTCACCCAACACCGCAACGCGGTCGCGACCATTCGCGAGATCGTGAACCTTCTTCTCTTGCGCGGCAACATCGGCAAGCCGGGGGCGGGACCTTCGCCGATTCGCGGACACAGCAACGTTCAGGGTGATCGCACGATGGGTGTCTGGGAGCAGATGCCCGACTCGTTCATCGACAAACTGAGCGCCGAGTTCGGATTCGACGTGCCCCGCGCGCACGGCCTCGACACCGTCGAGACCATTCGCGCCATGCGTGACGGAAGGATCGACGTGTTCTTCGCGCTCGGCGGCAACTTCGTCGCCGCCACGCCCGACACGTCACTGAGTGAGGAGGCGATGAAGAACTGTGCGCTGACCGTGCACGTCGCTACAAAATTGAACCGCTCGCACGTTTGCCACGGTAACGAGGCGCTTCTGTTGCCGTGTCTGAGTCGCAGTGAACGAGATCGCCAGGCCAGTGGCGAGCAGTTCGTGACCGTCGAAGACTCCATGAGCATGGTTCACGAGAGTCGCGGCAGTCTCGACCCGGGGTCGCCCGATTTGCGAAGCGAAGTCGCGATCGTGACGGGCTTGGGCAAAGCCTTGTTTGGCGAGGACATCGGCTGGGGTGCCATGGGTGACGACTACCGCCTGATTCGCCAACACATCTCGCGCGTCATCGACGGCTTTGAGAGCTTCGAGGAGCGTCTTCGCGCACCCGGCGGTTTCATGTTGCCGCGCGGACCACACGACTCGCGGACGTTCAATACGGCGACCGGCAAAGCTCGTTTCACGGTGAACGAACCCGACGCCGTCGAAGTGCCGGCCGGACACTTGGTGCTCCAGACGGTCCGTTCGCACGATCAGTTCAACACCACGGTCTATGGCTACGACGATCGATACCGCGGCGTGAAGGGTGGTCGAAAAGTCGTCTTCGTGAACGCCGAGGATCTGAAAGAACGGGGCCTGAAGGACGGGGATACCGTCGACCTCACCAGCGTGTGGGCCGATGGCGAGCGACACGCGACGGGCTACCGTGCCGTGGCGTACCCGACGCCGAAGGGTTGCGCTGCTGCGTACTTTCCCGAAGCAAACGTCTTGGTACCGCTGGATTCGACGGCCGTCACCAGTAACACGCCGACCTCGAAGTCGATCATCATTCGAATCCAAGCAGCGGGTTAATGGCAGCGTGCGCCTCCTGCGCAGGATGTTGCGCCCCGTGCGCGATGACGTGCGGTTCTTTGGGGGGAACGTCGCTCGGCGTTATTGACTCCTTCTCCGTCAAAGGCTCTGGTTATTCCGGCGTCATCGCGGCTTTGCGCCGTCACTACGCGTCGCGGAGAAACGAGGAAACGGGCACACCAGTCGACGGCGACGCGCTCGTCGACCCGAACCACCCAGGTCACCTTGAAGCTGTTAGAACCGCGTCACACGTCGACGACGACAAGCACGAGGAGACCGTTCAATGGCTGCAAGGGCTACTGGAACAGATTGAACCGCAAAGTGATCAAAAGAGCTGACTTGAGTGGCTTCACATGAGAAAGTGAAAGGTCACTTCTCAGTCGGTGATCAATCGCTGCAGGTCTCGGGCACTGCACTCAACGTGCCGCTTTACTTGAACTCGTAACGCCCTCGTCTTGTCGAACGCGTTCAGCGCCGGCGTACACGACCATCGACGGATCGCGGAGGAAACCAACGAGGGTCATACCCGACTCCTCTGCGAGGTCGACGGCGAGCGACGAGGGCGCGGACACCGCGCAAAGCATGGGAACGCCCGCCATGACCGCCTTTTGCACCAGTTCGAATGATGCGCGCCCGGAGACAAGCAAAATGGCACCTCGCAGGGGGAGTCGCCCCTCACGAAGAGACCAGCCCACGACCTTGTCCACGGCGTTGTGGCGGCCAACATCCTCGCGAAGTACGAGAAGTTCGCCCGTTTCACCATCGAAGAGCGCCGCAGCGTGAAGACCACCCGTTTTCTCGAAGACCTTCTGGGCCTCGCGAAGTCGTTGGGGCAAGGTCGACAAAAACGTCGTCGTGACGCGTAAGCGGTCGTGGCGTACATCGAAGGCCGAGCGGGTGCGCACCGCGTCGATCGACGCCTTGCCGCAAAGTCCGCACGAACTGGTCGTGAAGAACGCTCGCGCCACGCTCTCGTCGGGGGGAGCGACGCCGTCCGCCAGCGCGAGGTCGAGCACGTTGAAGCTGTTGACCCCGTTCTCGTCCTTGCCGGCGCAGTAGCGCATCGTCACGAGTTCCTCGGTGCGAGTGATGACGCCCTCACTCACGAGGAAGCCTGCCGCCAGGTCAAAGTCGGCACCCGGCGTCCTCATGGTTACCGCCAGTGACTGTCCGCCGACGCGCAGTTCAAGAGGCTCTTCACCGGCGAGGTTGTCACGAACGATCGTCGGGGGTTCTCCAACGGTCATGCGCACGACGGTGCGCTCCGGGGTTATACGACTCATTTCGACCCTTTCCTTCCTGCCGACGTTCACTTCAAAGGATTCGAATCATGGCGTCGGGTAACTCTCCGGTGAGCCTAACGAGCGACGACGTTGAAATGTCCTGCGAGCGCCAGGACCGAGGGGGACTCGACCGCGTCGTTGCCTGATCACCACCGGGCGGCGATTCCTCATGTCGGTAGGATCGTCTCCATGACGACCTCGGCGAGTGAGTGGATCGCTACGTACGCTGCGGAACTGGGCATTGAAGCGCCGAGTGACGCTGAGTGTGTAGACATTCTCGCCTTGGCGGGAACAGCGGCGCACGCGTCGGAGCGAACGGCGGCGCCGGTGGCGTGCTGGCTCGCCGCCAAAGCGGGACTTGGAGCGGCAGAAGCTCGTGAGCTTGCCGTGCGCATGGAGTTGCCCGAATCATTCGGCGAACTCGACGCGCAGTAGTCAGTCCTAGCGCCGATTTAGGTCGTGAGTCCCAAACGCTGAAGATCGGCTGGCGAATCGACGTCCGAGAACACCTCTTCGGCCGCTACGTCCCGCCACGCTGATTCGTCTAGCAACACGACGCCGGTTTGCGTCGTGAGATGTTTGAGTGAACGGACGCCCTGGCCAACCAGCTGGCTCGCGGCGTCGAGATCGCCGCGAGCCCACTTCGCGCAGAGGGGCTGGGGCCGTCCTTGAACCACCGGCACGACCGAGTTTGACGATGGCCACTCAACGAGGTAGCGAAGAAATGCCTCGGAGAGAAACGGCATGTCGCACGCGACGACCAACGCGCTGCCGGTGTGCCCCAACGATCGAAGCGCGCGACATCCCTCGGCGATGGCGACGAGCGGTCCCTGCCCTTGGGGCTCCTCTCTCGTCGCGCGCAAGCCGGAGACCCCGGGACCGACCTCCACGGCGGTCTTGACGACGAGTTGAAGCAACGAAGCGGTTCGAAGGGCGAGGGTCGATCCGTCGACGATCAGCTGGGACTTGTCGCGGCCCATTCGTCGACTTGCTCCTCCCGTGAGCAAGATCGCCGCCACCGAGGATGAAGGCCGGGACACGGGTCAATCGTACCGAGCGTGGCGATCGAGAAGAGTGTTCAGGTTTGAGGTTGGAGGCTGTAGCCCACGCCTGGCGCCGTTTGGATGAGCGTGCCGGATTCGTCGTTCAGTTTTTGGCGAAGTCGGTGCACGTACGCGTGCACGTACGCTGCCTCGTCGCCGTAACCGGTTCCCCAGACGGCTTGAAGGATCATCTGGTAGGTGCACGTGCGACCGGCGTAGCGCGCGAGGTAGGCGAGCAGGTTGAACTCCTTGGACGTGAGACTGACCTTCTCACCTTTCAGATGAACCTCGTGGTGCACCAAGTCGAGTTCGAGGGTGCCCAGTGACATCTCCGGTGACGTCTGTTCGTCGGTTTCGCTCGGTCGATTGCGAAGGACGGCGCGGATCCGAGCCTCTAATTCGCCCATGCTGAAAGGTTTGGTGACGTAGTCGTCGGCGCCGCCGTTGAGGGCGTCGATCTTTCGCTCCTCGGATCCGGTGGCGGAGAGCACGATGATCGGTACGTCGCTCCACTGTCGGATCCTCTCGCAGACGACGAGTCCGTCCATGTCGGGCAGTCCCATATCGAGCACCACGACGTCGGGTGACTTCAGTGCCGTCTGGGAGATCCCGCGTTCACCATTCTCGGCGGTGAGGACCTCGTGGCCGCCCGCCTTCAGTCCCAAGCGCAGGGCGCGGAGCAGTGACGGATCGTCGTCGATCACGAGCACGGTGGCCATCGTCGCTACTGACCCGTGTCGGCGTGGCGCGGAAGTGAGATGACGAAGCGGGCGCCGCCCGCGGGGACCTCTTCGTACCAGACGTGTTCACCGTGCGCTTCGACGAACGTCTTGACGATGGTGAGACCGAGACCAGCTCGCCCGGCGGTGCTGAGTTGGGTAAAGCGGTCGAAGATCGTCTCGCGGTCGCCTTCGGGGACGCCGGGACCCTGGTCCGCGACCGAGAGCACGACTTGGCGGTCACGAACCTCGCTCATCACGGTGATCACGCTATGGGGCGGCGCGTGGCGAACGGCGTTGTCGAGGAGGTTCACGAGGGCCTGACCCATCAGGACCTGGTCGACGTCGACGTCGGGGAGTGAGTCGGGAACCCTCACCTCGAGGCGTTGATCGTTGAGCGACGCGCCCATGGCGCTGAGCGCGTCCTTCACGATCTCGGCCACGGACGTCGTCACCCGGTGCAGCGTGAGGACGCCCGCCTCGATGCGCGTCATGTCGAGCAGGTTCGTGACGAGTCGAGTGAGTCGGTCGGCTTCGACTTCGATCAGTCCGTGCAGTTCCTTGGTGTCTTGCGCAGACAGTTGCTCCGCGCCACGCGAGAGTGTCGACGACGCGACCTTGATGGTGGCGAGGGGAGTGCGCAGGTCGTGCGAGACCGCGCCCAAGAGCCCGCGACGAAATCGGTCGGACTCCTCGAGGAGTTTTGAACGAAGCGCCTGCTCACGTAGTTGTGCGCGCTCGAGAGCGAGCGCGGCGTCGTTGGCGAACGTGTTGAGGACCGCCCGGTCCGTCTCTTCGGTGGGGGCACCGCGCATGGCGAGTATCCCGACGGCACGTCCGGAGGACGACAGCGCGACGGTGCGAAGTTCGCCGCGTACGCCCGGTGTCGTACCGACGCGGATCGGCAGCCCCGAGTGAGGGTCGAGATGGCGCAGTTCCTCATCGCTCAACGGTTCGCCCGCGCTGGCGACCACCACGAGGCGACCCTCCTCGAGCTCCAGCAGTGACACGCCCGGCACGTTGAAGACCTTCTGGGCGGTCGAGACGATGGTTCGCAGTAGTTCGTTGACGGGCTGGTCGCCGACCAGGAGCTCCGAGACCTCCGAGACGCGACGCATCACCTCGCGACCGCGAACCGTCTCGGTGCGCGCGGAGTCGAGACTGCCGACGATCCGCGCGACCAAGAGCATCACGACGACGTAGACGACGAGGGCGGTCCAATTCTGCGTCGTGCCGACACTCAGCGTCTTGTAGGGCGGCACGTACATCCAGTCGTAGATGAGAAAGCCCGCGACGACGCTGACGGCGCCCGCGGTGAACCCGCCGAGGACGGCTCCTACGACGACGGGGATGACGAGGACGAGCGCCGCGGTGGAAACGCTGACGTGGGAGCGAAACGGAAGGAGGGCGAAGCCGAAGGCGACGGCCGACGCGACCCCGACGCAAGAACCAACTAGTCGCCTCTGCACGTACTCAGTATCGTCCGAAAATCTTCGCGGACGTGCGGTGGGCGGAATGAAGAAAAAAAGAAGAGCCTTCATGCGTTATTAAGGGGCACTTAAGAGCCCGGTGAGAAGACTGGGTCCATGGCAGATTTCTACTCACTACTAGGCATCCTGGGGTTCGCCGCGGCGATGCTAGGTCTCATCTGGGCACTGGACCGCGTATGACGCTCGCCCAAATCCTCCTACTGATCATCTCCGTGGTGATGTTCTTCTATCTCGGGTACGCGATGTTCAAACCTGAGAAGTTCTAATGGGTTTCTTCCTCACCCTGCTCCTGCTCGTCGTGCTCCTGGGCGTCACGTGGCGCTACCTCGGCTCGTACATGGAGGCCGTCTTCAACGGTCGCGTGCACTTCCTCGGTTTCATCGAGAAGCCGGTCTACAGGTTGCTCGGGACTTCGCCGTCCCAGGAGCAGACCTGGAAGCGCTACGCCGGCGCGATGGTCGTCTTCTCGGCCGTCTCGATCGCCTTCACGTACGTGATCCTCCGTATCCAGGGATCGCTGCCCATGAACCCGCAGCACTTGCCGAACGTCGGCTCGGCACTCAGCTTCAACACCGCGTCGTCGTTCGTCACGAACACCAACTGGCAGAACTACGGCGGCGAGACGACGATGTCGTACTTCTCACAGATCGGCGCTCTCACGGTCCAGCAGTTCGTCTCGCCCGCGGTGGGCATCGCGGTCGCGATCGCGATGGTACGCGGCTTCTCTCGTCGCAAGTCCGCGACGATCGGCAACTTCTGGGTGGACATCACCCGTTGCATGTTCTACATCTTGTTGCCCGCCGCCTTCGCCTTCGGCATCATCTTCGTCGGCCAAGGAGCTGTTGAAACGCTGGCCGGTACGGCGTCCTTTCACGACGTCTTGAACGGGGTCACGCAAACTATCGCTCGCGGTCCCATTGGATTCATGGAGTCCATCAAGCAGCTCGGCACCAACGGTGGTGGTTTCCTCAACGCCAACTCGGCCACGACCTTCGAGAATCCGACCGGACTCACGAACTTCCTCTCGATCTATCTGCTCCTCTCGATCCCCTTCGCCCTCACTTACACCTTCGGCAAGATGGTCGGCAGCATTCGCCACGGTCGCGCGCTGCTCGCCGCCATGGTGATCCTCTTCGGCGTGTGGGTGGGCTTCACCTCCTACGGTGAGCACCAGAACAACCCCGTCGTCGCGGCCGCCGGCATCCACTCGACGGTGGGCAACACCGAAGGTAAGGAGGTGCGCTTCGGTGACACTTCGTCCGCCCTCTTAGGCGTCGCCTCCACCAGCACGTCGACCGGCTCGGCTAACGGCGCCTACGACTCCTACACGCCCATCGGTGGCCTCGGGCTCCTCACCGGCATGATGCTGGGCGAGGTGACGCCTGGCGGCACCGGCAGTGGCCTCTACACCATGCTGCTCTACGCGCTCATCGCGGTCTTCATCGGAGGACTGATGATCGGGCGAACACCGGAGTACCTCGGAAAGAAGATCCAGGCGAGAGAGGTGAAACTCGCGGGGCTCGGCGCGCTCGTCATGCCCATGGTCGTCCTCATCATCACGGCGGTCGCGGTGTCGCTCGCGGTGGGCCGTGCCGGACCGCTTAACGGCGGCCCTCACGGGTTCACCGAGATCCTCTACGCCATCACGTCGCAGGGCAACAACAACGGTTCGGCCTTCGGTGGCCTCACGGGTAACACGCCCTTCTACAACGTGGTCGGCGGTGTCGCCATGTTGCTCGGTCGGTTCGCCATCATGATCCCGGCGCTGGCCCTCGGTGGCGCGCTCGCCGAGAAGGACGTCGTCCCCGAGTCGCTCGGGACGTTCCGCACCGACAACCCGATGTTCGTGGGCCTCACCATTGGCGTGATCTTGATCATTGGTGGCCTCACGTTCTTTCCCGCGTTATCTCTCGGCCCCATCGTCGAGCACTTCAGTAAGGGATTCTTCTAATGACGACCGTTCTCAATCAACCCACGACCCCGCAGAGCCCCCACGGCGTGGCGGAGTCACGGGGCCTCTTCGATGGCCCGATCCTTCGCCAAGCGTTGAAGGACGCCATTCTCAAGCTTGACCCTCGCGTCCAGGTGAAGAACCCCGTGATGTTCGTCGTGCTCGTCGGTACGGTCATCAGCTTCATCGAGGCGATCGCGCACCCGAGCACCTTCACCTGGTCGATCACCGTGTGGCTCTTGCTCACGGTCGTCTTCGCCAACTTCGCCGAAGCCATGGCCGAAGGGCGCGGCAAGGCCCAAGCGGACACGCTGAGGAAGATGCGCTCTGAGACGGAGGCCCGTCGACTTCGCGCTGACGGGACCGAAGAGTTGGTTCCGGCGGCGGAGCTCTCGAAGGGCGACCTCGTCGTCTGCGAGGCGGGTGACGTCATCCCCTCCGACGGCGAGATCATCGAGGGCATCGCGTCCGTCGACGAATCCGCGATCACGGGTGAGTCGGCTCCGGTCATCCGAGAGTCGGGTGGTGACCGTTCGGCCGTGACCGGCGGCACCAAGGTGCTCTCGGACCGCGTCGTCGTGCGCATCACCGCCGAACGCGGCCACACCTTCATCGACCGCATGATCACGCTGGTGGAAGGGGCCAATCGTCAAAAGACGCCGAACGAGATCGCGCTCACCATCTTGCTCGCGGTGCTCACCATTGTCTTCATCCCCGTCGTCGTCACGCTGGTGCCCTTCTCCAACTTCGCTGGTTCCTCCGTGTCGGTGGTGGTGTTGGTGGCGCTCCTTGTCTGTCTCATCCCGACGACCATCGGCGCGCTGCTCTCGGCGATCGGTATCGCCGGTATGGACCGACTGGTGCAGCGAAACGTGCTCGCCATGAGTGGCCGTGCCGTGGAGGCAGCGGGCGACGTCCAGACCCTGCTGCTCGACAAGACGGGAACGATCACGCTCGGTAACCGCATGGCGTCGAACTTCTTTCCGGTGAGCGGACACACCGAGCAAGAGGTCGCTGACGTCGCACAACTCGCGTCGCTCGCCGACGAGACACCAGAGGGCCGTTCCATCGTGGTGCTCGCGAAGCAACTCTTCGATATCCGCGAGCGCCAGCTCGAGGGCGACCACGCTTTCATTCCCTTCACCGCGACGACGCGCATGTCGGGCCTCGACATCGGGCAGCGCAAGATTCGTAAGGGTGCCGGTGACTCGGTCAAGCGTTGGGCGAGCGAGCTCGGTGGTACGACGCCGAGCGACCTCGACGCCATCGTCGAACGCGTGGCACGCGCTGGATCGACGCCGCTCGTCGTCGCCGACGGCGCCGACATCGTGGGCGTCATCGAATTGAAGGACGTCGTGAAGCAGGGCATACGCGAGAAGTTCGACGAGATGCGGCGCATGGGTATCCGCACCGTCATGATCACGGGAGACAACCCGTTGACCGCCGCCGCGATCGCCCAGGAAGCGGGGGTCGATGACTTCCTCGCCGAAGCGACGCCCGAAGCCAAGATGGCGCTGATCAAGCAAGAACAAGAAGGCGGCAAGTTGGTCGCCATGACCGGCGACGGCACCAACGACGCGCCGGCGCTAGCTCAAGCTGACGTTGGCGTCGCCATGAACACGGGCACCACGGCCGCGAAAGAGGCGGGCAACATGGTCGACCTCGACTCGAATCCGACGAAGCTTATCGACATCGTCGAGATCGGCAAGCAGCTGCTCATCACGCGCGGTTCACTGACCACCTTCTCCATCGCGAATGACGTGGCGAAGTACTTCGCCATCATCCCGGCGCTCTTCGTCGTCGCCTATAACTCGAAGAACAATCCGCTGAAGTCCCTCAACATCATGCACCTTCACAACGCGCAGAGTGCGGTGTTGTCGGCCGTGATCTTCAACGCGTTGGTCATCGTGGCCCTCATCCCGCTCGCCCTGCGAGGCGTGAAGTTCCGCGCGTCGGGCTCGGCCGCGATCCTGCGCCGCAACGTCCTCATCTACGGCGTGGGCGGGGTCATCGCTCCGTTCGCCTTCATCAAACTCATCGACCTCATACTCGTCGCGTTGCACGCCTACTAAAGAGAGATAGCTCATGCTCCTACACCTTCGTCGCTCACTGATCATGGCAGTCATCTGCTTGATCTTTTTCGGCTTCGTCTACGCCTTCGCCGCGACCGGCGTGTCGCAAGTGCTCTTCAAGCATCAGGCCAACGGTTCGCTGACGGCCAACGGTTCCACCCTGATAGGTCAGAACTGGTCAAGTCCGAAGTGGTTCCACGGTCGCCCCGACGACACCGGCCCCTACGCCGACACCAACCCCAAGAATCCGAGTCCAGTAGGACACGGAGGTGACAACCCCCTCGTCGCCAACGGCGCGGCCGGTGGCTCCGGGGCGACCAACTTCGGACCACGCTCACAGAAGTTCTTGGATGACACCAAGGCGCTCGTCAAGTACTGGCACAAGCTCGGCGTCAACCCGACGCCGGACCTCGTGACGACCTCAGGCAGTGGCTACGACCCGGACATCTCCCCACAGGACGCCATCGTGCAGATCCCCATGGTCTCGAAGGCGACGGGGATCTCTGCCTCGAAGCTTCGCGCACTTATCAAGAGCCAGACACACGGCGCGCAGTTCGGCTTCCTCGGGAGTAGCTACATCGACGTCCTGCAATTGAACGAAGCGCTGGCTCGACTTGGTTAGACCAACTGGCCGTGACGGCCACTGAAGGAAAGGGGGAGACGGCGATGCTACAGATCCTCAACACTCATCGTCAACGCGTCGCCTTCCTCCTCGCCCTCGTCGTCCCGGTCGGGGTCGCCGCGGTGCTCGTGCCCTTTCGAGGGAACTTCACGACCACCGCCGCCGCGCTGGTGCTCGTCGCGTGCGTCGTCGCCATCGCGGTGCTCGGCAGTCGCGTCAGCGGTCTCGTGGCCAGCGTGTCGTCGGCGCTCTGGTTCGACTTCTTCTTGACGAAGCCCTACTACCAATTCGCGATCAGCCATCGTCCCGACCTCGAGACGACGATCGCGATCTTCGTGGTCGGAGTCATCGTGACCGAACTGGCCGCGAGGAGCCGACACCATTCGCTCGTCTCCCACGAGGAGTCGACGTACGTCTCGATGATTCGAGACCTCACTGACCTGGCGGCGCGATCCGCGAGAAGCGCCGTCGTCATCGAAAGCGTCGAGCGATCGCTCGTGCCCCTGCTCGATCTACGGGCGTGTCGATTCGACCCGACCCTCGCGAACCCTCCGTTGGCGCGGATCGTCTCGAGCGGCGCCGTCATCCACGTGGGCCTCGACTGGCCCGTAGGTGACATTGGAATACCGGGACCGGCCGCCGAGATCGTGGCCGAATGGCGAGGTCGGGCACTCGGTCGATTCATCCTTACGCCCTCCTCGGGTCAGCCGGTGTCGCTCGAACGCCGGGTGGTCGCGGTGTTGTTGGTGAACGTGGTCGGCGCCTCGCTCGCGACCGAAACGCGGGTCGTCTAGGTGAGCGAGCTCGCCAAGGCGGTGGCGAAAGCGCAGCGTCGTCGCTCAGTGCTGGTGGACGTGCGCGCGACGGATAAGTATTAGCCATGGCCCGAGGACTACTCCGCGTGTACTTGGGCTCGGCGCCGGGCGTTGGCAAGACCTACCGGATGCTGGACGAAGGTTGGCGCCGGCGCGAGCGCGGCACCGACGTCGTGATCGGCTACGTGGAGACGCACCACCGACCCTCCACCGACGCGCAAGTCCGCGACCTCGAGATCGTGCCGCGCACGACGCGCGAGTATCGCGGCGCGCAACTCGAGGAGATGGACCTCGCCGCGATACTCGCGCGTAAGCCAGGCGTCGCCCTCGTCGATGAACTCGCGCACACCAACGTCCCCGGTGGTCTGCACGAGAAACGTTGGCAGGACGTCGAGGCGTTACTCGACGCGGGCATCGACGTGATCACGACCGTCAACATTCAGCATCTCGAATCGGTGAACGACGTCGTTCAAAAGATCACGGGCATCACGCAACAAGAGACCGTGCCCGACGCGGTCGTGCGCCGAGCGGAGCAGATCGAGTTGGTCGACGTCACGCCCGAGGCGCTTCGCCGCCGGATGGCCCACGGCAACATCTACACCGCGGACAAGATCGACGCCTCGCTCTCGAACTACTTCCGCGTGGGCAATCTCAGTGCGCTGCGAGAGCTCGCGTTGCTGTGGCTCGCCGATCGGGTAGAGGACGCCCTCCAGCGCTACCAGGACGATCACGACATAAAGGAGACCTGGGAGACCCGCGAGCGTCTCATCGTGGGTGTCGCGGGAGCTCCGGTCGACGAGGTGCTCCTTCGTCGGGCCGCAAGGATCGCGTCGCGCACGGGCGCCGAGATCCTCGCGGTGCACGTCGTGAGTGCCGACGGGGCACGTCGAACGGAGTCTGAGACGGCGCTGACGCGAGAGTTAGTGGACGAGTTCGAGGGCACCTATCAAGAGATCGTCGACGATGACGTCGCGACGGCGCTGGTTGCCTTCGCACGCTCGGAGCGTGGTACTCAGATCCTCCTCGGAGCGAGCAGGTCGCGCTCTACCCTGCGACCGCTCGGCGGGGTCGTGGAGAAGGTGCTTCGCCAGACGCCGGACCTCGACGTGCACGTCATCGCCGTGGGCGCCGAACGCGCGCCCACGATTCGTCAGCGCCGCCGCGTGCGCCGGTTCTCGTGGCAGCGACAGGCCTTGGTACTCGGTCTCGGCACGGTGACCTTGCCCGTGCTGACGTTCATTCTGACCGCCCTTCGCTCGAGTCTGTCACCCTCAACGGAGTTTCTCGCCTATCTCGTCGTCGTGTTGGCGCTGACCTCGTGGGGCGGCACCGTGGTGGGGCTCGCCGCCGCGCTCGCGGCATTTGGCTTGGAGAACTTCTACTTCGTGAAGCCGTTGCACACCCTCGCGGTGTCGCGACCCGACGACCTCGTGACACTCCTGGCCTTTCTCGTCTTCGCCGTGGGTGCCAGCGTCATCGTCAGTCGGTTCGCCAGGCGATCGCACGAAGCCGATCGCGCCCGCGCCGAGGCCGAAGTCTTGGTCAAGGTGGTGGCCACGGTGGGAACGTCCACGGAAGATCTCCTGCCCCTGCTCGACTCGTTGCGCGCCGTGTTCGGGGCGTCGAGCGCGGCGATCATGGTGCAAGGGAACGACGGGTGGGAGCCCTTCGTCGTGAGTGGCGAGGCGCTGAAGGGCTCGTCGTCGACGACGCAGTTCGCCGTCGACGACGAGCACAACCTGGTCCTCCACGGCGTGTCGTTGGACGGGGAAGATCGCCAGCTCATCAGTGCGTTCGCGGGACGCATCGCCGCCGGCTTTCGAACGGTGAACACCGTCGAGGGCGAGGCGCAACGACGAGTGCTCGCCGACGCGCACACCCGACGATCGGGACTGCTGCGCGCCATCTCCTACGACTTACGTGAACCGCTCTCGATGATCCAGTACAAGGTGACGTCGCTCCTCGACGGCGTCGTGACGGCGCCGGCACGGGTGCAGCGCGAACGCTTGTTGGAGATCGAGACGGAGGTGCAACGGCTTCATCGACTGGCGGCCAATCTCGTCGACGCCGGGCGTCTCGAAGCAGGGAGCATCACGCCGAAGCTGGAGCGAGTATCGATCGACGTACTCGTGGATCACGCGCTAGCGCAGATCGACACGAGCGTTCGGCCCTTCGACATCGACGTCGCTCGCAACCTCCCGCCGTTCACGTCGGACGCTGCATTGTGCGAGCGAGCCATCACCATCGTCGTCGAGAACGCCTGTCGGTTCAGTCCGAAGGACCGTCCCGTGAGGATCACGGCGGGCGTGACGCTCGACGCGATCGAACTTCTCGTCATCGATCGGGGCCCGGGTGTCGCCGTGGCTGAGCGGACGGCGATCCTCGACGATCGACAGCGTTTCACCACGGACAAGAAGGGCGTCAACCTCGGACTCAGCGTGGCGTCAGGCTTCCTCCAACAACTCGGCGGTCGGCTTCGATTCGAGGACACCCCGGGTGGCGGCCTCACCGTCGTGCTGGAGTTTCCACTTCGTACGCCTGAGGGCGCGAGCTAGTTGCGTGCACGCGCGACGGCACACTCGTCGAAAGTGGCGCTGAGCAAGGATTTCCGATGCGTAGCGAGGATGAGTCGCGTGCGGCCCAATTCCTCTCGCGAGTGGTGCACTAGGGTCCTGACCATTCCTACGAACTTTGAGTGTTTACGTTCGAGCGAAGGCGTCGGATGACGACGATATTGGTCGTAGACGACGATCATTCTCTGAGCCGAGCCCTGTCCAAGGGCCTCGGCGCTCACGGGTACGGCGTGGTGACGGCCATGACGGCCCACGAGGCGATCTCCCTCGCGGCGAAGACCTACCCGCACCTCATCATGGTCGACCTCGGACTACCGCAGTTCACCGGTATCGAAGTGATCTCCGCCGTCCGAGGGTGGAGCAGTTCGCCCATCATCGTCACGTCAACACGAGCGCAAGAGACGCAGAAGACCGCGGCCCTCCAGGCCGGTGCCGACGACTTTCTCATGAAACCGTTCGGCATCAATGAATTACTGGCGCGGATTCGAGCGGGCCTTCGAAGGGGCGCGCCCCTGGGCGAGGAGGCTGTCGTCACAGCCGGTGATCTGTCAATCGATTTTGGATCGCGCCACGTTCTGTGCCGCGGTGAGGCGGTCGACCTCTCACCAAAGGAGTGGGCGATCCTCGCCGAACTGACCCGCCTTCACGGTGACGTCGTGAGCGAGCAGGAGCTACTCGATCGACTCTGGGGTCCCGGCTACCACGGCGAGTCCGCGCACCTGAAGACCGTCGTCGAAGGCCTTCGCGAGAAGTTAGGGGTTGAACCTGAGGCCCCGAGTCGTCTCGTGTACGAGGCCGGCGTCGGGTATCGCTTCGACGTCGACTGACGCCTGGGTCCTCAAGCGGACGTCATGTCGCCGCCGACGCGAGGACTAGAAAACGGCGCTCGACCCTGGAAGACTGAGACCATGGACGGCGAGCCACGCTCGAACGAGACGGAACTGATCGTCACGGATTCTCGATCCACCAAAGTCGGTGAGTTCGACGTGCGACGAGCGCTACCCACCAGGGGTCGGCGCACCGTCGGGCCCTGGTGCTTCATCGATCACATGGGGCCCGCAACGTTCAGCCCGTCGAGGAGCTTTGACATCGCGCCGCACCCGCACCTCGGACTGCAGACCGTGACGTGGCTCTTCGACGGCGAGATCCTGCACCGCGACAGTCTCGGCTCGGAGCAGCTGATTCGACCCGGTCAGATGAACCTCATGACCTCGGGCCAAGGTATCGCGCACTCAGAGGAGAATCCCGGCGTGACGTCGGGCGCGTTGCACGGGGTGCAGTTGTGGGTGGCGTTGCCATCATCGACGCGCGACGGCCCGTCGGCGTTCGAGCATCACGGCGCGTTGCCGAGGTTCGAGCTTGCCCAGGGCGACGCCACCGTTCTCGTCGGCACCATCGGCGACGCCGCCTCCAGCGCCCGCCACGACAGTGCGTCGGTGGGCGCCGAGCTTCGACTTCGCCAAGGTGAGCACGTCGTACCTCTCGAGAACACGTTCGAGTACGCGATCGTCGTGACGAGTGGTGCCATTGAACTCGACGGTACGTGGATCACGCCGGGCCACCTCGCGTACCTCGGACTGGGTCGTGACGAGGTGGGACTACGTACGAGCGAGGACTCCGTCGCGATGCTGCTCGGCGGCGTCCCGTTCGAGGAGACGATCTTGATGTGGTGGAATTTCGTGGCGCGGACCCAAGAGGAGATAACGGCGGCGTACGAGAGCTGGTCGAAGGATGACGATCGCTTCGGGCGCGTCGCGTCAGATCTGGCTCGCATCGAAGTGGGTCCTCCGCCCTGGTTCCGATCGCGAACGTGACGATCTCGTTCTAACGCGCTCGCGCACGACCTCTAACGTGAGGTGGTGCACGATGTACTCCAGACGCTCAGCGCCACGTGGTCACCATTCGTGCTGGTGGCGGGACTGTTGCTCATCGGTCACGTGGCGTCGGGCGAGGGACTCTTTCGACTCGTCGGCGCGGCGTGCGCGCGCGTGCCCGGAGGAGGCGTGCCGCTCTTCCTCGTGACCATGGTGGCGGTCGCTCTGGTCACCGCCGTGTTGAACCTCGACACCTCCGTGGTGTTCATGACCCCCGTGGCCCTTTTCGCGGCGCGAGCGAAGGGGACCGACGAGAAGGCCTTCCTCTACGGAACGATCTTCATGTCGAACTCCGCTTCGCTCTTACTGCTCGGATCGAATCTCACCAATCTCCTTGTCTTCTCTCGTAGCTCGACGTTGGGCTCCGCCTTCGCGCGGCACATGGTGTTGGCGTGGGTCATCGCCGTTGTCGTGACCATCGCCGTGGTCCTGGTGTGGCGGTGGCGACCACTTCGCCGACCCGTGCAGACCCCGGAGAGGTCCGCGACGTCGTTCGTCTTTGGACCCGGCGTGCTGGCGGTGGCCTTCGCCGTACTCGCGATGCTGTTCTTGCGGCAGCCGGCACTTTGGGTCTTCGTCGTGGGCGTCGTCACGGAGGTCTACGACGTCACGGTGACGAAGCGCTCGAACCTCCGCGACGCGTTGACTGTGACGAATCCCTGGACGTTGTCGATCCTCTTCATCATCGCGGTCGCGGTGGGCTGGTTCGCTCGATTCTCGACGATCTCGGCGAGTCTTTTACGTCACGCGAGCGTCGCGGCGACGGTTGCGACCTCGGCGTTCGCGTCGATCGTCATCAACAACCTGCCCGCGGCGTCGCTCTTCGCCGCCCATCGAGTGGCGCATCCCTACGCGCTGCTCCTGGGTCTTGACCTCGGACCGAACATCCTGGTGACCGGCGCACTGTCGTCACTGTTGTGGATGCGCATTGCGCGTCGTCACGACGTCCGGACCTCAGTGCTGACCTTCTCGCTCGTGGGTTCGCTCGTCGCCGTGGTAGCCATGGTGTGCGCGGCGCCACTGGTGTGACGATCTCCAAGCCAAGTGCGAGGCGAAGACGTTCGTCAGCCCGGAGGTGAAGCGACGTCAATCTCGCTCACGACGTCGGTATCGAGCGTCCAGACGCTGCAGTTGTCCACTGGGTACCACGAAAGACCTTCGAGTTGCTCGCCCGTGGCGAACGCGAGCAGCGCCCGAAGTGTGCCGCCGTGCGTGATGACGAGCAATCGATTCGCCGACGGCGCGAGGCGCTCACGTTCGATGAAGAGACCCGCGCGAGCAACGACGTCTCGAAACGACTCACCACGCGGCGGCCGCGCGTCGGGGTCGACCAACACGTTGTCGATGATGCCAGTGACGTCGCCAGTCAGGTGTTCGACCTGACCGCCTTCGAACGTGCCGAAGTTCCGCTCACGCAAGAGCGGGTCGATCTCGGGCGAAAGACCTAGCGCTGCACCAATCAACGTCGCCGTCTCGATCGCGCGATCGAGATCGCTGGTGACGAGCCGGTCAAAACCCAGTTCCTGTAGGGAATTCGCGACCGACTGCGCCTGTTCTCGGCCTCGCTTCGTCAGGCGTGCCGCGTCGTGGTGTCCCTGAACGCGCCGCGCCGCGTTCCAATCGGTTTCGCCGTGGCGCACGAAGACCATCGACACGTCGTTTCGTGAGGGGCTTGTCACGGTGTCAAGAGTACCGGCCGCTCGAAGGGCAGCGTTCGCCTGACGCACGTCAAACGCGACGTCGGCGACGTCGCGTTACCTCTCGCGTTCGCGACGCGGCGTCGACGTTGCCGTGTTCGTCGCGTGCGCGTGATGTTGTCGCGAGCTGACACGTACGCGATCGAGAGTACACAGAATGTGTTGAAGTCAATGGTGACGTCGACGTGACGCGCGCGTCGATTCACAGATGTTTCGAAGAGTGACGCGTCAACACGCGTGCGCCCGTTCTAAGGAATTACTGGGTTGCGTTTTAACGTGCTCTTAATCGTGCCTACAGAAACGTCCAGGGTCGTAACTAAAATTGAGTCATGACACTTCAACTTCCCACGAGAGCTTCGAAGCCGCGCACCGTCGGTCGAACGATGATTATCGACAAGGGCGTTCCCCTCAGTCACTTCATCGACGTGATCGAGAGCCAGGGTGAACACGTCGACTTCGTCAAGTTCGGTTGGGGGACGTCAGTGGTGACGAAGAACTTCGGCGTGAAGCTCGACGTGCTCAAAGAAGCCAACATCGACTTCTACCTGGGCGGCACCCTCTTCGAGAAGTACATCCAGCAAGACCGTTTTGAGGAGTTCCGGAGCCTCTGTCTCGGCTACGGCTGTCGCTTCGTGGAGGTGTCCAACGGCACGATCGACCTCACGAACGACGACAAGGCCGAGTACGTGAAGCGACTCACTGATGATTTTCAGGTGATCTCCGAGGTCGGATCGAAGAACCAAGCCGCCTCGGACGTGATGGCGCCCGCGAAGTGGATCAGCTACATCAGGGCCGACCTGGACGCCGGCGCGACCCTCGTGACGCTCGAGACGCGCGAGGGTGGAAAAGGTGGCATTTGCCGCTCGAACGGGGAACTTCGCTACGGTCTCATCGAAGAGATCCTTTCAGCGAACATCGACCACGAACGACTCCTCTTCGAGGCCCCCTCGACCGAACTGCAGACGTACTTCGTCCAACGAGTCGGACCGGACGCCAATCTCGGCAACATCGCGGTCACGGACATCATCGCCCTTGAGACGATTCGCATGGGACTACGAAGTGAGACCCTTCTCGCGTTCGAGCCCCGATTTGTGGACGTGGCCTGACGACCAATGAGAGAGAGCCGCGACGTTTTCCATCTTGCCATCCCGGCGTACGACCTCGACGAGACGGTGGCGTTTTACGTGACCAAGTTGGGCTGCAAGTTGGCCCGGCGCTACGACGACCGCGTCACGTTGGACTTCTTTGGCGATCAATTGGTCTGCCACCTTACGGAGGCGCCGGCCGAATCGATACCCATGAGTCGACTGCCCATGTACCCACGCCACTTCGGCGTGACGTTTCGCGAGCGCAGCGACTTCGACGCCCTCTACCAACTGTGCAAGCAGCGTGACGTCCCTCTGTACAGCGACGTGACGCTTCGATTCGAAGGCCTGGTCGAAGTTCATCAGACGTTCGTGGCCTGCGATCCCTCGTCGAACCTCATCGAGTTCAAGCATTACGTCGACCCTCGCATGATGTACTAACTGACCCCTCCATGGAACCCTCTCAGTCCCGTTCAGATCGTCACCTCCTCGATACGTTGCTCTTGAGGCAGGCGTCCGCGCGCTCGACGGCCCCGTTTCTCCTCGACGCTCGAAGTGGCCGAACTCTCACGTTCGTGGAGCTGCTCGACAACGTCGCGCGCCTTCGAAACCGCCTGCGCACGTGGGGGGTGCAACGCGGCGATCGCGTGGGGCTTCACGTCGCCGATCCGCTGACCTTTTCCGCGTGGTTCATCGCGGGCGTGGCCATGGGCGCGTGGGTGGCGCCGCTCGAGTCCACGCTGGGCGACGCGAATCTCGTGAACACGGTCGCACGGGCGCGGGACTTGGAGCTTCGCGTCATGCTCAGTGACCGCGACGCCCCGGGGGACACGTCGGTCGCGTGGCGAAACATTCGAGAGATCGACAACGACGTCTCGTCCTTGAGCGTCCTCGCGAGCGCTGATGAGGGTTCGAGTGGCGGTGGCGTGGTGCTCGCGTCGTCGGGAACGACCGGAGCGCCCAAAGTCGTGGCGCTCTCGGTCGCGCAGTTGCTGGCGACCGCCGAACTCGTGGCGCGACACCATCAACTCGGCGTCACGGACCGAGGATTCAATCCTCTGCCCCTGTGGCACGTCAACGCCGAAGTGGTCGGAGTACTCGCGACGCTCTACGCGGGCTCGTCGCTAGTGCTCGATGACCGATTCCACCGCACGGGATTCTGGAAGATCGTCAGCGATTTCGACGTCACGTGGATCAACGCGGTCCCGGCGATCATCTCTCGGCTTACCAACGTGAACGACGACGAGGTGCCGTCGACGGACGTTCGATTCATCCGCTCCGCGTCGGCGCCGCTCGCGCCTGCTCTCTTGGAACGGTTCGAAGCGTCGACGGGTATCCCCGTCATCCAGTCCTACGGTATGACCGAGGCGGCCAGCCAAATCTGCGCCACTCCGCTCACGGGTGTTCGAAAGTCCGCTTCGGTGGGGGTCGCGGTGGGCGTCGACGTTCGCGTCGTCACGCCCGACCGCGATGAGCGCGCCACCGGGCCAGATTACGTGGGACACATCGAGATCAAGGGTCCGACGGTGATCACGCGTTACGAGAGTCCCGCGTACGACGACCGATTCGACGCTGACGGCTGGCTCCGTACGGGCGATCTCGGCTACTTCGACGAGGACGGCTACCTCTTCATCGTTGGTCGCAGCGACGACGTCATCAATCGCGGGGGCGAGAAGATCTACCCGCTCGAGATCGAGAACGTCCTCGTGACCGTCGCCGGCGTCGTCCAGGTCGCCGTCGTCGGCGAGCCCGACGACGTCTTCGGCCACGTGCCCGTCGCGTACGTGCGCTTCGACGAAGGGACACTTGACTCACCTGGGGCCATGGCCGATTTGGTCGAGCGAGTGCGACGAAGCGCGAAGACCGCGTTCGCGAAGGCGCACCGGCCAGTCAGCGTCAGAGTGGTGGAGAGCTTTCCCGCTCACGCCACGGGAAAGATTCGCAAGGGTCTCCTGCGCGGGGACGACGTCACCGTGCTGCACCAAGAGTCGCTGTAGCGGCACGACGTCAAATGCATAGCCCAACTGAAAAAGTGACGGCAAATGTCTCCGACGTGGCGCCGAGCGGCACTCGCCAACGTCTTGATCACGTCGACGCGATGCGTCCGATCAAACAGACGGCCGTCATCTCGACACACGCGTTGCTCTTCTTCTCGCCACTTTCGACGAGTCTCTTGGCGTCGGGTCTCTTGACGTTGACGCACTTCTCGCGTGACGCGTTCCTCTTCGTCTCGGCGTGCATGTTGGCCTACAGCTATCGCAACAGCGAGACCATCGCCATGAGTCATTACTGGAAGCGCCGATTCATGGCCGTGGGCCTCGTCTACCTCGTGTGGACCGTGATCTACTTCCCGCTGGCGGCACTGACGCCCTCGTCGACCTTTCCCTACTTTCACCTCCCGCTCTCGTCCCTCTTCAGTTCCACGGGCGCGCACAACTTCTTCGTTTCACTCACGACGGGGTACTACCACCTTTACTTCCTCTTGGTGTTGTTGGAGTTCTACGTCGTCTTCCCCTACGTGTTCAAACTGCTCCGACGATTTCCTCGGTCGCACCTCTACGTCGTCGCGGGCGCCGTTCTCTGGCAGTTCGTGTTTCCTTACGTCGTGCGACGGGGATGGTTCGGCTTTTCGATTTCGTCAAAGCTCGAGACGCGTCTCGTCTTCTCGTACTCGCTGTACCTCCTCGGTGGCGTCGTGGCGGCGTTCTACCTCGACGCGTTCCACGATTGGGTTCTTCGTCACCGCCGCGCGATCCTTTCGTTGACCGTGGTCGCCGGCGCGGTGCCGATCGTGTTGGACTACCTGCACGCGCACGGTGTCGCGATTCCCAAGATCATCGTGCCCGGCGGTGACCCCTTCGCCGCGGCGGTGATCCCCTTCGACGTGGGGGCCATCATCGCGGTGTACTTGCTTGGCGTGTACCTCGTGAGCCCTCAAAGCAGCGCGCGTACGAAGGCCATCACGACCTCGGGGTCCGAGGCGGCCTACGGCATCTACGTGTCGCAGATGGT
>DASZIH010000080.1:0-6358 GCA_035949355.1 Acidimicrobiales bacterium
TCTTGGCTGGCGGGGGAGGGCTCGAACCTCCAACCTACGGATTCAAAGTCCGTCGTTCTGCCAATTGAACTACCCGCCACTGCCGATACTGTGGCAATCTTCAGAGATTCTTAGAGTATGTCTGAGGATGCTTAATACCAATCAGCAACACTAGAGCCTGTAAACCAACCTCAGAAAGTCGCGCCGTGACTACCGCTCCTACCCCCAACTCCTACGTCGCCATCGTCGACGATGATTCGGCCATCCGCTCAGCCCTCGGTCGAGCGCTCCGCATGGAGAACTACGACGTCGAACTCTTCGAAGACGGCGCGAGCGCGCTCAAGTCCATCCAACTTCGTGCGCCCGACGCCATCGTGCTCGACCTGCAACTGCCCGACATCGACGGGCTCGAAATCTGCCGTCGAATCCGCCGATCGGGTGACACGACGCCCATCTTGATGTTGACCGCCCGTAACGCCGTCAATGACCGCGTCGAAGGACTCGACGTGGGAGCCGATGACTACCTCGTGAAGCCCTTCGACCTCGCAGAGTTGCTGGCGCGGCTGCGCGCGTTGCTCCGTCGCCACAACGTCGCCGACATCGACGGCACAGTGCTTCGTTTCGAGGACCTCACGCTCAATCCACAGACCCGCGAGGTGCACCGCGGCGCTCGGCTCGTTGAACTGACCAAGATCGAGTTCGACCTGCTGGAGCTCTTCTTGCACCACCCACGTCAAGTACTCACCCGCGACCAGATCCTCGACCTGGTCTGGGGCTATAACTTCGACTCCGGCACGAATTCGCTGGCGGTCTACATTGGCTACCTCCGACGCAAACTCGAAGAGGACAACAAAGCGCGACTCATCCAAACGGTGCGCGGAGTGGGCTACGCGCTTCGAACGTCGTGACGTTTCGCCTACGCGTCATCACTGCAACGGTGGCGGCCGCCGCGATCGCGGTCATCCTCGCGAGCTTCGCGTCGTTCCTCGTCGCGCGAAGCGCGATTCTGCACTCCGTCGACGTCTCGTTGGAGCAGGCATCACAGCAGCCGCACAGCGTCGGTGACGAAAATCGCGTCATCTATGGCTCGTACTCGGAGATCGTGCTGCCGACCGGGGCAACGTTGTCGTCTTCGAACGTACCTATAGACGCGACGATCAAGGCGATCGCGAAGGGCAAATCAGGCCAAGTGATTCGTACGATCACCATCCAAGACCAGAGCTACCGCGAGCTCATTGAGCCGCTGCCGAAGAACTCCCTCGTCAACTGCCCGACGGGTGTCTGCCAGATTTCGACGACGTCCGCGCAGTTGTACATTGTCAATATCACGGGCCAAATCACTGAGCTCACGAGACTCGTGACGACCCTGATGCTCGTCGCGGCCGGTGGACTCTTGTTGGCCCTCGCCCTCGGGCTCTTCCTCGCGCGCCAGGCTCTCCACCCGCTCGAGAAGGTGACCAACGAGATCGAGACGGTCGCCATGACCAACGACTTGCAGTACCGACTCGCCGAAGGCGACGCCGACGAACTCGGACGACTTCGTCGAGTCTTCAACCGGCTGCTTCGATCGGTGGAGAGTAGCCAGACCCTGCAGCGACAACTCGTCCTCGACGCGAGCCACGAACTGAGAACACCACTGACGTCACTGCGCACCAACGCCCAAGTCCTCTCGCGCGCGCCCGAACTGCACCCGGACGAACTGCGTCAGATCACCGACGACATGGTCACCCAGGTCGACGAACTGGCCGCGCTCGTGACGGACCTCGGAGAACTCGCCCGAGGAGAGAAGTCCGAGGGTGACCTCGAGACGCTTCGACTGGACGACTGCGTCGACGAATGCGTCGAGACCGCTCGCACCTACGCACGTATCCGCGACATCACGATTGACGTCGAGATCGAGACGTCCTTCGTGCTGGCGCGCCACGATCGATTGAATCGCGCGATCTCGAATCTCTTGACGAACGCGGTCAAGTTCACGCCCACCGGCGGACACATCATGGTTCGCTCCTCGCACGGCACCATCACGGTCGCCGACAGCGGCGACGGCATCAACGACGAAGACCGCCAGTTCGTCTTCGACCGCTTCTGGCGAGCACCGTCGGCTCGAGCGCTGCCGGGATCGGGATTGGGTCTGTCCATCGTCGCCCAAGTCGTCGAGGAGATCGGCGGCACCGTCGCCGTCGACCGCGATCCGACGCTCGGGGGCGCCAGATTCACCATTGCCCTACCAGAAGCAGAGTAGGTCTGACTCGTAGGGAATTTTGTCAATCTTCTTATAGCCACGCTGTCACGACTTAAGAATGACGTACAAGACTGGGACCTAAGGAAACCTTATGACCCCCGCTACTCGAACCCCCCAGCAACGTGACCGCCGTTTCGCACGCGTGCGCCGACTCACCCAGGCCGTTCTCGTGGGTTCGGGCGTGATCTCGGGCGTCGCCGTGATGTACTTCGCGGGCGCGGCGAAGCCGGTCACCACGACACCCGTGACGGTCCCGTCCACCACGACGAGCACGTCAACGACGTCGGACGACGGTTCGACGTCGTCCGACGACAACGCGACGACGACCGTGCCTTCGACCACCACCACGTCGGGCGGTTCCTCGACGCCCACGACCAAGCCCGTGACGACGACGACCCCAACGACGGTCCCGACCACCGTGCCGGTCACGACGACCACGGTGTGCACCACGACACCGTCCGGTCAAGTGACCTGCACCTAGCCGCGCGTGAACTTCCAGATCTGGGGGCTCAGTGGCACACTCGCCACCGAACACGAGCACCAGGTACACTTCGCCGAGGAACGACTATGGCACTGGCTCAACGAGTTTGATGATACGTGCAATCGATTTCGAGACGACTCCGAGATCTCGCGGGTGAACGCGCGCGCGGGTGAGGTCGTGGCGATCAGTCCAACGCTGGAGCTGGCACTCGGCGCCGCCCTTGTCGCGCGTGAGGCGACCGACGGACTTTGCGACCCGAGCATCCTGCCCGCGCTACTCGCCCTCGGCTACGACGTCGACTACGACGAACTGAAGTTTCGCGGCGGCACCGTGCTCGCCGCGCCCGTCAGGGGCGCCGGCGTCGACGCCTTCACGCTCGATCGAAGTAACCACACGGTGACGATCTCGCCCGACTGTCGACTCGATCTCGGCGCGAGTGCGAAGGCACTCGCGGCGGACTTGATCGCGGACGACGTCGCGCCGACGGGCGGCGTCGTCGTCGAGATCGGCGGCGACGTGGCCGTTCGCGGTCGAGGCCCCGAAGGTCCCTGGGTCATTGGTCTCAGTGACTCGCTGGAACTGAGCGGCAAGGAGCCCCGTGTCGCCATCAACGACGGTGGCATCGCGACCTCGTCGACGACGACGCGCACCTGGCGCGCCGGTGGACAGCTCGTCAATCACATCGTCGATCCACGAACGGGCAGCTTCGCGGTAGGCCCCTACGCCACCGCGACGGTGTCGGCCAGCAGCTGCCTGCTCGCCAACGCCTTCGCGACCGCGTCGCTGCTCTGGGGTGAGGACGCCGCGTACCACGTCGCCCAGGCCGGTTGGTCGGGTCGATTCGTGCGCACTGACGGCAGCGTCGAGTTCGTCGGCGGCTGGCCCGTCGACGAGGTGCTCGCGTGATCGCGCTCACGACGCCCTACCTCTGGTACACGACGAGAGCCACCGGCATGGTGGCACTCATCCTCTTCACGCTCGTCGTCACGCTCGGCACCCTCGTAGCGAATCGAGTCGGGGGCACGGTCGTGGGTCGTTTCGAGGTCAACGAGCTCCACCGGTCCGTCTCCATCGTGGCCATCATCTTCCTCGTGTTCCACATCACGACGACGGTCATCGACTCCTACGTGCCCACTGGGTGGATATCGATCCTCGTGCCGATGACGTCCTCCTACCGGCGCGTCGGCGTCGCCGTGGGCGCGGTTGCGTTCGACCTGATCTTGGCCGTGTGGATCTCGAGTCTCTTGAAGGTTCGCGTGAAGAACGAGACGTGGCGCTTCATCCATTGGTTCAGCTGGTTGGCGTTCGCGAGCGCCATCCTGCACGCGTACCTGACGGGCACCGACGCCAAGCACGGCGCTGGTCTCGCCGTCGTGGCGGCCTGCGCGACGTGCGTCGCCGTCGCCGCGCTGTGGCGCTACGTGAAACGCCCCACCCGCGCCGCCGGTCGCACCGCGCTCTCCCCGCTCGCCACGAGCAAGGGGCCGGGACCCGTGGTGCCACGGCCCATGTCGTCGACGGCGTCGTCCTCGTTCTCCCGCAGTGAGACGGGCGCCGTGGAACCCCCGGGCACCCGCGCGAAGCCGGAGTCCTTCCCGCGCAGTCCGTCACCGAGCCGATCGAAGAGACGCCGATGATGTTGGCGCAAGAGCTCCCTCGTCTGCTCAACGGCACGCCGGGCACGCCCCTCACGCTCGGTCAACACGAGGCGACGTTCGCCACGTCGTTCAAGGCGAACTCACTCCTCGACGAGCTCGAGGCCTCGGGCCTCACGGGTCGCGGCGGCGCGGCCTTCCCGACGGCGCGAAAGGCCCGACTCCTGCGTGACCAGCGCGGCCACAACAAAGTCGTCGTCGTCAACGCCATGGAGGGCGAACCGGTCTCCTACAAGGACTCGACGCTACTCAGCACCAACCCGCACCTCGTGCTCGACGGCGCGGCGATCCTCGCCTCGATCATCGGCGCGAAGGACGTGATCGTGTGCGTGTCGCGCGACAATCCGACCGCCGTCGGCAACGTGCAGCGCGCGCTCGACGAGCGCGAGCGCGCCCAGAGCCGCGGTCCCCAGTTCAAACTCGAGACCGCGCCGTGGCGCTACGTGGCCGGCGAGGAGTCGGCGCTCGTCCATTGGTTGAACGACAACGAGTCGCTCCCCCAGTACCGTCCCCAACGCCCCTCCATCCTCAAGATCCGTCATCACGCGGTGCTCCTCGACAACGTCGAGACCTGTGCGCACGTCGGACTGATCGGACGTTTCGGTGCCGCGTGGTTTCGCACGCTGGGCACCGCGGTGAGCCCCGGATCGATGCTCGTGACCGTCACGGGCGCCGTCGAGCGTCCGAAGGTCCTCGAGGTCGTCGCGGGCATGACCCTTCGAACGGTGCTCGACTACGCCGACGCCGACACCGACCCTCAGGCGCTCCTCCTCGGTGGGTACGGGGGTGCCTGGCTCGACGGCGCGCACCTCGACGCCCCGTACGACAACGAGACGCTCGCCCAGTGGGGCGCGACGGTGGGCGCGGGCATCATCGTTGCCCTCGGACGTGACGGCTGCGGCGTCCTCGAGACCCAACGCGTCGTCCAGTGGATGGCGAACGAGAGCGCGCGTCAGTGCGGACCGTGCGCCTTCGGACTACCGGCTCTCAGTGACGACCTCGCCGACGTCGTGGCCGGCACCCGCAAGGCGTCGACGGCCCTGCAACGGCTCGAGCATCGCTGCGGGGTCATCGAGGGCCGCGGCGCGTGTCGCCACCCCGACGGGGTCGTGCGTCTCGTACGCTCGGCGCTGCGCGTCTTCGCCGCTGACTTTCAAGGCCACGCGAGCGCTGCGCCCTGTCACGCGTCGCGCTCCGGCAAGTTCTTCGTCGCGGTACCGCGTCTCGAAAAGGAGAGCGAGCTCGTATGGGAGTGAGACGGCGCGCGGGCGCGTTCTACCTACGAGTGAACCCGATCCTTTGTGACGGCTTCGGGCACTGTCACGAACTCGCCCCCGAGCTCGTCAACATTGACGAGTGGGGCTACCCCGTCATCAAGCGAGAGCCCACTGCGTTGAGCGGCCTCGCGACCCTCGAATCGGCACGTTTCGCCGTGCGGGGCTGTCCACGCCAGGCCCTTCGCATCGAGCGCGTCAGCGAGAGCTAGCGGCGTCGATCAGTTCGAGCCGGTTTCCCACCGGGTCGTCGACGTAACAGTGGCGCCGCCCCGGGATGGTCTCATCGAACCTGACCTCGAGCCCAGCGTTCGTCAGCGACGCGACGAGCTCGTCGAAATTGTCGACGCTGAGCGCCGGATGAGCTTTTCTCGCCGGACGAAACGCCTCTTCCACGCCGAGGTGCAACGCCACCTCGTCGCGCTGGTACCAGCGTCCCCCGCGCGCCGCCTGGATCGGTGGCTTTTCGACTTCGTGAAAACCCAGCAAAGTCACGTAGAACTCGTCGCAACGACGCTCGTCACCCGGGGGGATAGCGAGCTGTACGTGATGTAGTTGCCAAGCCACGGCGTCTCCTCCGAGAAAAAGTCCCTAGATAAAACCTAGTAAGGTTCTACGAGCCATGGGATCACTAATTAAGAAGCGCCGTAAGCGCATGCGCAAGAAGAAGCACAAGAAGATGCTGAAGCGAACCCGCTTCCAGCGTCGCGCCGCCGGCAAATAACTC
>DASZIH010000081.1:0-2177 GCA_035949355.1 Acidimicrobiales bacterium
ACGGTGCCTCGAGGTCCCAATTTGAATCAACGTTGAGTCCCAAGGAGGGAATGTGGCACCAGCCGCGAAGAAGAAGGCTGTAGCCAAAAAGGCTCCAGCAAAGAAGCGTCCTGCAGCGAAGAAGGCCGCGAAGAAGCGTCCTGCTGCGAAGAAGGCCGCGAAGAAGCGTCCTGCTGCCAAGAAGGCTGCGAAGAAGCGTGCTCCAGCCAAGAAGGCTGTTGCAAAGAAGTAGTTGATTCTCCTAGGAGAATCTGTTCTCGAGGGGGCCGCACGGCCCCCTCGAGTGCTGTCTAGGCGTCGTGCAGGTCGCCCGGCTCGTCGACGTCGAAGCGCCATTGGCTCGTCGTCACGACGCGGTAGGGGACGTGCAGGCGTTCTGCTTCGTTGACGTGGCGACGTAGTGAGTCCGTACCGTACGCGAAGTGAAATTCGAGACCGGTAGGGATCACCATCACGTTGGTGCCGGAGCCGTGATGATCCGCGAAGAACGTGAGACCGTGCGACGTTTCAAACGTGCCGAGCCCCTCGGGGAATCGCAGGTCGCCGTGAACGATGATGAGTTGATCGAATCGAACGGCGAGCCCGTCGTAGGCGCCTTGCACGGCGTCGTTGAGCGTGGTCGCACTCGACGTCCACACCTCGGCGCCTAGTGACAACGCGAAGCGGGTGACCTCGGGGTCCTCGCTCACGACCACGACCGATCGCGGTCGTGAACTTGCGAGGACGCCGCGAGCAAGGTCCTCGGCGATCGTGGCCACGTCGAGGTCGGCGTCGCGGCGAAGACGTTCCTTCGCCCGATCGAAGCGTTTGAGGGGAACGACGATGGCCTCGGTCATAGAGATGAATGTTACGTGGCTCGCGCTTCGTTACCCTTAGGTGTATGAAGGCAGCGACGAACGATCTCCTCGAATTTGAGCGAGCGTTACTCGTTCGCGGTGAAGTCGTCGTTGGCATTGATGAGGTAGGTCGCGGCGCACTCGCTGGACCGATGACGGTGGGCGCGGTCGTCGTGTGCGCGGACGTCGCGCCACCCGAAGGACTCAACGACTCGAAACTCTTGACGCCGGCGCAACGCTCGTCCCTCGTCGAGCCGCTCGATCGTTGGGCGTCGGCGTGGTCGCTGGGCTCGGTGACGTCGCGAGAGATTGACGAATGGGGACTTCGTCTCGCCTTGGCGGTGGCGGCGACGCGGGCGCTCAACGGCCTCTCGACGTCGCCGACGCACGCGTTGATCGACGGTTCCTTCAATCTCCTACGAAGTCCCCTCGACGTGCGACTGGGGGCGAGCGCGCCGCCGCCACTGCTCTACGACGCGCTACCCGTGACGACCATCGTCAAGGGTGACCAACGTTGCGCCACGATCGCCGCCGCCGCGGTCCTCGCGAAGGTGCATCGAGACGCGTTGATGGTGGCGCTGCACGAGCAGTTCCACGAATACGAGTGGGCCCGGAACAAGGGTTACGGGGCTCCCGAGCACCTGGAGGCGCTGCGCCGGCGCGGAGCGAGTGAGCACCATCGAACGTCGTGGAATCTGCCCCAGAAGACGCCATCCACGGCGCGAGGGGACGACGGGCGAGCCACGCCCGGTGAGTCGGCGAATTGCCGCTAAAAGACTAGGATTATGCAGTTATGTCGTCACTGCTCTCAGTCAATAATCTGAAGGTCCAGTTCGCCACTAAAAACTCTTTCGCTACCGCGGTTGACGACTTTTCCTTGACGATAAATCCTGGCGAGAGCGTCGGACTCGTCGGAGAGTCGGGCTGCGGTAAGACCACGACGGGACTCGCCATCATGCGTCTGCTTCCCGGCAACGGGAAGATCGCCGGGGGGAACGTCGTCTTGGAGGGCGTCGACCTCGCGACGTTGCCCGAAGAAGAGATGCGTCACTACCGGGGTCAAGCCGTCGCGCTCATTCCTCAAGACCCGATGAGTTCGCTCAACCCGACCACGAAGATCGGTCGACAGATCGGCGAAGGACTTCGCATCCACTCGGGAGCGAGCGAGGCGACAGCGCGCAAGCGCGCCCTCGAAGTCCTCGAGATGGTGGAGATGCCTCGTCCGGCGGAGCGCCTGGACCAGTACCCCTTCGAACTCTCGGGCGGACTCCGCCAGCGCGTCATCATCGCCATGGGTCTCGTCTGTCAGCCCAAGCTGTTGATCGCCGACGAGCCGACGAC
>DASZIH010000082.1:0-78220 GCA_035949355.1 Acidimicrobiales bacterium
GGACCTGAGCATCAGTTCTGGTGTCTCGCAGGACTTTTTTGGCCTTTTCGAGAGGGGATTCTGCGTGGAGCCAACGGACACACAAGGCCCCGACTACTTCCATAAGGTGGTCGACTGCCAGTGGGCGTGTCCGGCACACACGAACGTTCCCGGCTACATCCGTTTGATCGCGCAAGGCCGCTTCGACGACGCCTACCTTTTGAATCGCGAGTCCAACGTTTTTCCCGGCATCTTGGGTCGCACCTGTGACCGACCGTGCGAACCAGCGTGTCGACGCGAACGCGTCGACGGCGCGCCCGTGGCGATCTGTCGCCTGAAGCGCGTCGCCAGTGACCTCAAGGGTGACATCCACGACCGCCTCCCGGCGATTCCCACCGAGAAGAACGGCAAGCGCGTCGCGTGCATCGGCGCCGGACCTTCATCACTCACGGTCGCGAACGACCTCATGCCGCTTGGCTACGAGGTCACCATCTTCGAGCAGTACGACAAGCCCGGTGGCCTGATGCGCTCGAACATCCCTTCGTTCCGTCTTCCCGAGGAGGTCCTCGAGGACGAAACCGCGATGATTCTCGACATGGGCGTCGACATTCGCTACAACACGCCCGTCTCGAGCCTGAAGGCTCTCCTCGATGAAGGATTCGACGCCGTCTTCGTCGGTGTCGGCGCGCCTCGCGGCAAAGAACTCAACCTGCCAGGGCGCCACGACGAGGTCGAATCGCACATCCACATCGGCATCGACTGGCTCGAATCGGTGGCCTTCGGTCACGTCAGCGAGATCGGTTCACGCGTGCTCATCATCGGCGTTGGCAACACCGCGATGGACTGCTGTCGTACGTCGCGGCGACTCGGCGGCACCGACATCAAGGTCATGGCGCGCCGCCCCCGTCAGTTCTTCAAGGCGTCGCCCTGGGAGCTCGACGACGCCGAGGAGGAGCAGGTCGAGATACTCGTCAACCACGCGCCGACTCGTTTCGTCATCGAGGACGGAAAATTGGTGGGCATGGAGTTCGACGTGCTCGAGTGGGACGAGAGCGCCTCACACTCGACGACCATCGACACCGTCGTGCTGCCGTGCGACGACGTGATCCTCGCCATTGGCCAGGAGAACTCGTTCCCGTGGATCGAGCGTGACCTCGGCATGACCTTCGGCGAATGGGACATGCCCGTCGTCGATGAGGTCACGATGCAGTCCAGTCTCCCTGGTGTCTTCTTCGGCGGCGACGCGGCGTGGGGACCGAAGAACATCATCTGGGCCGTCGCGCACGGGCACGAAGCCGCCATCTCCATCGATAACCACTGTTTCGACGTGCCGCTCTTCACCCGCCCGGAAATGGGCATGACGCTCGTCAGCCAGAAGATGGGCATGAGCGAGTGGAGTTACCACAACGACTACAACCAGTCGTCGCGCCAGAAGATGAGTCACGTCGAACTCACGAAGCGATTCGAGTCGCTCAACCTCGAAGTCGAGCTCGGCTTCAGCGCCGAACAGACCGCACGCGAGGTGCAGCGCTGCCTCAACTGTGACGTGCAGACCGCCTTCGCGGCACCGCTCTGTATTGAGTGTGACGCCTGTCTCGATATCTGTCCCGTGCAGTGCCTCACCATCACCAGCAACGGTGACGAAGCGGATCTGCGCTCCCGTCTGCTCGCGCCGGCGAACAACCTCGATCAAGCGCTGTACGTCTCCGAACCACTCCCCCAGACAGGGCGGGTCATGGTGAAGGACGAGAACGTCTGCGTGCACTGCGGCCTCTGCGCCGAACGCTGTCCGACGGCCGCGTGGGACATGGAACTCTTCGACTTGGCCATTCCCTACGCCGGATCGAAGAACTTCATCCCCGTCACCGTCGGCTTCGGGGGCGGTGGCCGCTGATGACGATGACCGCGAAGTCCAAGTCCAAGTCGTCCGTGCCAAACCAGATCAACGACTTCTCCATCAAGCTGGCCAACGTCAACGGCACCGGTTCGTCGAGCGCGAACGGTCTCCTCGTCCAAGCCATCTTTCGCATGGGCGTGCCCGTCTCGGGCAAGAACCTCTTTCCGTCGAACATCCAGGGCCTACCCACGTGGTACGAGATCCGTGCGAACAAGTCGGGCTACACCGCGCGCGCCCTCAACTACGACCTCGTGGTGGCGATGAACTCCCAGACCTACGCGGACGACATCGCCGAAGTGCGCTCGGGCGGATATCTGCTCTACGACTCGTCGTGGCCCCTCGATCCCGACCTCGAGCGCGACGACGTCACCTTCCTCGGCGTCCCCCTGGCCGCGATGTGTCTCGAGAACTTCACGAAGCCCCGCGAACGCATCCTCATGAAGAACGTCGCGTACGCCGGCGCGGTCGTGGCGCTCGTGGGCATCGACCTCGACGTCGTGGCGAACTTGCTGTCCGAGACGTTCGCCCGCAACGAGGCACTGCGCGACTCGAACCAGCGGGCTCTGCGCTTGGGCTACGACTACGCGCGCGAGAACTTCGCGTGCCCGTTGCCCTTTCACCTGGAGCCTCTCGACAAGAATGACGATTCGATTCTCATCGACGGCAACACGGCCGCGGCGTTGGGTTGTCTCTACGCCGGCGCCACCGTCGCCGGCTGGTACCCGATCACGCCCGCGACCGCCGTCATGGACAACTTCACGAAACTCTGCGCCACGTACCGCAGAGAGCGCGTCGTGAGCGACGACCCCGACGCGCCCGTGACGTACAAGAACAACTACCTCATCATCCAAGCCGAGGACGAGATCGCGTCGATCGGCATGGTGCTCGGCGCGGGCTGGAACGGTGCGCGCGCCTTCACCTCAACGTCGGGACCGGGGATCTCACTCATGAGCGAACTCCTCGGCCTCGCGTACTACACCGAGATCCCGGCCGTCATCATCGACGTGCAACGCGTTGGTCCGTCGACCGGCATGCCCACGAGGACCCAGCAGGGCGACATTTTGATGTGCGCCTACGCCTCGCACGGTGACACCAAGCACATCTTGTTGTTTCCCGCGAACCCCTTCGAGTGTTTCGAATTCGCCGCGCAGTGCTTTGACATCGCCGAGCGATTCCAGACACCGGTCTTCATGCTGTCGGACCTCGACATCGGGATGAACGACTGGGTGGTGCCGCGACTCACGTGGGACGACGACTACGTGCCCGACCGCGGACGTGTCCTCTCCGACGACGACCTCTCCGAGATCGCCGAGTTCTTCCGGTACGCGAACGAAGACGAGCAGTTCGTCACGCCGCGCACCTTGCCGGGTTCGCTCCCGAAGGGCGCGTACTTCATTCGAGGTTCCGGCCACGACAAGTACGGGACCTACACCGAGGTGCCCGATCACTACCAAGAGGTGATCGACCGGTTGAAGCTCAAGCACGCGGCCTCGGCGTCGCACGTGCCCGCGCCGGTCATCGAGCGTCGTAAGGGTGCGACGATCGGGGTCGTCACGGTGGGTAGTTGCGACCTCGCGGTTCGCGAGGCTCTCGACGAGCTCGACGCCCGAGGTGTCGCCGCCGACTTCCTCCGGGTACGCGGCTTTCCCTTTGTTGACGACGTTCGGAATTTCGTGGAGGAACATGATCGCTGTTTCGTCGTCGAGCAGAATCGCGACGCCCAGTTGCGCTCGCTCATCTCCATCGAGACGGGCGTGGCGATCGAGAAGATGAACTCCGTCCTCGCCTACGGGGGCTTTCCCCTCAGCGCCCAACAAGTCGTCGACAGCGTGCTCACCCAGATGGAGATCCCCTAATGCCTTCGATACTGAAACCCTTCATACCCCTAAACCCCTTGCCGAAGAACGAGATCGGACTCACGGTGCGCGACTACGAGGGCGCGATGTCCACGCTGTGCGCGGGTTGTGGCCACGACTCGGTGACCGCCGCGATCAGTCACGCCTTCTTCGAGCTCTCGACGCCACCGAACCGGATCGCGAAGTTGAGCGGCATCGGCTGCTCGTCGAAGACGCCGACCTACTTCGTTCGCGGCGCGCACGGCTTCAACAGCGCGCACGGCCGCATGGCCACGATCGCGACCGGCGCCAACGCCGCCAATCGCGAACTGACCTACATCGGCATCTCGGGCGACGGCGACTCGCTCTCCATTGGCCTCGGTCACCTCATGCACGCCATGCGCCGCAACGTCAACATGGTCTACGTCATCGAGAACAACGGAGTGTACGGACTCACCAAGGGTCAACTGTCCGCGTCGGCGGACATCGGCTCGGCCCCGAAGAAGGGTGAGGCGAACCTGCTCGCGCCGATCGATCCCATCATGCTCGGTCTCACGCTGGGCGCCACGTTCCTCGCGAGGAGCTTCTCCGGCGACAAGGAGCAGTTGATCCCGATACTGAAGGCGGCGGTCAAGCACCATGGCTTCGCGCTCATCGACGTCATCTCACCGTGCGTCACGTTCAACGATCACGAGGGCTCGACGAAGAGTTACAAGTTCGTTCGCCAACACGAAGTGAAGGAAGTGGAGACCGACTTGGAGACGATGTCGGACTTCGTTCCAATACGCGTGCCGATCCGCGAGAAGATACCGAGCGACGGCGCGAAGGCCGTCACCATGCACGACGGAAGTGTGTTGCGCTTTCGCAACGTCCCCGAAGGCTACGACCCGAGTGATCGCCAGAACGTCGAAGAGTACATCCGCGATCGACAGAGTCGCGGTGAGATCGCGACGGGCCTTCTCTACCTCAACGAATCGAGCCAAGAGATGCACGAACTCAATCACACCCCCGACGCCGGGCTGAACAGCATCGCCTACGCCGATCTCTGCCCGGGAGCCGCCGAGTTGGCGAAACTGCAAGAGGATTTCCGCTAAACGGGACCCTTCAGTCAACAACTGGTGTGAACCGGTCTCCGTCGCAGGCACCGCAATCACGACACTCGGCGAGATTCGATTGAATGTTTCCGTATGTCAATTGGATGACATCAGAATTGCGTCACTCACTTCTCAGCGTCTGTTGATGGTTTCACTGATTGAGAACGCGATGAGACTTTGACGAACATCGGATGAACGAAGAACGTCGGTCTAAAATTCTTAGACGTGTTCAAAACTTCGATGAAAGTCTTCCTAGCGTCGGTCATCGCTCTGGCCGGTGTCATCGGAACCGATGTCCTCGCGTCGTCGTCGACGTCGACTCTCGCGACGTCGACGGGCTACGACATCAGCTTCCCTCAGTGCAGCAGTACTCTTCCCGCCTCAGAAGGTTTTGGCATCGTCGGCGTCAATAACGGCCACCCTTTTTCCACGAACCCGTGCCTCGTGCGAGAACTCCAGTGGTCGGCGACGTCCCTCAGCGCTAGCCCAGAGTTCTACGCCAATACGGACAACCCCGGACCGACGAACAATGCCAACTGGCCAACCTCTCAACAGACACCGCAGGTCTGTTTTGGCGCGAACTCGGTCCCGTGCTCCTATGACTACGGCTGGAACGCTGCGCAAGGTTCGTTCCAAAGCGCGGTCGCGGCGGAGACACAACTCGGATGGTCGTCGCCGGTCGTCGCCGCCACAGGTGCGCGTTGGTGGCTGGACGTCGAATCTGGCAACGCTTGGGAGACGATCCGGACGGGCAGCGCTCCAACCAGTGCGTCGTTCGCGAATGACGAGGGCGTCATACAAGGTGAGCTTGCGTACTTCGCGAGCATTGGTGTCGTGTCGATTGGTATCTACTCGACGACGTCACAGTGGACGGGCTTGATTGGCCAGACGGGGTCGACCTTCGCCGCGACCACTTCGTGGTTGCCCGGCGCTGGCTCGCTCGCCGCCGCGCAGACGCAATGTACGTCACCATCGTTCACCGGTGGCCGCGTCGCCATGGCCCAATACCCGTCCAATGGACTGGACGGCGACTACCAGTGCCCGCTGCTGAGCACTCCCGTATCTTCGTCGGTGTCGGTGTCGAATTCAGCGACCTTCACCGATCAACTCGTCGTGTCCGGCGAAAACGCGCCCGTTACCTTCGTCCAGACCACCGGCGCCCCGTACCTCACCGTCTCAAGTTCCGGCCTTATCGCGACCGACGGCACACTGGCGCCCGGAACCTACACGGTGACTGGAACGAGCTCGTCGAATGGCTACAGCGGGACGTTCACGTTCGCTCTCTCAGTCGGCACCATGACGCAGAACCCTCCTACGTCAGCATCAGCGTCAGTGGCTGCGACCGCCCACTTCACTGAGCAACTCACCACAAGCGGAAACAGTGGCACGGTGACGTACGTCCAGACGACCGGCGCGCCGACCTTGATCGTCTCGCCAACGGGTCTCATCACGACGAGCGGTGCCTTAGCTGCGGGCTCGTACGTGGTGCGCGGCACCATGAGCGACGCCGCTGGCGACAAGGGGACGTTCTTCTTCAACCTTCAAGTCGGCGCGGCCAGTACCATCACGCAAAGTTCACTCGTTCGATCCACGGCGACGACATCGGCCTCGGCCACGTTCACCGATCAACTCGCGACCACCGGCGGTAGTGGCACAGTGACGTACGTCCAGACGACCGGCGCGCCGACCTTGATCGTCTCGCCAACGGGTCTCATCACGACGAGTGGGGCACTCGCTGTGGGCTCGTACGTGGTGCGCGGCACCATGAGCGACGCCGCTGGCGACAAGGGGACGTTCTTCTTCAACCTTCAAGTCGGCGCGGCTTCACCGACGCCGACGCCCACACCGACGCCGACGCCGACGCCGACCCCGAGCGCGAATCTCCCGATCGCCTACCGGGTCATTGGTCACGCGGTCGCCGGAAGAACAGTGACGCTCATGATCGCTGGTTTGGGATTCTTTGGACGACCGCTCGTTCTGAGTCACGCGGGCACAACGGCGATCGTCACGAAGGACAGCGGCAAGATGCTCACCACGCGGGTCACGGTCAAACCGCGATCTCGCAATGGCGTCTTCACCTTTGTCATCACGTTGGCTAACGGCAAACTGTGCAGTGTGCGTTATGTTCAGAGGTAGTTGCGTTGTACCGCATAGCCGTCGTCTGCTCACTCAGTGGGCGTGACGCTGACGCGCCCGAGGATCATCCGCGAGTGTTGGTGGAGGTGAGCATGAAGTCGAGCCCGAAAACCGAAGAGATACTTGGGGGCGAGAGCGCGTGCTTCGCTCATCGACTGTGTGAAGCGTGCGGTGTCGTTCTCGACGGAACTCACGCCCAGCCGTGTCTCCTCGATGACCATGGCGACCTTGCGAGGCCGCTCACTGACGAAACCGACAGCGAGTCAACGAGGTAGAAACGTCCGCGTTCTCGTCACGCAACGGCAATACTTCTCCATTTACACAGCGCGTTCACAGTAAGCGGGCGCGCTTGAAAAAAAATTCTTTAACAACGCGAGTTGGCACACGACGCGGACGTTTCGAGGGAGACCCGTTCGTGCGTTGATGAATCATGCGGTACCAAACAAAAAGTCGTGGATCGCGGCCACAAAATGCGCAAGATTCTCGAATGCACTTGGAAATGTGGTAAGTAGCCTTGAAGGTCTATGGGTAACTTGTCGGCTGCTCCCATACGGGTCGCCGTTGTGGATGACCACATCATGGTCAGTGAGATGCTGGCCCTCTCCATCTCGAAAGAGAAGGACCTCGTACTCGTCGACGTGGCCGGCAATATGGCCGACGCGATCGACCTCGTTCGACGTGACCGCCCCGACGTCGTTCTCGTGAACTATCGACTGCCCGACGCCGACGGCATCGACGTCGTGCGCAAGATCCTCGAGGAGTTCCCCGACACGCGCGTCGTGATGCTGTCGAGCAGTGTCGACAGCGACGTTCGAGCTCAATCGTTCGGTGCCGGTTGCGTCCGCTACCTCGGAAGGGATCGTTCCATTCGCGACATCCTCACCGCCATTCGCTCCGCGGCGCACGAAGACCTCATCCGTTCCGAAGAGTTCGCGGGTCTCTTGGACCAGTGGAGCAGCTCGCCGCGCTAAGTCACGACCACCGTCTCGCCGAGACGTCAGTGATGTCGCAGTCGTCAGTGCGCCTGCTACGAGTCACGTAAGCGGCAGGCTCACCTTCGCTGTCACACCATGGCAATCAATTCTCAAGAGAAACACGTTCATTGCACAGCTTTTCGGTGAATGGATCTCGAAACGCCTGGCTACGATGCATCTGAAGGTACAGAGTTGGCTACTTCGCGACTGTCGCCACCGGTTCGGTGGCTACCGTCACGGAACAGTCGGCGCACTAGGGCATTCTGGGAGGAAGAACATGTCGACAAGAGGACTTCGCGCCGTACTGAGCATCGCGCTCGTAGGCATTACTGGCCTCGCGAGCGGTGTCGTGACCGTCTCGAGCGCGTCCGCGGCTGGCGGACCCAAGGTGGTCGTCTCACCCGCCACGAATCTACGAAACGGCGAAGTCGTGCACGTCACGGGCAGTGGTTTCAAGGCCGGCGACACGGTCTACCTCGTCGAGTGCCTGGCCAAAGCCAAGGGCCAGTCGGGCTGCCTGGTCAACGGCATCCCCCCGTACGCGACGATCACCTCGACGGGCCTCTTGCGCCGGACCTCCTTCAAGGTCGTGACGGGAAAGGTGGGATCCGGTAAGGGCGCGGGTACGTGCGGCACGACCAGGACGAACTTGAAGAACTGCGCGGTGAGCGTCGGTAACGCGTCCGGTGGCGACAGCGCCGTCGGTCTCATCACCTTTAAAGCTCCAGTAAAGAAGTAGGTTCACCTCGTTCACCGAGATGACAACGTCATACACGTGAATCAGCACGTCGGGGCCCGCCTCGATTCGAGTAGTACGTAGTGGACAGCGAGAGAAGTCGACGGCGTCGGATTTCGGCCCCGGCGACGTCGTGACTTGAAAGGGGCACATGCACGAGCAGAACGGCTCGCCGTCCCTTATGTCCCCGACGCTCCAAGAACGACGATCGTCCATCGCCGACCATCTGAAAGCCCATTTCAGCTTCGCGTCGCTGCTGGCGATTCTCTTTCTCACCTTTCTCGACAACACCATCGCGAGTGCCGTCCTCACGAGTGTGCAGGCCAAACTGCACGCCGGTGTCACGCAACTCCAGTGGGTCGTCGGGGGCTACGCCTTGGCCTTCGCCAGTCTCATGCTCATCTGCGGCTCGCTCGGTGACAACTTCGGGCGGAAGAAAGTGATGTTGATCGGAGTCGTGATCTTCTGCGGTGGGTCGCTCGTCAGCGCCTTCGCGCAGTCGCCCACCGAGCTCATCATCGGCCGCGTCATCATGGGCGTCGGCGCGGCCGGTTCCGAGCCCAGCACGCTCTCGATGATCCGACACATCTACCCCGAGAAGCGCGCCCGGGCTCGCGCGCTCGGCGCGTGGGCGGCGGTGAGTGGGCTCGCGCTCGCGCTCGGTCCCGTCGTGGGCGGCGTGCTCGTCGGTCTGTGGTCGTGGCGCGCGGTCTTCTGGTTCAACTTCATATTCGGCGCGGTCGTCCTCGTCGTGGCGGCGATCGCACTTCCCGAAAGCGTCAACGAGGTCCGGCGGCGCATCGACGGCTACGGCTTCGTCCTCGCCGCGCTCGCGCTCGGTCTCGCCACGTTCGCCACGATCTCGGGCGAGACGTGGGGGTACTACTCAAGTGGCGTCCTCACCCTCTATTCGGTCGCGGGGCTGAGCTTCATTATCTACTTCGTCGTCGAGTCGAAGACGAAGTACCCGATGCTCAACGTGCGATGGGTCCGCAACCGGGCCTTCGCGGGCTCGACGACGATCGCGTTCACGAGTTACTTCGCGATCTTCTCCATCTTCTTCTTCGTCGCGCTCTACCTCGAGGTCGTCGCGTCGGTCGGCCCCTACACGCTCGCGCTCGACTTCATCCCGATGCTCTCGGGGATGGTCGTCGCCTCTCTCTTCACGGGCCGATGGGTCGGCCGCGTGGGTTCGCGCGTGCCGATGACGGTCGGGTGTTTCCTCGCGGGCGTGGGCGTCTTGATCACCGACGCCGTCATACGTCCGACCGCGGGACTCGGCACGCTGGGCATCGCGATGGGCATCGCGGGCGTCGGCTTTGGCATCATCGTCGTGCCCATCAACGCAACGGCCCTCATCAGCATCCCGGCCGCCAACTCCGGCATGGCCGCCTCGACGATCAACACCAGTCGCGAGCTCGGCGCCGTGACCGGCGTCGCCATCCTCGGTTCGATCGTCAACGGTCAGCTCACCGTGAACCTCACCCACCGGCTGATTCAGATCGGCATCCCGCCGTCGTATCGACAGATCGTCATCAACGCCGTCATCACCGGGGACGTCAACGCACAGGCCGCGAAGGTCAGTGGCCAGAGCAGCGCGGGCGTTCGAGCCATCATCAAAAAGGTCGTCGACGCGGCCTTCGGCGCCTTCACGCACGGGCTGAACATCGCCCTGACGGTGTCGGGACTCTTGCTCCTCCTCTCCGGTGCGATCGCGTACTTCACGGGGACCGCCGAGCGACACTCCATGGTCGCCGACGTGGAGTGAGGTTCGACGGCCGAGCTACTCCTTCGCGAGCCGTAGCTCGTTGAGGCGGCGCTCTTGGATCCCGTCGTTGAGGCGCTGGAGGAGTTTCGTGAGCGTCGCGACGTCCCCGTCGGGCCATCCGGCACTCAACTCGTGAAGGATCCGACTTCGCCGGGCCTCTCGTTGCGCCAGGGTCCTTCGCCCGACGGCCGACACGCTGAGCAGCGTCGCTCTGCCGTCCGCGGGGTCGGGTCGCTGGCTGAGCAGCTTCTCCTTCAGCATCTCGTTGACGTAGCGACTGATCGACGTCTTGGTGACGAAAAGCTTGTTGGCCAAGTCCGAGGCGCGGATCTCGCCGGCCTCCATCACCGCTCGCAGTAGTTCGATCGCCAGTGGACTGTGACCAGGATCGCTCCCAGCGCGCACGAGCTGCATCAACTGACTTCGTCGGAGTCGTCCCCACTCGCGCTCGAGGGTCGTGTCGCTCGTCTCCGCCTTCGCCGTCTTGGCCACTGTGGTAACGTAGCACATAGTTACTTTAAGTAACTAATTCATCTCTATCATCGCCGCTCGGATTGACGTCGAGCGCGCGCCTAGCGAAAGGTTGCTCATGACCCATAACCTGCGTGCCGACACCATCAACTTCGCCGGCGGCGGAGGCGACGAGCTCGAGGGTTACCTTGCGCTCCCCACCGACGTCGAACACCACGGCTCGATGGTCGTCATCCACCACCTCCCCGGCTACGACGAGGCGACCAAGGAGATCACGCGCCGTTTCGCGGCGAACGGCTACGCCTCGTTGATGCCCAACCTCTACTCACGTGAGGCGCCCGGGGCGAGCAGCGACGACGCGGCTGCGACCGTGCGCGCCATGGGGGGCGTGCCTGACGACCGACTCGTCTTGGACGTCGCCGCCGCGATGACCTACCTGAAAGCACTGCCGACTTCGAACGGCAAGGTCGCCTCGATCGGCTTCTGCTCCGGCGGACGCCAGTCCTTCCTCGCGGGATGCGAACTGCCGCTCGACGGGGTCATCGTCTGTTACGGCGGCTTCATCACGATTGACACGCCGGCGGACTTTCCGTTCAAGTTCAAGGCAGTCATCGATCACGTTGACGGCCTGTCGGCGCCACTGCTCGCGTTCTTCGGCGCCGACGACCAAAATCCTTCGCCCGAACAGATGAAGTCGTTGGAAGAGACACTCACCAAGGCCGGCAAGGAGTTCACGTTTCGCGCCTTCGAGGGCGCGGGTCACGCCTTCTTCGCGACGGACCGTCCTTCGTACCGACCCGAAGCCGCGACCGAGGGCTGGCGCGACATCCTCACCTTCCTCGCCCGCACGATCGGTTAAGGAGCCGTCATGTGTACCTACCAAACCGAGACCTTGACCATCACCGGCAGCGGAAAGACGCCGGACGGCTGGACCAAGGTCACCGACGCGACCGTCTACTTCGACCACCCCGTGCACTACGGCGCCGGTCACGCGCTCCTCATTGACGTGCGCAATCCCGCGAAGGGTCCCTCGGCGCGCGTCGCGCTCGAGCTCAGTGCGGAGAGCGCACGGAGCCTCGCGAACGCGATCCTTCACACCCTCGACGCCGTACCGAGCGGGCTGCTGAGCGACTCCGCCTCGTGAGCGTCGCGTCGGCGGTACTGCGACAGCGCGACCAGCCACGACCCGACAACGATCGCTACAAGTGGGTCGTGCTCTCCAACACGACGCTCGGCGTCTTGATGGCCACCATCGACACGTCGATTGTCCTCATCGCCCTGCCCGACATCTTCAAGGGCATCAACATCAACCCCCTCCAGCCGGGCAACACCTTCTACCTGTTGTGGATGATCCTCGGCTTCATGATCGTCACCTCGGTGCTCGTCGTCAGTCTCGGACGACTCGGCGACATGCTCGGGCGCGTGCGCATGTACAACCTGGGTTTCGTCATCTACACGTTCTTCTCGCTACTGCTCTCCGTCACTTGGATGTCGGGCACGGCCGCCGCCCTGTGGCTCGTGATCATGCGTCTGTTCCAGGGCGTCGGTGCCGCGTTCCTCATCGCGAACTCGACGGCGATCTTGACTGACGCCTTTCCCGAGCGCCAACGCGGCATGGCGATTGGCATCAATCAGATCGCCGGCATCTCGGGCATGTTCATCGGCCTCGTGCTCGGTGGACTGCTCGGCCCGATCCAGTGGCGACTCATCTTCATCATCTCGGTGCCCATCGGACTGTTCGGCACCATCTGGGCGTACCTGAAGTTGCGCGAGGTGCCGACGAAACGACTGCACCACGTCGACTGGAGCGGCAATCTCACCTTCGCCGTCGGGCTCATCGCGCTCATGGTCGGCATCACCTACGGCATCCAGCCCTACGGTGGGCACGCCATGGGTTGGACCAGTCCCCTCGTGCTCTCGTCGATGGCGCTGGGTCTGCTCTCGCTCGCGCTCTTCGCGCGTATCGAGATCAAGTCCGACGACCCGATGTTTCGCCTCAGTCTCTTTCGAATCCGGGCGTTCTCGGCCGGGAGCATCTCCACGCTGCTCGCCGCGATCGGTCGCGGCGGTCTCATGTTCACCATGGTCATCTGGCTCCAGGGAATCTGGCTGCCGCTGCACGGCTACAACTTCTCGAACACGCCGCTCTGGGCCGGTATCGCGCTGCTGCCCTTGACGGGTGGCTTCTTGGTCGCGGGACCACTCTGCGGGTTCCTCTCGGACCGCTTCGGTTCCCGGCCCTTCACCGTGGGCGGCATGCTCGGCGCCGCGGCGTCGTTCTCGTTGTTGCTGTTCTTGCCCGCGAACTTCTCCTACCCCGTCTTCGGGCTGATCCTGTTCTTGAACGGGCTCTCCATGGGCGCATTCTCCGCGCCCAATCGCGTGAGCGTCATGAACGCCCTGCCGGCGGAGCATCGCGGCGTGGGCTCGGGCATGAACTCGACGTTCCAGAACTCGGGCCAGGTCGTCTCCATCGGCATCTTCTTCACCCTGATGATCGTCGGGCTCTCGCGGACCCTGCCGAACGCGCTCTACAACGGACTCACCCGCCAGGGCGTCAACGCGACTGTCGCGCACCACGTCGCCGGCCTGCCGCCGGTGACGACGCTCTTCGCGTCGTTCCTCGGCTACAACCCGATGGCCAACCTGCTCGGTCCCCACGCGTTGGCGGCGCTCAGCTCGAGTGCGCGCGCCACGGTCGTCGGGCGCACGTTCTTTCCCACCATCATCCAAAAGGCCTTCGTCACGGGGCTGCACCCGGCGCTCGACTTCGCGGCCGTCGTCTGTCTGCTCGCGGCCGTCACCTCGTGGCTGCGCGGTGGACGTACGACGTCGAGGAGTACCAACGGCGTCGACTCAGCCGTCGACGTCCTCTCGGCGCCGGACGCCAACTAAGAGCGCCACGCGCAGTCCCATCGCGGAGAGCTCGTTGCGGCTCAGTTGCACCCAGGTCGAGGTGCCGTCACTGAGCTCGACGGTCACCTGCGCCTCGAAGCCCAGCGAGACGATCGACGTGATACGACCCTTCACCTGACCCTGGTGCACCGAGACCAGCTCGAGGTCGTGCGGGCGCGTGACTTCGCCCTCGAAGATGGTGGACGGTCCGAGGAACTCGTGCACGAAGTCGGTCGCCGGGCTCTCGTACAGTGCCAGCGGATTGCCCGACTGCACGACGCGACCCGCGCGCATCACGATCAGTTGATCGGCGACTTCCATCGCCTCTTGTTGGTCGTGCGTGACGAGGACCGTCGTCACGTGCAGTTGACCGTGCAGCTCTTTCAGCCAGTGGCGAAGTTCCGCGCGCACGACGGCGTCAAGCGCACCGAAGGGTTCGTCGAGCAAGAGCACGCGTGGCTCGATGGCGAGCGCGCGCGCGAGGGCCATGCGCTGGCGCTCCCCGCCCGACAGCTGAGAGGGATAGCTCTTGGCCTTACCCTCGAGCTTCACGAGCGCGAGGAGATCGCCGACGCGCTCGTCGATCTCCTTCTTCGGACGCTTTCGCACTTTCAAGCCGAAGGCGACGTTCTTCGCCACGTTCATATGACGAAAGGGCGCGTAGTGCTGGAAACAGAAGCCGATGTCGCGATGCCTCGGGTCCACGTGGGTCATGTCCTCGCCGTCGATGGTGACGGTGCCCTCGTCGGGCTTCTCGAGACCGCTGATGAGCCTCAACAGCGTGGACTTTCCCGACCCCGAGGGTCCGAGGATGGCGGTCAGCGAGCCGTGCTTGATCTCCGCCGAGACGTCCTCCACCGCGTGGGTCTTGGCGTAGTGCTTCGTCAGGTGGCTAAGCGAAATCGACAAGGAGGTTCTTCTCTCTTCGTTTCAAGGCGGCGAGTATTGCTAGTACTCCTATAGAGATTAGAGCCAATACCAGGGCACCCGAGTACGACCCGAGCACGTCGAAGCGCTGGTCCCAGCTGTCGAAGATGTAGATCGGCAACGTCTGGGTGACGCCGGTGATGTTGCCCGACACGACGAGCACCGCGCCGAACTCGCCGAGCGTGCGCGCGATGGTGAGCGTCACCCCGTAGAGCACGGCCCAGCGGATCGAGGGCAACGTCACGTTCCAAAAGATGCGAAATCGTCCCGCGCCCAGCGTGCGCGCCGCCTGCTCCTGGTCCTCGCCCACCTCGGTCAAGACTGGGAGGATCGAGCGCAGCACGTAGGGCAGCGACACGGACATGGTCGCGAGGATGATGCCGAGCGGACTGAAGAGCACCTTGATCCCGTACCGAGTGAGGGGTGCCCCGAACCAGCCGATCTTCGAGTACGCCAACACGAGCGCGATGCCGATGATGATGGGCGAGATCGCGATCGGCACGTCGAAGAGCGTGTCGAGGACGCGCTTGCCGACGAACTTATGGCGCGCGATGAGAAGCGCCGCGCCGACACCGACTACTGCGTTGATCGGCACCGCGATGGCGGCGACCTCGAGTGAGAGCTTCAAAGCGCTCAACGCGTTCGGTTGGGTGACTTCACGCCAGAAAGGACCGACGCCGTGGCCGAGTGCCTTCACGACGAGGAACGTCACGGGTAGTCCGATCAAGACCCCTAGGTAGAACAAGACCACCGCGCGCAGCGTCCACTTCGAGGTGCTCTTCACTAGAGCAGCCGCTTCTGGAAGCGTCGTGACACGACGTTGGTCGTCACCAAGATGACCAGACTGATGGCCAAGAGCGCCGTCGACACCGCGGCCGCGTCAACCCACAGGAATCCGGCCGTGAGGTTGAAGATGTAGTACGAGGCCGTGGTGGTGCGACCGATGCCACCGGCGATGAGCGAGATCGAACCGAACTCCCCGACGGCGCGCGCGAACGCGAGACCGAAGCCCGACAACACCGAGGGCCACAGCGAGGGCATGACGACGGAGAAGAACGTGCGAAGGCCTCCCGCGCCGAGCGTGCGCGCGGCCGCCTCGCTCTCGAGGTCCAGTGACGCGAGGACCGGCTGCACGGCGCGCACCGAGAACGGCAAGGTCACGAAGAGGAGCGCCAACATGAGGCCCATCCACGTCTCGAAGAGATCGACGTGGATCGGACTGCTGGGGCCGTAGATGGCGAGCAGGACGACGCCCGCGACGATCGTCGGCAGCGCGAACGGCAGGTCGATCACCGAGTCGATGAAGCCCCGTCCGAAGAAGCGGTCACGCACCAACACCCACGCGATCGCGACGCCCATCACCGCGTTGATCGCGGCGACACTGAAGGACAACCAGAGGGAGAGCCAGATGGAACTGCGCGACCCGGGCGCGGTGACCGCAGTCCAGAACGACCGGAAACCGAATGACACGTGCCAACGCCAGAACGCCCAGCCGGAGCTGTGGGTGGAGACCTGGATCGAGAGACCGTGACTGATGAGGGCCGCGATGGGTAAGAGCACGATGATCGAGAGGTACCCCACGATCAGCGCGCCGCCACCGCCCATGAGGAACGGGAGCGAGAGCCGTGAACCCACTCGTCGCCAACCCGATTGGGTTGGCGACGAGTGCAGCGTGGAGGGGGTTGGTCTAACTAGTGAATCCGTGGGCATTTTCTATTCTCGTGAAGAGCCCCGTGGTGCCAAAGAACTGCGACCACACCTTGGACCAGCCACCCATCGAGGCGATGGTGACGAGCTTGGTGGGGTTGTAGAACACCTTGTTGAGTGAGCTCTTCTTGCTCGGCAGCGTTGAGCGGTAGTCCTGGGCGACCAAGATGGCTTGGCCCGCGGGTGAGAACAGATACTTGAAGAACGCGACCGCCGCGGGGTTGCTCGTGCCCGAGTTCGTCAACGCAGCAGGCGTCTGGATGAGGATGTTTTGTTGCGGGTAGACGATTTGGATCGGCGCACCCTTGGCCAGAGCCTCCTGCGCGTCACTCTCGTAGGCGAGCAGCACGTTGCCCGTTCCCGCGAGGAACGTGGACAGCGCCTTCGAACCGCTCGAGGGCTCGGCGACGGTGTTGCCGACGACCTTGTTCAAGAACGTGTGGGCCACCTGCGTACGCTTGCCGAGGAGGATCTCGTAGTAGTAGGCGGCGAGGAGATTCCACTTCGCGCTGCCTGAGCTGATCGGGTCGGGCGTCACGATCTGCACGCCCGAATCGGTCAGGTTGCCCCAGCCGGTGATGTTGAGTGGGTTGCCCTTTCGAACCACGATCACGACCGTCGAGTCCGCGACGAAACCGTCTTCGGCGGCGCTGATCTTGTTGGTCTGCCATTTTCGCGGGACGAGACCAGCGTTGACGACGGTGTTCATGTCGGGAATGAGCGAGAAGTTCACGACGTCAGCGGGCTGCCCGGCCACGACGTCCTGGGCCTGGGTGCCCGAAGCGCCGAACGAGTTCGTGAAGGTGACACCCGATCCGGCTGGGGTCGCTTGGAAGGCGGTCTCGAGTGCGGTGTAACCAGCGGAGATCGTGGAGTAGCCGACCACGTTCACCGTGCCACCCGAAGCTCCCGAGGCGGTCGCAAGACCCGCGACGCACATCGTGGCTACGAAGGGCGTTATGACGAGGGCTTTCAATCGACGATGCATGAGAACTCCATTCTCTTTATTTTCTAGTGAAGTAGTAGAGAATAGCAGGACGACTCCGTCTCGGCGCGTCATTGAGAACTTTTCATGAGTTTGTAATGGTCTGGGAGTGCCGATTCGTCTCTTGGTGCCGGACGCGACTAGAAGGCAACCTTGTGTTGGCTGCTCCAACCCGAGATTTCTTGAGCGATAGCAGGGGCCCAGCATGATCGTTCAACCACAAAGTGATGGAGACTCCCGTACTGAAAGTATTCGGCAGCGCACTAGCGTCGGCGCAATGGAAACTCGGCTTGTTAGCCCGACTGGACGCGGCTATCACCTTCTTCCCTACGAGCGATTTATCGCAGCACGATTTGTTTCAAGCTTGGAAAGGGTCGCAATAAAGAAAGGGAGGACCCTTCGTCGTGGTCCGACCTCTATGACTCTCCAGGGCGCCGCCGCCGCCAATTCACTCATCGTTGGCCCGCTCAGTGTCGCCTTCCTAGTGACGTTTGGATCGCAAGCTCATCGACTGGTAAGTTCCAGCACGCCCTCGTGGGAGATCAAGGTTTGGGTTCTCGGCTTCATTGCTCTTGTGCTCCCCTTTTGGTTCCTCCAATTCCGTCGCCGCATTCAAGCGAGTCGTGAGTCTCGGGCGTATCGGCGAGTTGACGCACCCGATCTCAATCCCGACGAAGATTAGAATCACTTCGAGTTGTGTCCTACGTCTTCGCCGGTTCGACGAGTCTTCAAGTTTGGTACTGAGCCTCGCACCCGTCCGCGAGAACGTAAATAGAATTCCGGCATGGTCGACTTCGTTGATAAAGATTTACGCGGATCCCAGTTCGAACGCGTTGATCTCAGCGGGGCGCAGTTCCGCCTCGTCGACCTGAGCGGCGTCGTCATGAAAAACGTGGATTTGATCAACGTCGACATCCACGGCGACGTCGAAAACTTGACGATCAATGACGTCGACGTCGGACCTCTTATCAACGCCGAACTTGACAGTCGGTATCCCCTTCGATCCAAGATGCGTCCCACGGATCCAGCTGGCTTTCGCGAAGCGTGGGACATCCTCGAGCGACTCTGGGGCGAGACCCTCGATCGAGCGCGCCGCCTTCCCCCGGCAATGCTTCACGAGTCGGTCGACGGCGAGTGGTCGTTCATCGAGACCCTGCGACACCTCGTGTTCGCCACCGACGCCTGGGTCAATCGCGCGATCCTCGGCGATCCGTCACCCTGGGACCCTTTGGGACTGCCGTGGGACGAGATGCCCGACACTGAGGGCGTCCCGCGCGACCGCGCCGCGCGCCCTCAGCTCGACGAGGTCCTCGAACTTCGCCGGATTCGAATGGCCACGGTGCGTCGGGTCATCGAAGGTCTTAGCGAGGAGAGACTTGACGCCGACACCGAACCAGTTGAGGGACCAGGTTGGCCGCCACCCGTGAGCTTCCCGGTACGGACGTGCTTGCGCGTCGTGCTCAACGAGGAGTGGGAGCACAGACGATTCGCCGAAAGAGACTTGACTGCCCTCGAGTCAGCCATCTCGTGATGGTGCGCTCGACGCGATGGGCTGTCTACGACGAATAGTTCCCGATGTTCAAACCAGCGCCGGAGCCATTGTTGATGGCGAATCTCGCCGTCGCCCAAGCGTCATGGCAGCCTCTCATCCATAGTGAGGGGGTATCGCCAGACGAAATGTTCTTCGGCGTGCACACAGTCGATTCAGCGGTGGCGTTGTCGTAATAGAGGCCGGCGTAGTGACTTCCGTCGACGTAGGACGGTGAGTTCGTGATGGTGCTCCCACCGTTGTTCCCCGCCACGATCATCCAAAAGACGGCGGCGAAGATGAGTCCCGCGATGCCTATCGCGATTCCCGCACTCGCCACGACGGCGCCCTCCTGTGTGCCGGCAGACCTCTTGGTCTTGCGTCGACTCATGAAACCGAGGGCAATGGCGACGACCGAGCCAATCCCGGCAATCCACACGATGGAGAGCACTAGCGACGCGAGTGCCATTGCGTTGACCCTTCGCGGCCCGCGAGGCGTCTCCGGCGACGTGGGCCATGGCCGGAGCGGTGCAGGCGGGATCGGCAGGTTGGTCATCAGCGGAACCCCCCGTGACTGGATGTGCGGCAGCAAAGCCTGGCTGGCTAGAGAACGAGTCGGTCGAGCCAACGAGTGAAGATTACGCCCACCGAGTCAGCCACGGTCAGTAATCACGTGACTGAAAACCCAACGCCGAGTCGAAGGTTCTAGGTTCAACGTCGGCGACACTGGAATCTCGTTTCGCCTCGCGGCGCGGAGACGACTATGAGTTCATTGACTTGTGGATCGTCGTCACGATGCGCTCCACTGACGGGATCGCCAGGTCCTCGAGCGCGTCCGCGGCCGGCAACGGGATGTGCGGTGTCGTGATGCGAACGATTGGACCGTCGAGGTCGTAGAAGATCTCGTCGGCGACGATCGACGCCACTTCCGCTCCCCAACCGCAGAGTCGAGGGTTCTCCTCCACGGTGAAGAGACGACCCGTGGCTGAGACTTCACGAAGGATCGTCGACGTGTCGAGTGGCACCAGGGAACGAACGTCCACCACGGTGCAGTCGATACCGCTCGCGGCGAGCTCCTCGGCCGCTTCCAACGCACGCGGGACCATCGCGCCGAGCGCGACGATTGTGGCGTTCGAACCTTCGCGCAACACCTTGGCGGTGCCGAGCGTGTCGACGATATCGCCGTCGGGCACGTCCATCTTCGACGAGTACAGCGCCTTCGCCTCGAGGAAGATCACCGGGTCGTCGTCGCGAATCGACGCAGCCATGAGACCGATCACGTCAACGGCGTTGGAGGGCACGACGACCTTGAGGCCGGGCACCATCATCGCCCAGTTCTCCACGCTCTGCGAGTGCTGCGCACCGAAGCGCAGTCCCCCGCCGTTGCCCGAACGGATCACGAGGGGGAAGGTCATCTGACCGTTGGTCATGTAGCGGCTCTTCGCGATCTCGTTGGCGACGATGTCCCAACACACGGCGAAGAAGTCCGAGAACATGATCTCGGCGATGGGGCGAAGCCCCGTCATGGCGGCGCCCATGGCGGCGCCGAGGATCGCTTGTTCTGAGATCGGCGTGTCGCGCACTCGTACGCCACCGAACTCCTCGATCAGGCCAACGGTGCCCTTGAAGACGCCACCAGCGGCGCCGATGTCCTCGCCCAAGAAGACGACCGACTCGTCGCGTCGCATCTCCTGGGCGATCCCACGCGCGATCGATTCACGAAAGGTCAGTTGCGCCATGAGGCACCTCCATCAGCCCATACGTCCTTCAGCAAAAGGTCCTCGCCAGGCACGCCACCGGCACGCGACTCTTCGGTGGCAAGATCGACTTGCGCGTCGACCTCGTTCTCGATCGCGAGCAGCTCGTCCTCTGCGACGCCCGCCTCGAGGAGTCGGTTGCGGTAGCGAGGGATCGGGTCCTTCGTCAACCACTCGGCCAACTCCGCGTCGGGTCGGTACTTGCCGGGATCGGCCCGGGAGTGTCCACCGTGGCGGTAGGTCTTCGCCTCGATCATGCTCGGGCCCTCGCCGGCGCGCGCTCGCGCGAAGGCGGCGCTCGTGACCTCGAAGACCGCGTCGGCGTCGTTGCCGTCGACGATGATGCTCTCGAGTCCGTAGGCCGAGGCGCGGTCCGCGGCGGGGTGCTCGACGGCCGTCACTTCGGACGTGCGCGTGTACTCCATCCAAAGGTTGTTCTCGCAGAAAAAGACGACGGGCAGTTTCCACACCGCGGCGAAGTTGAGCGCCTCGTGGAACGCGCCGATGTTGGTGGACCCGTCACCGAAGAACGCGACGGCGACCTGTTCGGTGCCGCGGTACTGCGCACTCCACGCCGCGCCGCAGGCGATGGGCAGGTGCGCGCCGATGACGGCGTACGAGCCCATGACGCCGTGCTCGACGCTCGTGAGGTGCATCGAACCACCCTTGCCCGCCATGAGACCGTTGGTGCGGCCCATCAGTTCGGCGAAGACCGGCGTCATCGGCACACCGCGCGCCAGCGTGTGCGCGTGGCCGCGGTACGTGGCGAAGGTCCAGTCGTCGGGGCGCATCGCCGCGGCGACGCCGGCCGCGATCGCCTCTTGACCAATGGAGAGGTGACTCGTGCCCTTGACGAGTCCCTCGAGGAACAGGTCGTAGGCACGCTTCTCGAACTGACGAAGCGCGTACTGGCTGCGGTACATCGCGACCTTGTTCTCGAGGTCCGTGCTGGCGGGGGCAATCTTGGTGGTGGACATCTCTTCCTCCTAGTACTTGTTCGCGACCATGAGCTCTTGCGCCGGGAAGTGCGTAAGAATCGCCGGTCCGTTCTCCGTGACGACGATCTCTTCTTCGATGCGCGCCGCCGACACGCCGTCCGACGCCGGACAGTACGTCTCGAGGGCGAAGACCATGCCGGCCTGGAGCTCAATGGGGTCGCGCACGCTGTTCAGTCGACTGATGACGGGACGTTCGTGCAGCCCAAGTCCGAGTCCGTGACCGAACTGCAGTCCGAAGGCTGCCATCTCGTCGGCGAAGCCGAAGTCCGTCGCCGCGGGCCACGCGAGCGCGATCTCGTCGGTGCCGACGCCAGGCTTGATCATGTCGATGGCGGTGTCCATCCAGGCGCGGGCCTTGGCGTAGGCGTCACGCTGGGGCGCGGTGGAACTGCCCACCGACATCGTGCGGTAGTAACACGTCCGGTAGCCGTTGTAGGAGTGGATGATGTCGAAGAAGGCCTGTTCACCAGGGCGAATGATCCGGTCGGTGAAGTTGTGCGGGTGCGGGTTGCAGCGCTCGCCCGAGACGGCGTTGATCGCTTCCACTTGATCGGAGCCCATCTCGTAGAGGCGCTTGTTGGCGAGCGCCACGATCTCGTTCTCGCGAACGCCGGGCTTCAGCGCTTCGAAGATGTCCTGGTAGACCCCGTCCACCATGGCGGCCGCCTGCGAGAGCAGCATCAACTCATCGGGATTCTTGATCTGGCGCGCGTCGAGCATGAGCTGCTGCGCGTCACGGACGTCGACGCCCGCCTTTTGCATCTCGAACATGAACGGCAGTTCGACGATGTCGATGCCAACGGGCTGGTCGAGCACGCCGTGGTCGCTCAAGATGCCGACGATCTCCTTGACGGCCGATTCGAACAGACCGGCCCTTGGTGCGATGGCGCCGCGCAGACCAAGCATGCCCGCGTGACAGTTGTCGGGCTCGAGCCACGGCGCGAAGAGCTTGTGATGACGAGCGGCGGAACCGAAGTCCCAGAGCATCGGCTCGCCGCCGCGGGTCAGCAGGCAGTAGCGCGACATCTTGTCGCCGAGCGCGCCGCCGATCCAGGTCTGTGAGACGTAACGGATGTTGTAGAAGTCGAAGAGGAGGATGGCCCCGAGGTCGCTCGACTCGAGGGCCTCACGGGCACGAGCGAGTCGATACGCCCGCAACCGGTCGAAGTCGACGCGGGTTTCGAAGTCCACACCGGTGTGACCCGGAGTGTTGATCACGGGTCCGAATCCATCTCTCATGCCTTCACGCCCAGTCCATCGTCGATCTGCACGTTCTCCGGTGTCATCACCAGACCGGCGCTGCGCGCCTCTTCGAGGAGCAACACCGCGAAGTCCTCTTCGACGTAGCCCGCGCCGATGGCGCTCACCACGAGTTCGGTGCAGAGTGCCGACACGGGCATGGGCACGCTCATCCGCTTCGCTTCGGCCATGCCGAGGTCGAAGTCCTTGCGCAGCAACACCGGAGTGAAGGTCGGGGTGAAGTCAAGGTTCACGAAGGCTGGCGTCTTGTAACGAGAGAACGTCGAGCCCATGACCGAGTTGTTGATGAACTCGAGGAAGGCGCTGCGCGGGATGCCGCCGCGCTCCGCCAACACCGTGATCTCGGCCATGGCCTGGGTCACGATACCGAGGAACATGTTGTGACAGATCTTCACGAGACGTGCGACCTCGTCGTCGCCGACGTACGTGACGCCGTGACCGAGTTCGGCGAGGTAGGGCTGGACCTTGTCGAAGGCCTCGCGCGTTCCCGACACCGCGAGGGTGAGTTTGCCCGAGGCGACGACCTTCGGATTGCCGCTCACCGGCGCCGCGAGGAACTCGATCCCCTTCGCCGCCAGTGCGGCGCGAACTTGTGCCGACGTCATCGACGACACGGTGGAACAGTCGATGACGACCGACGGCGACGCGGCGCCAGAAAGTATCCCGTCGGGACCGGTGGTCACGGCGAGCAGGTCCTTGTCGGCCGCGACCATGATGAAGATCACGTCACAGTCCGCGAGGTCTCGTGGGTGATCGACGACGGTGGCGCCCTGTTCACCGAGTACCTCGGCCTTTGAGCGCGTGCGATTGGTGACGGTCACGTCGTACTTGGCTGCGACCAAGCGCTTCGCCATGGCGGTGCCCATACGGCCACAACCGATCCAGCCGACGCGGGGGGTCTCATCGCTCATGTGTTAACTCCTACTGTACACTTGGCGTCGCTGCCGCGTCCGGTGCGGCCGCGTGAATACTGCCGCCGAGATAGAGCGCGCCGATCTCTGGATTGTTGAGGACTTCGCTCCCCGAGCCCGAGAGACGCAGTAGTCCGTTCTCCAACACCACCGCGTAGTGACTCATGCGCAGCGCCTGGCGGGCGTTCTGTTCGACGAGCAGTACCGTACGTCCGACCTTATTCATCAACTTGATCGTGTCGAACACCAACCGGAGCGTCTTCGGGTCGAGACCCATCGACGGCTCGTCGAGCACCACCAGTTCTGGCTCCAACATCAAGCAACGCGCGAACTCCACGAGTCGCTGTTGACCGCCCGAGAGGCTCCCGGCCTTGTCCTTCGCGCGTTCCGCGACGATGGGAAAGATCTCGGTGACGTGCGCCAAGCGCTGAGCGATGACCTTCTTGTCCTTCACGAGGAACGCGCCGAGTTCGACGTTCTGCTGGACCGTCATCTCTCGAAAGAGGCTGTGGTTCTGGGGCACCTGGACGATGCCGAGCTGGAGGATCTCTCGAGGGGTGAGACCTACGAGTGGCGTCCCCTTGAACCAGAGTTGGCCGAGTCGCGGACGCACGAGTCCACTGACGGTCTTCAGCAACGTCGACTTGCCGGAACCGTTCGGTCCCACGATGCAGGTGACGCCACCTTGGGGCACGTCGAAGTCGACGCCCTTGATGACGTCGCCGCCGCCGTAACCGGCGACCACGCCTTCGAAGCGGAGAAAGGGGGTCGACTCAGGCACTGACGTCCTCTTCGTCGAGTTCGTCACTGCTGCCGAGGTACGCGTCCAAGACGGCGGGATTGGCGCGCACTTCAGCGGGCGTGCCCGTCACGAGGTCACATCCCTGGTGCATGACGGTCACCTTGTCGCAGATCTTCATCACGAACTCCATGTTGTGCTCGACGATGAGGAAGGTCTTGCCACCCTTGTTGAGTGCGAGGATCTTCTCGCTGATCTCGTTGATGAGCGTCAAGTTGACGCCACCCGCGGGCTCGTCGAGCAAGATGACGTCGGGGTCGGCGACGAGCACGTAGGCCAGCTCCAGGAGCTTGCGCTGGCCGTAGGAAAGCGATCCGGCCTGCATCGAGGCGAGTCGCGCCAGACCCACGAAATCGAGCCACTCCATGGCGGCCTCAAGTTCGGACTTCGAGGACTTCGAACGTGTAAGCCCGCGAAGCCAACTCTCGTCACGCTGAGTGGCGACGAGCATGTTCTCGATGACGCTGATGCGCGCGAAGATTCTCGTCAACTGAAACGTGCGACCGACGCCGAGGGCGAAGATCTTGTTGGGCCGGGCATTCGTGACGTCGTGACCGTCAAAGAAGACAGTGCCCTTTTCTGGCTTTACGTAACCGGTCATGACGTTGAACAAGGTGGTCTTGCCTGAACCGTTTGGGCCAATGAGACCGGTGATGCTGCCTTTGTCGACGCTGAGAGAACAGCCCGCCAACGCTTTCACTCCCCCGAATGAACGCGAGACGTCCTTGGCTTCGAGCAGTGTCGTCATCAGGGCTTCGCTCCGGCCGGCGTGGGATCCACCGTGGGGTTGGTGCTCTTCGTCGACACTGTGCTCACCGCCGTGCCCGCCTGGGACTGCCTCGCGCGCTTCTCGCCACGACCGGCCCACCACTTCGAGACGGCGGGGACGATGCCTTGGGGCATGAAGAGGATGACGAGCAAGAACAAGACGCCAAAGAGGATCAAGTACAGTGAGCCGTTCGAAAATGACAGCGTCAAGTACTGCTGCGACGCTTCGAGAATCAGTCCACCGAGAAGGGGGCCGAGGAGCGTACCGAAACCGCCGAGGAAAGCCATCAGTGCGACGGTGATGTCAAAGTTCGGTTCAAAGACGAACTGCGGATAGATCTGGCCGATGAACATGGCGTACAGCGCGCCCGCCATGCCGATAGTGAAGGCCGACATGGTGAAGCCCGTCATCTTGACGGCCGTCACGCGAACGCCGAGTCCTAGCGCTCGATCCTCGTCGTCGCGGATGGCGAGTAACTGTAGACCGAATCGAGAGCGTCGCACCAACGCCGACAGCACGGTAGCGAAGATCACCATGGCGAGCGCCACGTAGTAGAAGGGCAAGTTGTAGTAGTTGAAAAGCCAAGGGATCAACGGGAGTGAGATCCCCGCGGCCCCGCCCGTGAAGGACGCGTTGATGGCCAGGAGTTGAAAGACGAAGAAGAGCGCGATCGTGATCACGACGAAGGTGTGTCGGCGGACGCGCAGCGCGATCGCGCCGACCGGAACCGCCACCACCATCGCGACGAGTCCGCCGAGGGGAACGAGCCAGAACTGAGCGGCACCCCCGGCCATGTGCGCGTGCGTGGAGACGAGCGCCATGGTGTACGCCCCACAACCGTAGAAGATCGCCGTGCCCAGCGACACGTAGCCCGAGTAACCGGAGAACATGTTCCACGACGTGGCGCACGCCATGAACAAGAGCGTGAAGACGCCGATCGACGTGTACGTCGGGTTCGTCACGATGAGGGGAAACACCACGAGCGCGGCGAGCCCGAGACCCCAAAACGAAGGTTTCACCTTTGACATCAAGCAACCCTCGCCGACTGCTTACCGAACAGTCCCTGCGGTCGCAACGACAACACGACGACGAGGACCAAGAAGAACGTCGGGCTCGACCAGATCGGCGACCAGATCACCGCCACGACGTCGCCCAAGGTCACCATCAAGATGGCGGCCAATAACGCGCCACCGAGACTGCCCATGCCGCCCAAGACGATGATCGTCAGGAGTCGAGAGATCAAGTCGTAGCTCGTACTGGCGTTGAACGCGTTGGTTGCGCCGTACACCATGCCGCCCGCGGCGGTGACCGCGATGCCGAGACCGAAGCAGATGGTCGACACGCGCTTGACGTTGATCCCCACCAGCGCCGCGGCGACCTGGTCGGCCAGCGAGGCACGAACGCTCGCGCCGAATCGCGTGCGGTACAGCATCACGTACAGGGCCGCCAGCAGCGCGACCGCGAGGATGAAGCCGAACAGATAGATGTACGGGAGATAGATCCCGAAGATCCGAAACGATCGGTTGACGTACCACGCCTTTAGTTGGACGATGTTGATGGAGTAGATCATGTTGAGCGCTCCCTCGATGATGAGGGAGATGGCGTAGGTGACCAGAATGGACATCGACGTCCGTTCTGGCCCCTTCAGCCTGGCCATGAACAAGCGCTCCACCACGACCCCCACCACGAAAAGGGTGGGGATCGTGATGATCAAGCCAACGAAGAGGTCAATTCCAAAGTGCACCGACAACGAGTAACTCAGGTAGGCACCTAAAATCACCAAGATTCCCTGAGCGATGTTGATGATGTTCATCACTCCAAAGATGAGAGTTAACCCCGTCGCCATGAGGGCGTACACCGATCCGGTGAGGACGCCATCAAGTAAGGCGTGAATGAGCGCTGAACTGTTCAAGGCTTACTTACCCCAGACCGGCTTCGGGAACAGCACCGGCTTGGAAGCCGAGTTCGACGTCGGGTTGACCTGGACGAAGTTATTGCCCTGCCACTGGAAGGTGAACGCCGTGGCGCTGTTGTTCTCACCGAGCTTGTCGAACTTCACGGAACCTTGCACGGTCGTGAGGGTGACGCCCGAGTGGAGGTACGCGATGATCTTCGAGTTGTCGAAGCCCTTCGTCGCCACGACAGCTTGGTTGATGACCTGGCCAACCGAGTAGGCCTCGGCCACGTCCGCACTGATCGTCGAGGCTGAGCCGCCGTACTTCTTCACGTAGGCCGCAACCATCGCTTGGCTACCGGGCGTCGTCGCCGAGCCGTACCACGCGTTGGGAACCATCACTCCGTCAGCGTTCTTGATGCCGACAACCGAGCTGAACGACGTGCCCTGGTCGGGACCGCCGGTGGCGATGAAGACCTTCGGGTTGTAGTGGGCTTGCTCGAACGCCTGCATGAAGGCAGACACCGTCGGAACGTCAACGGATCCAAGGACCACGACCTGCGCCTTGGCGGCCGCTACCGCGTCAGCGATCGGGGTGTAGTCCGTCGTCTCCGCGGGAAAGACCGAGTAGTACGCCGTCTTGATGCCCGCTTTGGAGATGATCGCCTTCGCGACCGGGATCTGAGGCTCAGTGAAGGCGTCATTCGTGGTCACGTACGCGACCGTCTTAGGACGCGTGCTTGCCGGAAGTGCGGCCAACCAGTTCGCGAACGGCACCAGCGAGTCCTTGACGGGCATTGACACGTCGAAGAGGTTGGTCAGACCGGCCTGGAAGACCGAAGGCGCGCCGCCGGCTCCTTCCACCATCGCGTAGCCATAACGCGCCACGGCCTTTGCCGCTGGCAAGCTCAGCAACGACGAGAACGGACCGACGGTCAAGTTCACGTGGTCGAGTGAGATCAACTTCTGGTAGTTCGTCACGACCTGCGTAGGACTGGACGCGTCCGACACGATGTCGAGCTTGACCTTGTGACCGAGGAGTCCACCGGTCTTGTTTACGGTGTCGGCCCAGAGCTGATAACCCTGCTTGAAGGCGCTGCCGTCAGCGGAGAAGTCACCCGAGAGCGAAAGTGAAATGCCAATCGTCACCGGTTTGCCCTTGGCGATCGTGCTGCTCGACGCTCCGCTCGACGTGGCCATCATCGCCAACGACGCGAGAGCAACCGAAGTCACACCCAGCGCGCGAAGATATCTTCCTTTTCTATTCATAGTTTCCCCCAGCGTTATACGTCCCCGGCGCCTCCCCACTGCAGATGTCCAGGTCCGATCACTCGGTGAGTGATGGGCTAACCATAACGACGTGGTGATAGCCCGTCAACCGCAGCAGCATGAAAAGAATTCAATGATTTAGCACTGTTCAGCGCACTCAGAAGTCCATTACCATCGGCATCAATCAGCGGTCCACTAGGGGGAAACATGGCAGACGTTCTGGTGGAAACTGCCGTGGCGAACTGGGAGCCACGCTTTTGCTCGAACGGCGTTGAAGTGAGTGACTACGCGCGCATCACCAAAGACCTCGAACACTGGGACGATTGGTGCGCGGCGTGGTGCGCGGGCGCCGAAGTACACTTCGGCCTCGCCGAGGCGGCGCTCGCTGGTGGGCACACGCTCAGTGCCGGTGAGTTCTACGCACGTGCCGCGACGTATTTTCACTTCGGCAAGTTCCTCTTCGTCCACGACCCCGATCAGGCCAAGGCGGCGCACCTGCGCGCGGTCGACGCCCTCAACCGCGCGACACCACTCTTCGTCCCGCCCGGTCGCCGAGAAGAGATCGCCTTCGAGGGATCGAAGATGGTCGCCCTCTTTCGAACGCCCGACACCGACGGTCCACACCCGACGGTCATCCTTATCCCCGGACTCGACTCCACGAAAGAGGAGTTCCGCGAGATCGAACGCGCGTTTCTCGATCGCGGCATGGCGACGTTCTCACTCGACGGTCCAGGCCAGGGCGAAGCGGAGTACACGCTCGCGATTCGACCTGAATGGGACCGGGTCGGCGAGGTCGTGGTCGAACACCTCGCGACGATGACCGACGTCGACAGCGATCGGCTCGGCGTCTGGGGTGTCAGCCTCGGCGGCTTCTACGCCGCGCGCATGGCGAGCTCGGACTTGCCCATCAAGGGAACGATCTCGCTGGCCGGTCCGTACAACATGGGTGCCTCGTGGTCGAACCTCAACCCCCTCACGCGCCACGCTTTCCAAGTGCGCTCGTTCAGTTCGACGCCAGAAGAGGCGGAGAAGCGCGCGTGGGACATGACGCTCGAGGGCCACGCGAACAACATCACGACGCCGCTGCTCGTGATCATGGGAAAGCGCGACCGGCTCTTCCCCTGGCAAGATGGCGAGCGCTTGGCGAGCGAAGCGCGCGGCGAAAGCGAACTCCTCTTGCTCGAAGAGGGCAACCACGGGGCAGCCAACGTCATCTACCGCCATCGTCCCCAAGGCGCCGACTGGATGGCCGAACGCCTTCACGTTGCGAACGTCGCGTGATGAGTCGAGTAGTCCGACGGACGAGTCTTCACGATGCCTAGAGTCACGATGCCGCAGCTCGGCGAGACGGTCGCCGACGGGACCGTCACCAAGTGGTTCAAGAACGAAGGCGACACCGTCAAGCGCGGTGAGACGCTCTTCGAGGTCTCCACTGACAAGGTCGACACCGAGATCCCGGCACCGGCAGACGGTGTCCTCACGAGGATCCTCGTCGCCGAAGGTGAGACGGTCGACGTCGGCACGCTGCTCGCCGTTATCGGCGACGATGACGCCCTCGACGCGTCCAGCACGATCGCAGCCGCACCGTCAACGGCGTCCGCCACGTCCTCGACCGCGACGTCGACAACGCGTCCCAACGTGGGGCCCTCGAATGACACCGGGGGCCACGTCTCTCCTGTCGTTCGCCGTCTCCTCGCCGAACACCAACTGAACGCCAGTGACGTTCCAGGAACCGGGCCCCAAGGACGTCTCACCCGTGATGACGTGCTCGCCTTCGTAAAGAACAGGGTGGAGACTCCGGGAACGAGCGCAGGTGCCGCACTGTCACCGGTAGTTCGAAAACTGTTGCGTGAGAACAACCTCGACGCGTCTTCGGTGCGCGGGAGTGGCCCCGACGGTCGCGTTACCCGTCGCGACGTCGAAGCATTGATTGGTGAAGGAGCAGGTGGTTCTGCGACGTCGGGCGACGAGATCATTCCCTTCACGAAGATCCGCCGACTCACGGCGGAACATATGACGCGCTCGAAGTCGACGTCCGCGCACACGCTGATGGTGAAGGAGGTCGACTACGAGACCGTCGAAGTCGTACGTCGTTCGCACGGCGCCGCGTTCAAGGAGAAAGAGGGCTTCTCCCTCACGTACTTACCCTTTAACGCACTGGCGGCACTCGCGGCACTGCGTGATTTCCCGCACCTGAACGGTTCGGTCGGTGACGACGCACTGATAGTGCACCACGATCTGAATCTCGGCATCGCCGTCGACCTCGACGGCAGTGGCCTTGTCGTACCGGTGGTGCAACGCGCCGACGGGTACGACCTACGATCGATCGCACGAAAGATACGCGAACTCGCCGAAGGCGCGCGCACGAAGAAACTCACCGTCGACGACATGGCCCACGGCACGTTCACCATCACGAACCCCGGACCCTTCGGCACTCTGATGACGGGCGCGATCATCAACCAACCACAGGTGGCGATCCTCGCCACGGACGGCGTCATTCGAAAGCCCGTCGTCGTCATGGACAGCTCGCGCAACGAGGCGATCGCCATCCACTCGGTCGGCAACCTCGCCCTGACCTTCGACCACCGCGTCATCGACGGTGCGTACGCCGCTCGATTCTTGGCGCGGATGGCGGAGATCCTCCAGACGCGCGATTGGGCCAGCGAGCTGTAACGCTCGACGTACCGTGGCAAGTCGCAACGAACAGCTCAACGTGGGGACGTTCACGCCCTCTCTTTTGATCGACCTCGCGCGCTCATCGGGAGCGCTCGATCGCGCCGGACTTGCCGTGAGCGAGTCGTTGGTGCCTTCTTCGCCAGCGCAGTTCACGTCACTCGAAGCCGGCGACTTCGACGTCGTCTTCACGAGTCCCGACAACGTGCTCGCCTATCACTTCTTGTCAGCGAATCCCCTGAAACGAAGTATTCCCTTGCAGATCGTGCGCGGGATAGACCGTGGCCTCGGTCTGTCTCTCTGGACGGCGCCGAGCGTCGCTGACACGTCGCAACTTCGCGGCAGCGTCCTCGCCGTCGACGTACCCCAATCGGGGTTTGCGTTCGTGGCCTACGCTCTACTCGAGAGGGCCGGTCTACGCCCTGGTGACTACGAAATCGAATCGCTGGGCTCGACACCTCGAAGGACGGACGCGCTGATCGCCGGCACGTGCGCCGTGACCATCTTGAACGCCGGCAACGAACTTCGCGCCCACGGTGCTGGGTGCTCGCTCGTGAGTCGCGTTGCGGACCTCGGTCCCTACTACGGCACGGTCCTTGCGACAATGGCGAATCGGAGTGACGACGAGATGGCGGTGAGCCAGCGATTCGCTGACGCGCTGCTCGAGACGTCGAACGAGATCATCGCTGGCGACAGGGAGTCGGACGTCATCGACGCAGCAGTACGCCTTCTCAACCTCAGTGAAGCAGAGGCCCACGACCACTACGCGATACTTCGCGATCCAACGACCGGTTTCGTCGCGAGTGGTCGAGTGGACAGCGCGTCCATCGCGACGCTCGTCGACCTTCGGCGCGCCTACGCGCCCACACCCGAACTCGACGAGATCATGGGACGCCTCGACACCGTCGTAATGGATGGCGTCCTCGAGTAGTGCGCGTTTAAAGGCGCGTGCCGCGTGGAGCGTTCTCGCAGCCCCTGACTAGCCTCGAATTGTAAGTGAACCGTGCACCAGCGAAGTAGACGAAACGAGATGCCATGACCACCACCGAAGACCAACGCTCCACCAAATCGAGCGTTACCGACGCGTTGCTCCTTCGCCGCCCCGTGTGGCAGTCGTTCATCGGCGGCGCCTTCATCGAGGACGACCCTGGCGCTACCTTTGAGGTCCTCGAAGCGTCCAACGCACAGCCGCTCGCGAGTGTCGCGATCGCGAGTGACGCGCAAGTGGACCGCGCAGTAATGGATTCGCGTCGGGCGTACGAGGACGTCTGGCGCTACCTCTCACCAAAAGAACGCGGCGCGTTGATGCGCGAAGTGGCCCAGCGCATCCGAGACCACGCGGACGAGCTGGCCGAGCTCTGTGCGCGCGAGGTTGGCAAGCCGAAACGAGACGCCCTTCGAATCGACGTCCTCTCGTGTCACTCGAGTTTCGACTACTACGCCGGTATCACCGACTACGTGCGTGGTGAGATACTCGACCAAGGTCCTATCGAGGCCCGGGTCACCTACGAGCCTTACGGCGTCGTGGCCGCGATCCTTCCCTTCAACTGGCCGCCCATCCACTTCTCAAAGAAGTGCGCGCCTGCGTTGGCGGTCGGCAACACCGTCGTGATCAAGCCAGGCGAACAGGCGCCGCTGACGGTGCTGCGACTGACGGAGATCGCCAACGAAGTACTGCCCCCCGGCGTGATCAACGCCGTGAGCGGCATGTCCGCCGGCGCCTCGTTGGTCGCCCACCCCTGCGTCGAGCGAATCTCCTTCACGGGCTCGACGGCCACGGGCCGCAAAGTCATGGAGGGCGCGGCGAAGAACTTGACGTTCGCGACAATGGAGCTCGGCGGCAAGAACGCCCTGCTCGTCCTCGACGACGCCGACGTTGAAAGTGCCGTGGCCATCGCGATCGAGGGCATGTTCTACAACCAAGGCGAAGCCTGTACGTCGACGTCGCGCATCCTCGTGCACGATTCGATCTACGACGAGTTCGCACAACGCTTCGTCGACAAGACAGCGGTGTTGGCGGTGGGTGACCCACTCGAAGGGGCCACCGACGTTGGTCCCCTGGTCGACGCCAAGCAGTACGAACGTGTGCGTCACTTCATCCAACTCGGTATCGATGACGGCGCGACACTCCTCTTCAAGGGCACGATTCCTGACGACGACCGCTTCGCTGAGGGCTACTTCGTCGCGCCGCACGTCTTCGGTGACGTCACGACGAAGATGTCTATCGCGCAAGAAGAGATCTTCGGACCCGTCGCCTCGCTACTGCGCTTTCGCACCGACGACGAAGCGATCGAGATCGCGAACGACTCGCCCTACGGCCTCACTGCGGCAATCTGCACGCGCGACGAAGCGCGCGCGGCTCGACTGGCGCAACGACTCGAGGTCGGAATGGTGTTCGTGAACAACTACACGAGACGAAACTTCATCGGCTCGCCCTTTGGCGGCGTGAAGGGCAGTGGCTACGGCCGTGAGTACGGACCCGAGACATTGCACGAGTTCGTGCGCGCGAAGAACGTTCGCTTTCCCTCTGGTCGGGGCCCCATTCCCGGCTGGCCACCGCAGCCTCCGCGCTGAGAAGCATCGGGCGAGAGTTCTCACACGAGCGCTCGTTGTAAACTTCCTCAATGACTCGTGACAAGATTTTGGAGTCGGCCGCGCACGAAATCGAGCTCAACGGGATGACGCAGTTCCGCGTGAAGCGCGTTGCCTACGACGCGAAGATCTCGGTGGCGTTGCTCTACAGCTACTTCGACGATCGCGAAGACCTCATTGCGTGCGCCATCGTGCACCGCTTCCGCGAGGTCCTGCTCGGTCTCGCCGAGACGTTCACTCATCCCCTCGAGGACGTAGAGACGACGGAAGATCTACGCCAGGCGCTGCGCATCATCATCGCCGACGCCCAGGTCCCCGCTCGTACCGAGGCGCGCATCCAGCGCATCGAGAGCATGTCGTTCGCTCGTCACAACCCCACCGCGTCGGCCGGCATCGCCGAAGCGAAAAAGGAAGTGGCGACGCGCATCGTGAGTCGAGTGAAGCCCCTCGAGGACAAGCATCTTCTCGCCGAGGGCATGAGCGCGGTTGCCTTCGCGCGTATTTGGTACGCCCTCTTCTTCGGTCAGATCGAACTCGAGGGTGAGCACGCGCTGTCGGTCAACGCGGACGAGTGGTTCACGGCTCTCACGGTGTTGGCCGAGGCCGCGATCCGCAAGGAACCAAGTTCTCTCTTGTCGTAACGCTTCGCCTCAACGAGGCGTGCATCGACTCGACATCGTCCGAACTGCGGATTAGGGAACGAAACGCTCTCTCGACGCTTCAAGTTCGGCGAGTGCTTCCGCGCGACCAACCCAGTTCTCGACCTTGACCCACTTGCCTTCGTCGAGGTCCTTGTAAACGGTGAAGAAGTGGCTGATCCGGTCGAGGACGTCCTTTGGTACGTCACCGATGTCGGTGGCCGACTTCCACTTCGGGTCGTAGTTGGGCACGGTGAGGAGTTTGCCGTCCTCACCGTTCTCATCGGTCATGATGCACATGCCGAGGATCTTCACTTCGATGAGACATCCCGGGAAGGTCGGAAACTCGGTGAGCACGAGCGCGTCGAGGGGATCGCCGTCGCCGCCCAAGGTGTCGGGAATGAAGCCGTACTCCGCCGGGTAGCCCATCGACACGACGAGGTGTCGGTCCAACTTGATGGTGTTGGTGTCGTGGTCGTACTCGTACTTGTTCTGGCTGAAACGCGGAATTTCAACGATGACGTTGACCGTGTCCATGGGGTGGCTCCTTCGTAGATCGCGTGGTGAGTCCTACTCACTCGTCGTCAATCGTAGTCACCGACCGAGCGTCGCTTCGTGGCCGCGACGCCTCCACGCGCGTGTCGGGCCAAGACACTTTCGAGGGCCGTCCTAGACTCGGTGCGCGAGAAGCCCTGCCTCTCGACTCGAGGAGGTCCGAATGGATCGTATTGGTGTAGTGGGTTGCGGTCTTATGGGATCGGGCATCGCCGAAGTGACCGCGCGCGCTGGCGCGAACGTTGTCGTCGTCGAACAAGACGCTGTCGCGATGGAAAAAGGCGTCGAGCGCGTCGAGAAGTCGCTTCTACGAGCCGTGACGTCGTCGAAAATGGCCGAAGAAGAGTCCCGTCGGATCCGTGACAATCTCTCCTTCACGACGGACTTCTCCGAGCTCGCCGACCGTGAACTCGTCATCGAAGCCGTCGCCGAGAACGAAGAGGTGAAACTCGACGTCTTTCGAAAGATCGACGCCGCCGTGAAGGACCCGGGCGCCATCCTGGCGACCAACACGTCGTCGATACCCATCATCAAGCTCGCCATGGCCACCAACCGCCCCGAGCAGGTGATAGGGATGCACTTCTTCAATCCCGTGCCGGTGTTGAAACTGGTGGAACTAATCTCGTCGCTCTTGACGAGTCCAGAGACGACGGCCCGAGCTCGCTCGTACGCAACGGAGTCGCTCAACAAGAGGGTCATCACGTCACCCGACCGCGCCGGATTCGTGGTGAACGCGCTCCTGATCCCCTATCTCCTCTCCGCGATTCGGATGCTCGAGTCGGGCTTCGCGAGCGCCGAGGACATCGACACCGGCATGATGGTCGGCTGCGCGCACCCCATGGGCCCACTCGCGCTCACCGACCTCATTGGTCTCGACACGACGATGGCCGTCGCCGAGTCGCTCTACGAAGAGTTCAAGGAGCCACATCTCGCGCCACCACCACTTCTCTCGCGCATGACCCAGGCCGGGCTCATGGGTCGAAAGTCCGGACAGGGTTTCTTCGCCTACAAGAAGTAGCTCGTTGCCGTCAAAGCGACGTCGACAAAACAACGCGTCAACGAACGACCGGAAGCTCTCGGTCGCCACCTCCTACGCTGAGAGGTGAGGAGGACGGTCATGGTCAACTTCATCGTGACGCTCCAGTGCGTCGACGTGCCGGGCATCGTACGCGCCGCGAGCACCGCCATCGTAGGGATCGACGGCAACATCCTCGAGAACGATCAGTTCACCGATCCCGTCACCGGGCAGTTCTGCATGAGGACTCGCTTCGAGACGCCGACGGGCGACATCGCGTCGGTTCGATCACGATTGGAGGGCGACCTCGCGTCCTTCTCGCCAAAACTGGGCATCCGTCTCGAAGACGCGCGACGAAGAGCGCTCGTCATGGTCTCGCGATACGACCACTGTCTCGCCGAACTGCTCTATCGGCGTGAACACAACGAGCTTCCGCTCGACATCGCCGCAGTCGTGAGCAACCATCCCGACTGCGCGCCGCTCGCCGCGCGCTACAACATCCCCTACCACGAGATTCCGGTCACGGCGGAAACCAAGATCGACGCCGAAATCGAACTCCGCGCCGTACTCGTCGATCTCGACGTCGACTTCGTCGTCCTGGCGCGCTACATGCAGGTGCTCTCGCCAGAGCTCTGCTCTGATTTGAGCGGTCGCATCATCAACATCCACCACTCGTTCTTGCCAGGATTCAAGGGAGCACGTCCTTATCACCAGGCGTACGAACGCGGCGTGAAGCTCATCGGTGCGACCGCGCACTTCGTCACGTCCGACCTCGATGAGGGCCCCATCATCGACCAGGACGTCGTGCGCGTCAGCCACGCGCGCCTACCCAAGGATCTGATCTCACTCGGTCGTGACGTGGAGCGGAGCGTCCTCGCTCGAGCTGTGCGGCTCGTCGCCGAAGACCGCGTCGCCCTCGTCGGTGATCGAACCATAATCTTCTCGCAGTGAGACGAAACATGTTAGACAGCAACGTCCCGATTACTCAGGTGAGCACATGACCAGAGAGCGCCGAGGTGTCTTCGGCGAAGCGGTGGCGCAGTACCAAGCCGCGCGACCGGGCTACCCGGATGAACTCGTCACCGACGTCTTGACGTACGCCGGACAGGTAGAACGGGCGTTAGAAGTTGGCGCAGGCACCGGTAAGGCGACCGTCTCGTTCGCGCAACGCGGTGTGAACCTCACGTGTCTCGAACCCGACCCGCGTATGGCAGCGGAACTAGCCCGGCAGTCCGCGAGGTTTCCGTCCGTGAGCGTCATTGGCGCCTCGTTCGAAACATGGGAACCCACGGAGTCCTTTGACCTTCTCCTTGCAGCTCAATCGTGGCATTGGGTCGATGAGAAGACACGCTGGGACCACGCCCACGCCGCGTTGAACGACGGTGGCGCGATGGCGCTCTTTTGGAACGTGTACGCACTCACCGAACCACTTACGCAGGACTTACTGCTTGACATTGATCATCGCTACCAGGTCGACGAGTTCGGACACACGCCGAGTGAGAGACCGTTCCACGACTTCGAAGGTGAGATTGAGTTGGTCGAAGGATGGCCTGCGTTCGACTTACAGAATGACGCTCGATTCACCGATTTCGTGAGCCGTCGCTATCGACGAGAACAGCGCTTCTCGACCTCCTTGTACCTTGACTTCCTTTCGTCGCTCTCGGCCTATCGAATCATCGAAGATGACCAGAGAGACGCGCTACTAAGAGAGGTTGCCGACGTCCTTAGTGGCCAAGGTGGATCCGTCACTGTCGGAATCGCGACCGATCTCTTCATGTGTCGCGCCCAATGACGAACTGAGGTTTTTGCTCCCTACCCAGGTCGCGTTGCTCGGGTGCGAGCCAGTCCACGGCGAAAAACTCGAGATTTGTCTCGACGTGTAGTTAGACGGCGAAGAAATCTGTTCTCTAGGTTGTAAACACCCCCCTGTACTGGACAGGTTCCAGTACAGGGGGGTGTTTTGATGAAAACGACAAAACTCGCGAACCTTTTCGGGGCTCCGCGCGTCTCTACAGACATGCGACGCGTTTCTCCCTCTCCCCGACCGAAGACGGTCGGTTAAGTGGAAGGCTCTACCGTCGTGGACGATCTTCAGTCGTGGCTGGCGGAGTGCTATCCCCAGTCCGTTCGAACCGCGTATCTGATCCTCGGTAATCGACTCGACGCCGAGGACGCGGTGCAGGAATCCTTTCTTCGCGCGTGGAAGTTTCGTGACTCTCTTTCAAAGGAGTCCAGCTTCAAGCCGTGGCTCTACCGCGTCGTCGTCAACACGTGTAACTCCAAACTTCGCCACGACATCCCGCGGCGAGACGGGCGCGTCAACGACGTGAACCTGGTGGACGTTGCCGCGTTCGACGACCTGCCCGGGCGCGTCGCGCTATCGAATGACGTGATGACCGCGCTTCGCGACCTGCCGGTCCACCTCCGCGTCGTCGTCGTGCTGCGCTACTACGCCGATCTGAGTGAACGTGAGATCGCCATCGCCATTGCTCGCAAACAAGGAACGGTGAAGTCTCGACTCAACGAGGCTCGTACGCGACTTGCCCTTCACCCAGCACTCAAATCGGAATCCTCACGGATGGCCACTACTAGTCAAGAGGTGAACGGATGACCATGATCGACGAAGACGTCCTCAGCAAAGCGTTGAACGAAGCCGCCAATGAGTTCGAAGTCTCCACGAGGGCTTCTGACCGCATCCTGGCCGAGGCCGAAGCGATCGAACCTCCCAAACGATCGAACCGCGTCCCAACACTGATCAGTGAACCGAGTCGGGGACGAACGTATCTGGTGGCCGCCGCGATCGTCGTTGTCGTCGCCGGCGTTTCTGTGCCGCTCATTCGAAGTGAAAGTAGTCCCAATCGGACCGTCGTATCTGGTGCCACGCTCCCACCCTCCAACTCCGCAAAGCAGCTTTCAACGGTGAGTGGCTCGGGCTTCGCGTCGCCTTCGACGCCATCGCCGAGTCACGGGAATGGTGAGGCCCTCACGGCATCGGGTGCGACAGCGTCGACCAAGAGCGCGTCGACGAACACGGTCTCACAAAAGATCGAATCGACAGGATCGATGTCGTTGAAGGTACGTAAGGGCCACGTGGAAAGGGCTTTTTCTACGCTCAGCAAGCTGGCGACGAGGGACGGAGGCTTCGTTTCGAGCACTCAAGCCAACGTGGGTTCTCGTACGCTCGGCAAGTTCTCCTTCGGCACGATCGTCGTAGAGGTCCCGCAAAAGAACTTCGCGAAACTCGTCGCGCAGGCGCAGGGCGTCGGACACGAGACATCGGTGAGAACGTCATCCAATGACGTCACCGCTCAGTACGTCGACCTCCAAGCTCACATCACGGCACTCGACGCGAGTCGCCGGCAGTACCTCGTCATCATGACCAAGGCCACCACGATCAACGGCATTCTGGCGGTACAAAGTCAGTTGGACGGTTTACAGAGCCAAATCGAACAACTCCAAGGACAACTCAACGTCCTAAGCCACGAGACCACGTACGGAACACTCACGGTGAACGTCGCGGAAAGTGGGCACCACGTGCACAAGTCGTCTTCACTTTCTGGTTTCGCCAAGGCCTGGCACGACAGTGTCAAAGGCTTTCTGGCTGGATTTCAGTGGCTCGTGCGACTGGCCGGACCTGCACTCTTTGCGGTACTCACCCTCGGCGGCCTGTGGACGATCGGTCGCTACGTTGGTCGCACTCTTCGCCGTCGCAGGATCTGAGGAGATTGCGAACTTAAAGTTTTCGACGCCCGGTTCCGTAATGGATCCGGGCATCGAACGACTTATCGAAGCGAGTTTGTTTCGCTTCGCAACTCACTCGGCCTTGGGTGCCAGCGGCTCTGCCAGGAGCAGGTACATCTGGCGACGGAGTTCAGTGAGCAGCTCGCCGGCGCGCGCCTTTTGATCGGCGGTTCCCGCCTGCGCTACTTGCGTGACAGCGACCGCCACCTGTCGAAGGGCCTGGGTGATGGCCATGTCGCCCTGGTCCGCTTGACGGACCATCGTCTCCCACGGCGCCGTACGTTCCGAACGCGACTGTAACTCGGCGCGACCTGCGTCGGTCAACGTGAACTGACGACGACCTTCAGCGCTCTCCGAGCGAACAAGACCCTGATCCTCCAAGAGCTGTAGTGCCGGGTAGATCGACCCGGGACTCGGCTGCCACAGACCTTGGGTCCGCTCAGACAGTTCCTGCATCATTTCGTATCCGTGCATCGGTCGCTCCTCGAGCAGGGCCAGGATGGCAACTCGGACGTCGCCTCGACGACCCCGACCTCCCCTCATGGAGGGTCCTCGACCTCGTAGGTGCTCGCCTCTCCCACCTTCGTGACGCGGGCCGTGACGACGGTTTCTGCCACTACGGCCTGCGAAGAGCTTTGCTTCGGCAGCTTCATTGTTACCTTCTCGCCCCTTTGGCGAGTGATCGAATTCTCGATTTCTCATAAACGTATCCTTTCGATAGTTTGATACTGATAACGATATATCGTTATCAGTCGTTTGTCAAGCACGTCGGAGCAGTTCGGCGTACCACCTGATGAGAGGCCATGAGGACGCGCACGTCTCCCCCTCGACAGCCGACGGAGACCGGTTCTGGACCTGACTGAGTCGAAATTGGCCGCGGGTTGGTGTCGAAGGAGATTTCATGAACTCGAAGTTGGACGTACGAAAGTCGTCGTAAGTTCCCTTCATGGAGTTCGAGGAAAGCGCGTTCGACTATCACGGCGCTCTCGTCGTCGTTGAAACCGACGCGGGAGAGATCGTCTTCATCCACCCTCAAGGAGGAACGCCCGAATCCCCCGCGTCGCTACCGAGCGATCCCTGTGCGCCCGGTGAGGGGCCCGAAGCGGCAGCGCTGCGCATCGTTCGAGAGAAGACTGGTCTCGACGTCACCGTGGTGCGCGAGTTCGTGACGTTCATCCAAGAAGGTACGCCGACGGGCACGATGTGCGCGCACGGCTACGTCGCGAGCGTGATCGGTGGGTCGCTGCTTGAAGACGGACCGGAAGGGCCCGCGAGGGCGTACCCCCTTGACAACCTTCCCTCTATCGTTCCGGTTCGTGTCGCCAACCAACGCACGCTCGACACGTATCTTCGACAGCGCTCCAGGGGCGACTAGGTGACGGCGTTTCGTACCGAGAACTTTGCGTCGCGGAACGACTCCCCCTCCATCACGTCGACGAGGATCTCGACCGCGTCGAAGACGTCCACGAAGCGCACGTAGAGGGGCGTGAAGCCGAAACGTGCGATGTCGGGGTCGCGGAAGTCACCGATCACCCCGCGTTCAAGGAGCGACTGGATGACGCCGTAGGAGTCGGCGTGACGAAGCGCGACTTGACTTCCTCGCTGCGCGTGCTCTCGGGGCGTGACGATCTCGAAGACGCCGGGCAGTCTCTCTTCGACGAGTTCAATAAAGAAGTCGGTGAGTTGCAGGCTCTTCATCCGCACCTCGTCCATCGAGGCGCGGTCCCAGACGTCGAGTGCCCCGTCGAGAGCCGCCAACGCGACGATCGAGGGCGACGACGTGACGAAGGCCTGCATCCCTTCGGCCGGTTCGTAGTCGAGCTCGAAGTCGAAGGGCCTGGCGTGACCGAGCCAGCCCGGTAGTGGGTTCTCCAACAGTCCCTGCCAGGACTTTCGTACGTAGACGAAGGCTGGCGATCCGGGACCTCCGTTCAAGTACTTGTAGCCGCAGCCGGCGGCGAAGTCGACGTTGGCGCCCGTGACGTCAAGGGGCACCGCGCCCGCGGAGTGGGCGAAGTCCCACAACATCAGCGCGCCCGCGTCGTGGACCTTGGTCGTGATGCCCTTGAGGTCGAGCATCTCGCCACTTCGAAAGTCGACGTGGGTCAGCATGACGAGCGCGACATCCTCGTTCAACTCACTCTCGAGCGCACTTCGTTCGATGGCTTTCACCGTAATGGGGCGTCCCGCGCGCGCGGCCATCGCTCGCACGATATAGAGGTCGGAGTGAAAGTTCGCGACGTCCGTCAAGACGATCGAACGGTCCTTTCGCAACTCGAGCGCGCCACCGATGAGTTTCGCGAGCAGAAAGGTGAGCGTGTCCGCGACGAGCACTTCACCGGATTCTGCACCGATAAGCGGCGCGAGGCGGTTGCCGAGACGTGTGGGCATCGCCATCCACCCACTCTTGCTCCAACCTCGCACGAGGCCTCGACCCCACTCTTCGTTCAGCACCTCGTTCACGCGCATCGTCACCGCGCGCGAGACGGGACCGAGCGAGTTACCGTCGAGGTAGATCTCGTTCTCGTTGAGCAGGAACTCGTCGCGCAGCGGCGCCAGCACGTCCTTCGTGTCGAGGGCGACGCAGTCCTCACGAGTGATCACAGTACGGACCTCACTTCCCAGAGCACGGGGTAGAGACGTTGATTCAAGGTGGTGTCAAGGTACGCCATGCCCTCACTGCCGCCCGTGCCGGGGCGTCGACCGATCTGACGGCCCGCCATCAACATGTGCTGGTGACGCCAGACCGCGAGATTCTCGTCGTGGTCCATGAGCAGCTCCGCGACCGTGTGCAGCGCCGTTCTCGCGGCGTCGGTGTGTGACAGGTAGAGCGCGCGAACGACGTCGAGGAGATCGTCGTTGGGCGCACCAAGGGTGAGTCGAAGAGCGTGTTCGAATCCCGTCCAGACGCTCGGGATCTCACTTATCGCGCGCAACCACGCTCGTTGTTCGTCGTCGAAGAACTCGAAGTCCAACACGGCCTTACGGCCGCCGCCGCTCAGGAACTCGATGGCACGAAACTGGAAGGACTGGAAGCCCGACGCGGGGTCGAGAGGATCGCGAAACTCCAAGAAGCCTTCGGGTGACATGGTGTCGAGAAGTCGAAGATGGGTGAGCAGCAGCTCTTCGATCTCCACCGTTCGCCGCAGATGCGAGACGGCGCGCCACGGCTCATTCTCGTGAAGAACGCTCGCCGCGCGAGTGAGTTCATCGACCATCACTTTGAACCAGAGTTCGTAGGACTGGTGCACGACGATGAACAACAGCTCGTCGGGCGCGTCGTCGGTGAGGGGAATCTGCAGCTTTAGGAGATCGTTGATGCGTAAGTACGTCGCGTAGTCGGTGCCTTTTGCCACAGGGTGAACCTTAGGTCGAACAACTGGTCTCGCCCTAGGAGCGGGTTATCGGCTTGTAGCGGAGGCGATGGGGCTGGTCAGCGTCAGTGCCGAGGCGCTTATGGCGATCGGCTTCGTAGTCCGAGAAGTTTCCCTCGAACCAGCGCACGACCGCGTCGTCCTCGAACGCGAGGACGTGCGTGGCGATCCGGTCCAAGAACCAGCGATCGTGACTGATCACGACGACGCAACCGGGAAACGACAGCAATCCGTCTTCCAGTGCGCGAAGGGTGTCGACGTCAAGGTCGTTCGTGGGTTCGTCGAGGAGGAGCACGTTGCCGGCACTTCGCAGCACCTTCGCGAGTTGCACACGATTTCGCTCGCCACCCGAGATCTCGCCGACGTTCTTCTGTTGGTCACTGCCCTTGAAGCCAAAACTCGCCACGTACGCGCGCGCGTGGATCTCGCGCGATCCGACCACCATGTGTTCCTGTCCGCCGCTGATCTCGTCAAAGACGGTGTTCTCGGCGTTCAAGGTGTCACGCGACTGGTCGACGTACGCGAACTGGACCGTGGAGCCGATCTCAATGGAACCCGCGTCGGGCTTCTCCTCACCCACCATCATGCGAAACAGGGTGGTCTTGCCGGCGCCGTTGGGACCGATGACCCCGACGATGCCGCCGGGAGGAAGGAGGAACGTGAGGTCTTCGATCAAGAGGCGCTCTTCGAAGCCCTTCGTTAGACCCGACGCGTTGACGACGACGTCGCCGAGCCTCGGGCCCGGCGGTATCGCGATCTCGAGACGGTCTGCGCGTCGATCGGCCGCCTCGGACTCGGCGACGAGTTCGTTGAACGAGCTGACGCGCGCCTTTCCTTTGCTTTGACGTGCGCGCGGCGAAAGACGTATCCACTCGAGCTCACGCTCCAGGGATGCCTGACGGACCTTGTCGGCCTTCTCCTCGGCGGCGAGTCGAGCCTGCTTCTGCTCAAGCCATGACGAGTAGTTACCCTCCCACGGAATGCCGTGGCCGCGATCTAACTCGAGAATCCACTGCGCGGCGTTGTCGAGGAAGTAGCGGTCGTGGGTGATGGCGACGACGGTGCCGCTGTACTCCTGCAAGGTGCGCTCCAGCCACGCCACGGATTCGGCGTCGAGGTGGTTGGTGGGCTCGTCGAGCAAGAGCAGGTCCGGCTTGGAGAGCAACAGTCGGCACAGCGCCACGCGACGGCGCTCGCCGCCCGACAGGGTCGACACCTGCGCGTCGGGCGCGGGGAGGCGAAGTGCGTCCATCGCGATCTCGAGCGTGCGTTCCAAGTCCCACGCGTTCGCGGCGTCGATCTTGGTCTGTAGATCGGACTGCTCACTCAAGAGCGCGTCGAAGTCAGCGTCGGGATCGGCCATCGCGGCGCAGACTTCGTTGAATCGAAGGAGGAGATCTCGCTGTTCAGCGACGCCGTCGGCGACGTTACCCACCACGTCCTTCGACTCGTCGAGTTGCGGCTCTTGGGAGAGGTAGCCCACGCTGAATCCTGGTGTGAGGCGTGCTTCGCCACTGAATCCATCGTCGAGTCCGGCCATGATTCGCAGCAGTGAGGATTTGCCCGAACCGTTCGCGCCGATGACGCCGATCTTCGCGCCGGGATAGAAGGAGAGATTGATTCCCTTCAGCACTTCGCGATCCGGCGGGTAGAACCGACGAAGGTCTCGCATCGTGAAAATGAACTGTGCAACCATGCCTACCAGTGTGGCCGAAATCGCCGTAGCGCATTATTTTCCACGTGTCGAATGTGACAAGCCCACTATTACACTCAGAAAATGTCTGAGAACTCCGTCGACGTCGTAACGCCAAAACGCCACGCGGCCGACTGGATGATCCTGTCGATTGCCTGCATCGCGCAGTTCATGGTCGTGCTGGACGTCTCCATCGTGAACGTGGCGCTGCCACGAATGGGACGGGACCTTCACTTCACGTACTCGAGTGCGCAGTGGGTGATCAACGCCTACGTCTTGACGTTCGCGGGCTTCTTGCTCCTCGGCGGACGCATGGCCGACTACTTCGGTCGTCGAAACGTGTACCTGGTCGGCATGAGCATCTTCACGCTCGCGAGCATCGGCGCGGGCGTCGCACACTCCGGCACGCAGATGATCGTCGTGCGAGCCATCCAAGGTCTCGGCGGCGCGATTCTCTCACCCGCCACCTTGACCATCATCGTGACGACGTTTCACGGTCCGCGACTGCCCAAAGCCATCGGCGCGTGGAGTGCGGTCGCCGGCGCGGGCGGCGCCGTCGGCGCGCTCTTGGGCGGGATCTTGACGGGAACGGTCTCGTGGCGCTGGATCTTCTTCATCAACGTGCCCTTCGGGATCATCGCGGGCACCGCGGCCCTTTTGTACCTCCAGGAGTTGCGCAACAAGGACGCCACCTCAAAACTCGACGTCACGGGTTCCGTGCTCGTCACCGGTGGCCTGGCCTCGGTGATCTACGCGGTGGTGAACACGACGACGCACAAGTGGACGTCGAGCTTCACGCTCGAATGGCTCCTTGGCGGACTGGTCTTGTTGACGATCTTCTGCTTCTGGGAAGCGAGGGTCGCTTCGCACCCGCTCGTACCGTTCCGGATCTTCCGCTCGAGGCCTCTCTCGACCGCGAACGGCATCATGGTCCTCGTCGGTGGCGTCTTCTTCGCCATGTGGTATTTCTTGACCTACTTCTTCCAATCGGTCTTGGGCTTCGGTCCCGTGAAGGCCGGTGTCGCCTTCGTACCCACGGCGGTCGCCATCATCCTCGGCGCACAGATCTCGTCACGACTTCTCGCGAAGACCGGCGTCAAGCCACTGCTCCAGGTGGGCGCGACCCTCGCCGCGCTCGGCTTCTTCTGGCTCTCGCTCATCCAGCACAACAGCTCGTTCTTCGCCCACGTCCTCTTGCCGTCGGTCGTCACCGCGTTCGCGATGGGTCTGCTCTTCGCGCCCTTGGCGATGGCCGCCACGTCCGGGGTCGATCGGGCCGACGCGGGTCTCGCCTCGGGACTGCTCAACACCGCCCGTCAGGTTGGTGGTTCCCTCGCGCTGGCGATCCTGGCGACGGTCGCCACCGACCGGACGACGTCGATGCTGACGCACGCCTCCAAGGCGGTGGCCCTAACAGCGGGCTATCAAAGGGCTTTTGAGATTTCGGCCGTCATCGCGATCCTCGCGCTGGGCGTTTCGTTCGCCCTCCCGCGCAACACCGGTCGCGCCACCACGCGCTAACGCGCCGGGCGATTGTCACGGCCCGATTAACTTCTTTCCCCGCTCAGTCCGTCGCGCTCCTTGGCAGTAGTCTCACGGTTGACAAATATCCGGGGGTGTCGCGAGGCTGAGTCGGGAGACTCGTTTCATCGCCGGACAATCCTTTCTGAGGGTTGACAATCGTATAAGGGAGAAACAATGGGTAGATTTCGTCGCCTCACGACTGTGCTCGGAGCCAGCGCGCTGGTTCTAGGTACGTTGACTGTGAGTGTGGCCGCGACAACGATGTCGGCTTCCGCCGCGTCGAAGTTCAAGGCCTGCGTCGTAACTGACACCGGTGGCATCAACGACAAGTCCTTCAACGCTTCGGCGTACGCGGGTTTGAAGGACGCCGCCAAGCAAGACAGCAACATTTCGTATACATATCTATCGTCTACGTCATCCTCGGACTACGCGCCCAACATCAACAGCTTCGTCTCGAAGGGTTGCGGGATCATCGTCACGGTGGGTTTCTTGATGGACGCGGCCACCGCCGCTGCCGCTAACGCTCACCCGAGCCAGAAGTTCGCCATTGTGGACGACGCGCCCAAGGTGAAGGCCGGCACGCACGTTGACTCACTCCAGTACGAGACCGACCAGGCCGGTTTCCTCGGTGGCATCTTGGCCGCGGCGATGTCGAAGACCGGAACGGTGGCGACCTTCGGTGGCCAGCAGTTCCCCTCGGTGACGCTCTACATGAACGGCTTCGTGGCCGGCGTGCGCTACTACGACAAGACCTACTCGAAGTCCGTGAAGGTTCTCGGCTGGACGCCAGCGGCGGGCGCGTGTTCGCTCTCGACTTGCAACGGCAAGGGAACGTTCGTCGGAAACTTCACTGACCAGACCGCAGGTAAGACCGACACGACGACCTTCTTCTCCCAGGGAGCCGACATCGTCTTCCCGGTCGCGGGATCGGTGGGCCTCGGCTCCATCGCCGCGGCGAAGTTGGCCGGTACCGGTCACAGCGTCATGTGGGTCGACAGCAACGGCTGCGTCTCGGACAAGGCTGACTGCAAGTGGTTCGTCGGCACGGTCGCCAAGGGCGTCGAGCCCTCGGTGATGGCTGCGGTCCTCTCGGCTGCGAAGGGCACCTTCAAGGCTGGCACGTACGTCGGCACGTTGGCCAACAACGGCACCGCGCTCGAGTACGGCGGCGTCATGGTTCCCGCCTCGGTGAAGGCCAAGATCGCCACGGCGAAGGCCGGCATCATCGCTGGGACGATCTCGGTAAACCCGAACAAGTACCCAGCCAAATAACGACGTCGTAGCGCCTCACGGCGCGACGCCACGACAAAGACCCGGGACCAAACCCGGGTCTTTGTCGTGGCATACGATGATTCCTCATGCAACTCGAACTGCGCGGGATAACGAAGCGTTTCGGCTCGTTCACCGCGAACGACCAGATCAGCCTGAAGGTTGAGCCTGGTCAGATCCACTCACTGCTCGGTGAAAACGGTGCCGGCAAGTCGACACTGATGAACGTCTTGTTCGGACTGTTGCGGCCCGACGAGGGAGAGATCCTCATCGACGGCGTCGTCACGCCGATCGCCGACTCGGGTGAAGCGGTGCGCCGAGGGATCGGCATGGTCCACCAGCACTTCATGCTGGTGCCCGTCTTCTCGGTGACGGAGAACGTCGTGCTCGGCTTCGAACCGACGAAGTCGCTCAATCGCGTGGACTACAAGCGGGCCACCGAGGACATCCACCGACTTTCCCAGCAGTTCAACCTGGACGTCGACCCCGACGCCATCGTCGAGAACCTACCCGTCGGGCTCCAGCAGCGCGTGGAGATCTTGAAGGCCCTCAGCCACGACGCCGAACTCCTGATCCTCGACGAACCAACGGCCGTCCTTACGCCCCAAGAGATCGACTCGCTCATGGAGATCATGCGCTCGCTGGCCGCGGCGGGCAAGTCGATCCTCTTCATCACCCACAAGCTCAAAGAGGTGAAGGCCGTCGCCGACGTCATCACGGTGATCCGCCAGGGCCGCGTCGTGGGCACGGCCGAGCCCAGCGCGTCGGAGTCGGAACTGGCCTCCATGATGGTCGGACGTGAGGTGAAGCTCACCGTCGAGAAGACCGCCTACGACCCGGGCGACGAAGTGCTCGAGGTCCGCGACCTCGTCGTGCTCGACGACCGGGGACTCGTCGCCGTCAACGGCGTGACGCTCGACGTGCGAGCGGGCGAGGTATTGGCGCTCGCGGGCGTGCAGGGCAACGGACAGACCGAGTTCGTCGAAGCCCTCGTGGGCATGCGACCCGTCGAGTCCGGCTCGATCACCCTCAAGGGACGCGACATCACCAATCTGACACCGCGCCAGGCCCTCGACGCGGGTCTCGGCCACATCCCCGAGGACCGACAGCGTGACGGACTCGTCCTGTCGATGTCGGTCGCCGACAATTTGGTCCTCAACACGCCACGTCGCGCGCCCTTCGCCCGTCACGGCACGCGCAACCTCGCGGCCGTCAACGAGAACGCGGAACGACTCGTGCGCGAGTTCGACATCCGTACCACGTCGATTCGAGAGCCCGCGAGTTCGCTCTCGGGCGGCAACCAGCAAAAGGTCATCGTGGCGCGCGAGCTCTCGCGCTCCATTGAGTTCCTCGTCGCCTCGCAGCCAACGCGCGGGCTCGACGTTGGCTCCATTGAGTACGTCCACCGACAGATCATCGAGCACCGCAACCGGGGCAACGGCGCGCTGATCGTGTCGTCGGAACTCGACGAAGTCGTCGCGCTGGGCGATCGCATCGCGGTGATGTACGAGGGTCGGATCAGCGGCGTCGTCGATCCGAGCGCCAGTCGCGAATCGATCGGTCTCTTGATGGCCGGTCACACGACGGAGACGACCAGTGACTGAGACCTCGACGACACGACCCTCACTGTGGGTTCGCTACACGTCGAGCAGTCCCCTCGTCGTCACCTTCTTGGCCCTGGTCCTCGGGCTCTTGTTCGGCGCCTTCGTCATCATCACGACGACGCCCGCCGTCCTCGACGCGTGGCGTGCGATCTTTCACAGTTGGAACGGACTGCCCCACGCACTCAACCTCACCTTCGACAACGTCGGCGCGGCCTACCGCTCGATGTTCACCGGCTCCATCGTCGACCCTCAGGGCCTGTGGCACTCCATCTCGACCGGGAAAGGCTGGACGAACACCCTGACCCCCATCTCCGAGACGCTGACGTACGCGACGCCCCTCGTCATCGCGAGCATCGGCGTCGGCATCGCCTTTCAGACCGGCCTCTTCAACATCGGTGCCAACGGACAGGCCGTCATCGGGGGCATCGCCGGCGCGGTCGTGGGCTCGATGCTGCACATGCCCGAGATCCTGCACCTGCCGCTGACGCTCGTCGCCGGCATCGCGGGCGGAATGATCTGTGGCGCCGTGCCCGGCGTGCTGAAGGCCTACACCGGGGCGCACGAGGTCATCGTCACGCTGATGTTCAACTACGTCACGTACGCGTTCTTGTTGTTCGTGGTGCTCTCGACGCCGTTCCAGCAGCCCGGTCAACAGAACGATATCGGACGCACGATGGACCACTCGGCCCAGCTGGCGCCGCTCTTCGGCACCGGATCGGGGCTGCGCGTCAGCTATGGCGTCCTCGTCGCCGTCGCGGTCGTTATCTTCGCGACGTGGCTGCTCAATCGTTCGTCGCTGGGCTTCGACTTTCGCGTGACCGGCGCCAACCCGTCGGCGGCGAGGGCCTCGGGCATCAACGCGCGTACGGTGATCGTCGTCGTCTTTCTCATCTCGGGCGGCCTCGCGGGGCTCGCGGGTGTCGTCCAGGTCGCGAGCACCACGCACTACGTCGACGGAGGCTTTCTCATCGGCAGCGCGGGCATCGGCTTCACCGCGATCACCGTGGCGCTGCTTGGCCGCAACCGGCCCATGGGCATCGTCTGGGCGGCCCTGCTCTTCGCGGCGCTGGGTGTTGGCGGGCGCAACATGCAGGCGACGACGGGCATACCGCTCGATCTCGCGACGGTGATCCAGTCCGCCATCGTGCTCTTCGTGGCGACACCGGTCCTCGTGAAGGAGATCTTCCGACTGCGCAGTGTGAAGACCACCACCGTGCAGCTCGCGACCACGGGATGGGGCTCATGAGTCTCGTCGACGCGAAGACGGCGCCGCGCGCGATCGCGCCGGTGAAGAACCGGCGCACCCGAGTGATCGCGATCATCATGGGTCTGATCGGCGTGTTCACTATCTTCGCCTTCGGTCTCGGGAGCGGATCGCGCGCGCACTCGGTACTCACCTTCAACCCGATCAACCTGGTGAACGCGCCCTGGCGCGTGGGTTCGCTCACCGTGGTCACGCGCTGGACCGACGTGGTGCTCGGCGTGGTCATGGTCGCTCTCGCCGCGGAGACCTACCTCCGGCATCCTCGTCGAGGCGTCATGGCGCGCTTCGGTTCCGTAGCGGTGTTGTTCCTCTTCGCCCTCCTCTTTTGGGCCGCACGGACCCCGGGACCCTCACCGACCTCGTCGGTCAACATCACGGCGATCCTCGTCGGCAGCAGCGCCGCCGCGATGGTGCTGATCTTCGGTTCGCTCTCGGGCGTCATGTGCGAGCGGTCGGGCGTGGTGAACATCGCCATCGAGGGTCAGCTCATCGGCGGCGCCTTTCTCGGCAGCATGATCGCCTCGACCACGCACGACTTCTTCTTCGCAGCGATTGGTGGCATGGTCGCGGGCGGGCTCATCGGGCTCGTGCTGGCGTTCTTGTCGCTGCGCTACCGATCCGACCAGATCATCGTGGGCGTCGTGCTCGTCACCATGCTGAGCAGTCTCTCGTCGTACTTGAACCTCCAAGTCTTCACGCCGTTCCCGAACTTCAACACCGGCATCCTCGCGCCGAACCTGCCCATCCCGCTGCTCTCGAAGATCCCCGTCCTCGGCCCCGTGTTCTTCAACCAGTCGGGCTTCTTCTACGCGATGATCGTCCTCGTCGCGGTCGTGAGCTTCGCGCTCTTCAAGACGCGCTACGGCCTGCACGTGCGCGCCGTGGGCGAACACCCCCGCGCGGCGGCGACCGTGGGCATCGACGTGATTCGCGTGCGCTACATCAACGTCGTGCTCGGCGGCGCGATCGCCGGCCTCGGCGGCGTCGCCTTCATGGCCACCCAAGGTCAGTTCCAGGTGGGCTACACCTCGGGCTACGGGTACATCGCGCTCGCCGCTCTGATCTTCGGTCGTTGGCGCCCCTCCGGCGCCGTCGTCGCCTCGATCATCTTCGGGCTCTCGGTCTACCTCTCGTACAACCTGGTGACCTACAACGTGCCGATCTCGCTCTACATCTTGCAGATGTTCCCGTACTTGATCACCATCGCCGTCGTCGCCGGACTCATCGGACGCGTGCGCGCGCCCGCCGCCGACGGCCAGCCCTACCTGCGCGACTAGCCGAGCGCGCCCAATCCGCTCACGACGCGAGCGGCGGCCTCCATCGCGTCAGCGAGTGCAGCCTGTGGCTCGACACCGTTAAGGCGGGCACCGAGGTACGCGCCGGTCGCGGCGTCGCCAGCACCCGTCGTGTCGACGACGGGTGCGTCGCTCGCGCCCGCACGAAAGCGCTCGGTTCCGCGCGCGCTCACGACGCCACGCGCGCCCACGGTCACGACGACTTCGTCGAACATCGACGCCAGCAGGTCGAGCGCGCCCTCGACGTCGACCCGCGAGGTCAACGTCAACGCCTCCTCCTCGTTCGCGAAGAGCATGGTCGCGTCCTCGGCGCCGTGGAGAAAGACCGCTGGCGTGACGTCGCGCAACGGGGCGACGGAACAGACGTCCACGGAGGTCGATGATCCCCGTTGGCGCGCCAGTGCGAGCGCGTCGACGCTGACGTCACGCGTCGCGTCGTCCAGCAGGAGATACCCCGAGACGTGCAGGTGATCGAAGGGATGGTCGAGTTGTGTAGCGACGAAGGCCGCGCTGAGTCGAGGGTTCACTCCTCGATCGGTCAACATCGATCGCTGTCCGTCACGAGCGACGATCGACACCACGGTACCGGTCGCGCCGTCGAAGGACTCGAGGCGAGGCGTCACGTGTTGCTCGCTGAGCGCGTCGACGAACACGTCGGCGGCGGCGTCACGCCCCGCCGCGCCCACGTAGATCACGTCGTGGTCCGCGTGTCGTAGCGCGATCGCGAGGTTGGCCCCGGACCCGCCCCTGGTCACCCGGATGGCGGACGGTGTGTCACTCGACGGCGCGACGTCGGCGTGGAGCTGGACGATGACGTCGAGCATCACGTCGCCGAGAACGACGACGCGACGGGTCACGCGTACGCGCGCGCGAGTGACGCGGCGATGGCGCCCGCGACGCCCGCGTTCGCTACCACCAAGTCGCGATTCACTTGCACGCTGAGCCCCGCCGTGTGGCGAGCGAACTCCGCGAGCAGCGCCGGCGTCACGGCCTTGCCACTGACGCCGTCGAAACGCGACTTGGTGAGAGCACTCTCGAGCGCTTCGTCGTGGAGATGTCGGTCGAGCTCCTTGTCCGCCGCGACGGGATTGGCGACGAGGAAGCCCGTGGTCATCATCTCGCGATGACAGAGGAACGCGACGGCCGCCTCGTCAGCGCTCGCCACTGACCAGTCGAGTTCGAAGCCGCTATCGCGCAAGTAGAAACCGGGGAACTGACGCGTACCGAAACCGACGACGGGCACGCCCAGCGTGTCGAGCCGTTCGAGCGTCGCGCCGATATCGAGAATCGACTTCACGCCCGACGCCACGACGAGCACGGACGTGCGCGAGAGCGTGGTGAGGTCGGCCGATTCGTCGAAGCTCTCGGACGCGTCTCGGTGCACGCCGCCCAAGCCGCCCGTCGCCATCACGTTGATGCCGGCGTGCTCAGCGATCGTGATCGTGCCCGCGACCGTCGTCGCGCCGTCGGTGCCTTTCGCGAGCGCCACGCCGAGGTCGCGCGCCGAAAGTTTGGCGGCGTTGCGCACGGGGTCGGCGAGTCGCGCGAGTTCGTCAGCGCTCAGTCCGACGACGACGTTGCCGTCGAGGACGCCAATGGTCGCGGGAATCGATCCGGCGTCGCGCACCGACGCTTCACACGCGCTGGCGACCTCGAAGTTCACCGGTGACGGAAGCCCGTGCACGACGATCGTGGTCTCAAGGGCCACGACACCGCGACCTTCTCGCAACGCCGTCGCGACTTCGTCACTGACGACGACGGAGGAGAATCGGAAGTTTTTCACGCAGCGCAAAGTGTACAGTGAGGACGTGAGTTCAGCCCCTGAAATTGCCTGGGCGGACCTGCGCGCACTGGCTCGCGATGCGACGACGCGATCGTACGCACCGTACTCGAACGTCACGGTCGGCGCGGGTGCTCTCACCAGTGACGGCGGCACCGTCGTGGGCTCCAACGTCGAGAACGCCAGCTACGGGCTGACCCTGTGCGCCGAGTGCTCACTCGTGAGCGACCTCATTCGTCAAGGAGGCGCCCGGCTCGTCGCCGTGTCCATCGTCGCGGGCGACGGCCAACCGATCGCGCCCTGTGGACGCTGTCGTCAGCTCCTCTTCGAACACGGTGGTGGCGAACTCTTAGTGGACGCGGGCGACGACACCGAGCCGATCAAGCTGAGCGAACTGCTACCCGGGGCGTTCGGTCCCGAGGACCTGGGGATACGGCGTAACCCGTGAGTGTGTACTCCGCGGTGGACGTCATCACCCGAAAGCGTGACGGCGGGGTGTTGAGCGAGGAAGAGATCACGTGGGTCCTCGACGCCTACCAGCGCGACGAGGTCGCCGAGGAGCAGATGTCCGCACTCCTGATGGCCATCTTCTTCAATGGGCTCAGCGCCCAAGAACTCGACACCTGGACCGATCGCATGATCGAAACGGGCGAGCGACTCGACCTGTCGGGACTGACGCGTCCGACCGTGGACAAACACTCGACGGGTGGCGTCGGGGACAAGATCTCACTCATCCTCGCTCCCCTCGTCGCGGCGTGCGGCGCCGCCGTGCCGCAGCTCTCGGGCCGCGGGCTCGGCCACACCGGGGGCACGCTCGACAAACTCGAGTCGTATCCCGGGTGGCGACCGTCTCTCTCGAACGACGAGATCCGAGTCCAACTCGAGACGGTGGGCGCCGTCATCTGCGCGGCCGGGTCCGGACTTGCGCCCGTCGATCGCAAGCTCTACGCACTGCGCGACGTCACCGCGACCATCGAATCGATTCCCCTGATCTCGTCGTCCATCATGTCGAAGAAGATCGCCGAGGGCACCGAAGCACTGGTGCTCGACGTCAAGGTCGGACGGGGCGCCTTCATCAAGGACATGGTCCGCGCGCGCGAGCTCGCCACCACGATGGTGGGGCTCGGTCTCGCGCACGGGGTGAAGACGGTCGCCCAACTGACGTCGATGGACGTCCCGCTAGGTCGCGCCGTGGGCAACGCACTCGAAGTCACCGAATCGATCGCGGTACTTCAAGGCGGCGGACCGAGCGACGTGCGCGAGCTGACCATCGCGTTGGCGACGCTCATGACAAAACTTGTCGGTCTCGACGTGAACCCGGGCGAGAAGCTTGACGACGGCTCCGCCTACGAGGTCTACGAGCGCATGATCCACGCGCAAGGCGGCGACCCGGACCTGGCGATGCCCCTCGCGGTCTTGCGCGAAGAGGTCGTGGCTTCGAGTGACGGCGTGGTCACCTCGATAGACGCGCTGGCCGTCGGCGCTACGGCGTGGCGCCTCGGTGCCGGTCGAGCCCGAAAGGAAGACCCCGTCAGCGCAACGGCCGGCGTGACGTGTCTGGTGCGCGAAGGTGACCACGTCGAAAAGGGTCAACCCCTCTTCGAGCTGCACGCGGACGATGAAGCCCACTTAGACGTCGGTCGAGTGACGATCGCCCACGCCGTCGTCCTGGGGAACGAAGCGCCCGCGCCGTCCTCGTTGCTGCTCGACCTCATCACGGCGTAACCGGCGATTGGCGGGTGTCCGTTGGTCGCGCCACCACTTGCGTTTTGGTCCGCGCTCGCTAGCCTTGTTTAATGGCAAGCACCGGTCTCACGCTCGAGACGATCAAACGAGCACCAAAGATCCTTCTGCACGAACACCTCGACGGTGGACTTCGGCCCGAGACGGTCCTCGAACTCGCGAGAGAGAACAACTACCAAGGTCTGCCGACCTCTGACGCGGACGAACTTCGGCGCTGGTTCATCGTCGACGCGCCGGGCAGTGACCTCGTGCGCTACCTCGAAGGCTTCGCGCACACCATCGCCGTCATGCAGACGCGTGACCAACTCGAACGCGTCGCCGCCGAGTGCGCGATCGACCTCGCGCGTGACGGCGTCGTCTACGCCGAGGTTCGATTCGCGCCGGAGTTGCACCTGAACGCCGGACTGACGCTGCCCGAAGTGGTGCGGGCCGTCCTCGACGGCTTCGCCCTAGGGAACAAGGAGGCCGCGAACGAAGGGCACCGCATCGTCGTGCGCACCATCCTCTCGGCGATGCGCCAAGCGCGACTCAGTGAGACCATCGCCGGACTCGCGGTCAGCTTTCGTGACGAGGGCGTCTGTGGTTTCGACATCGCGGGACCCGAGGACGGCTTTCGTCCGACCGATCACCTGCGAGCCTTTCACCTCATCCAACGTGAGGACTTCCACCTCACGATCCACGCCGGTGAGGCCTTCGGGCTTCCCTCGATCTGGGAAGCGGTCCAGTTCTGTAACGCGGAGCGACTCGGTCACGGCGTGCGGATCGTCGACGACATCCGCGAGGTCGACGGGCACCACGAACTGGGACGTCTCGCGAACTACGTTCGTGACCGGCGTATTCCCCTCGAAGTCTGTCCCACCTCGAACGTGCACACCGGGGCCGCCGCGTCCATCGCCACGCACCCGATCGACCTGCTGAAGCGCCTGCGCTTTCGCGTCACGCTCAACACGGACAACCGCCTGATGAGCGGCATCACGTTGAGCGGCGAGTTCGAGACCTGCGCCAACGCCTTCGGCTGGACGCTCGCCGACATGGAGTGGCTGACGCTGAACGCGGCGAAGAGCACGTTCTATGAGTTCGACCAACGACTGGCGATGATCAACAACGTCATCAAGCCCGGGTACGCCGCGCTGCGAGACCTAGAACCGCAGTAACAGCTCGAGGTTCGAGCGCACTCCGGCGACGAGTTCCGCGCCGTACGTGCGCTGATCGTCGAGCGAACGCTTCTGGGGCGGCGTCACCTCGATGTAAGCCTTCACCTTGGGCTCCGTACCCGAAGGGCGAACGATGACGCGTCCCCACTTGCCGAGCCCGAAGTACAGGCCCTCGGTCGGCAGGAGTCCGCGCCACCCTTCGTTGAGGTCGACGACCTCGCGCACGTCCAGCATCCCGAGCATGGTGGGCGGCTCGCTCGCCAGTTTCTCAACGACGCTGCGTATGGTCGCGGGACCTTCGGCACCGGTGGCACGTAGTGCGAGCTGCGAGGTCGAATGGACGCCGAAACGTGTCTCGAGTTCGTCGAGTCGATCGAGCACCGTCTGACCCTTCAGCGAAAGCTCGTGCGCCAAACGTGAGAGAGCGAGCGCGGCGGAGAGACCGTCCTTGTCGGCCACGCGCGCGTCGACGGCGAAGCCCAGCGCCTCTTCGTACCCGAAGCCCAAGACACCACCCCTCGCCGCTCGGGCGATCCACTTGAAGCCCGTCAACGTCGTGGCGAACGAGACCCCCGACGCCGCGGCCATCTTCTCGAGCATCGACGACGACACGATGGTCGTGGCGACCATCTGACCAGCGGCAGCGATCTCGTCAAGCAACGCTGACGCCAAGAGCCAGCCGATCTCGTCACCACGAAGGAGATGCCACCCTTCGTCGGTCCTGGCCGCGGCGCCGAGGCGATCGGCGTCGGGGTCGTTCGCGATGATGAGCACCGAGTTCGACTCGTTGGCCGCAGCGACGGCGAGATCGAGCGCGCCGGGCTCTTCGGGATTGGGGAAGGGCAGCGTGGGAAATGAACCGTCGGGCGTGAACTGCCTGGTGACCGTCGTGACGTGCGCGTAGCCGGCGTCGGCGAAGAGTCTCGTCATCGTCTCACCACCGACGCCGTGCAGGGGCGTGTACGTGACGCGAAGCTCGCTCCCCCCGTCGACGCCGAAGCGCCCGAGGACGTGCGCGCGGTAGTCCTCGAGTAACGATTGCGAAACGGTCCGGTGGCCCGGTGACGAGCGATCGGCGAGCGTCGCCGGCCCGGCGTCGCGCGCGTAGCGCTCGACGATCTCGTCGTCGGGTGGGATGATCTGCGCCCCGTCGCTCGCGTAGAGCTTGTAGCCGTTGTCCTCGGGCGGATTGTGGCTGGCGGTGATCATGACGCCCGCCGCCGCGTCGAGGGCCTTCACGCAGAACGGCACGAAGGGTGTCGGCAGCGCTGACGGCAGCTCGTAGACGACGGCTCCCCCGCCGAGGAGGACGCGGACGACCTCGTCGTTGAACGTCTCCGAGCCGTGTCGCGCGTCACGACCTACGACGACGCCACGCGTGGCGTCCACGCCGGTCTCACGCAGCCACGCGAGCACGCCCTGCGTGGCGCGACGCACCGTCGCGCGGTTCATGCCCGCGGGTCCGGCCATCTCGGGACCACGAAGTCCCGCGGTGCCAAAGGTCAAGGGGTCGGCGAATCGCCGTTCGAGCTCCCCTTCGTCGTCCGCGTCGAGTAGCTCCTGCAAGGTGCGACGATCGTCCTCGTCCGGATCGAGCGCCATCCACGCGACGACGTCGTCACGCAGCGATTGGTTCACAGCACCGGAATGATCTGGGCCAACAGCGCCCCGAGGGACGCGGCGGCCGACTGGCCGGTCTCGAGGACCTCGAGGTGATTGAGGGGTCCCGTCGAGACGCCGGCGGCGAAGTTCGACACGAGACTGAGTCCCAACACCTCGGCGTCGAGGTGTCGAGCGGCGATGGCCTCGAGCACGGTGGACATGCCCACCAACGAGGCGCCAAGGGTGCGCGCCATCTCGATCTCGGCGGGCGTCTCGTAGTGCGGACCGCGAAAACCGAGGTAGACCCCTTCGTGAAGTCCTGGGACGGTGGCGTGCACCAGCGTTCTGAGTCGCGCGCTGTAGACGTCGGTGAGGTCGACGAACCTCGAGCCGTACCCGTGGGGCGGTGGGGCGCCCTCCATGGGTGACGTGCCGGTGAAGTTGAGGTGGTCTCGGATCACCGCGACGTTGCCGGGACGCACGATGAGGTCGAGTCCGCCGCAGGCGTTCGTGAGGACCACCTTCGTCGCACCGGCGGCGATCACCGTACGCACGGGATGGACGACTTCTCTCGCGCTGTGACCTTCGTAGAGGTGTACGCGACCCGCTACCAGGGCGACGTTCACGCCGCCCACGACGATCGAGAGGATCTGTCCCGAGTGACCTGCCACGGTAGGCGCCATGAAGCCACTGAGTGACGAGGTCGCGACGACGCTCGACGCCGTGCCGAGCGCGACCGCGCCCTCGCGCCATCCTGATCCGAGTACTACCGCGACGTCGTAGCGGTCAACGCCGCTCTTCTCTCGAAGTTCGTTCGCCGCGACCTTTGCGAGTTCGTAGGGATTCATCGCTACTGTCCGATCGTGTGCCACACGGTGGAGGTCTCCACGAAGGCGCGAAGACGACGCAGTGAGGCGTCCTCGTTGGGACCTGGACGAAGGACGCGCTTGATAGAGCCGGCGGCGAGTTGCGCGAGTTCATCGGCGAACTCCTCGTCGACGCCGCCCAGATCGATCCCGTCGACGTCCTCGTGCGACGCGAGGGTCGGCGCGACCTCGCCGGTGAAGCCCGTGACGACATTGAGCAGTCCCGCGGGAAAGTCCGCCGTGGCGGTCATCTCTCCGAGCAAGACCGCGGGCGTGGGTCGCTTCTCGCTGGCGACGGCGACGACCGTGTTGCCGACCGCGATGGGCGCGAGCACGGCGTTGACGAAGGCTTCGAGCGACGACTCTTGTTCGCAGAGCACGCCGACGACGCCGCTCGCCACGGGTACCGAGAAGTTGAAGAAGGGACCAGCGACGGGATTGGACGATCCGAGGATCTGCGCGATCTTGTCCGTCCAGCCCGCGTACCAGACGACACGGTCGACGGCCCTCGACACGCTCGCCTGGGCTTTCTTCGACGACAGTCCCTCGGCGAGTCGAACGTGATCGGCGAGCTCGTCGCGTCTCGACTCCGCCATCTCCGCGAGCCGGTAGATGACCTGGCCACGGTTGTACGCACTCTGCGACCACCACTTCGACTGCGCGCCGCGCGCGGCCACGACGGCGTCACGCACGTCCTTGCGCGAACCTTGGGCCACGTTGGCGAGGAACTCCCCCTTCGCCGACGTGACCTCGTAGCTCCGTCCGGACTCCGACCGGGGAAAGGCGCCGTTGATGAGTAACTTGTACGTCTTTCGAACGTCGAGCCGGTCCTCAGACATTGAGGTACGCCTCCAGGCCGTGGCGACCGCCTTCGCGACCGAAGCCGGATTCCCGCACGCCGCCGAAGGGACTCGTCGGGTCGAAGCGGTTGTAGGTGTTGGCCCAGATCACCCCGGCGCGAAGGCGCTCGGCCACCCAGAGCGTCCGTGAACCCTTCTCACTCCACACCCCACAGGCCAAGCCGTAGTTCGTGTTGTTGGCCTTGGCGACGGCCTCGTCGGGCGTGCGAAACGTCAGGACCGAGAGCACGGGGCCGAAGATCTCTTCTCGGGCGATCCGGTGCGACTGGGACACGTCGGCGAAGACCGTGGGCGCGAACCAGTAGCCCTTATCGGGCAGCGCACACGAGCTCGTGTAGCGCGTGGCGCCCTCTTCCTCGCCGTAGGCGGTGAGCTCCTCGATGCGCGCGAGCTGGGCGGCCGAGTTGATCGCGCCCACGTCCGTGTTCTTGTCCAGCGGATCGCCCACGCGAAGTTGATCGACGCGTCGGATCAATCGACGGAGCACCTCGTCGGCGACGGACTCCTGGACGAGGAGCCGTGAACCTGCGCAACACACGTGACCTTGGTTGAAGAAGATGCCGTCGATGATCCCTTCGATCATCTCGTCGATCGGCGCGTCCTCGAAGACGATGTTCGCGCCCTTGCCGCCGAGCTCGAGCGTCAGGTGCTTGTGACTCGAGGCCACTCGTTGCTGGATGAGGCGACCCACCTCCGTGGAGCCGGTGAAGGCGATCTTGTCGACGCCCGGATGATCGACGAGAGCGGCGCCCGTCGAGCCGTCGCCCGTGATGATGTTGACGACCCCTTCGGGCAACTCCGCCTGCTGGAGGATCTCGGCGAGTATCAACGCCGAGAGCGGCGTCGTCTCAGCGGGTTTCAAGACACAGGTGTTGCCCGCCGCGAGGGCCGGGGCCAACTTCCACGCCGCCATGAGCAGCGGGAAGTTCCACGGGATGATCTGACCCGCGACACCGAGTGGCTTCGGGTCCGGGCCGAAGCCCGCGTGGTCGAGTTTGTCCGCCCAGCCGGCGTAATAGAAGAAGTGCGCCGCGGCCAAGGGGATGTCGACGTCGCGCGATTCGCGAATGGGCTTGCCGTTGTCGAGCGTCTCCACGACGGCCAGTTCCCTCGAACGTTCCTGGATGAGTCGAGCGATGCGAAAGAGGTACTTCGAGCGTTCGGCGCCGGTCGTCTTCGACCAGACGTTGTCGTAGGCGCGGCGCGCGGCGTACACGGCCCGGTCGACGTCCGCCGCCGAGGCCTGCGCGACGTTCGCGAGCGGCTCCTCGTTCGCGGGATTGAGCGAGGCGAAGGCTTCGTGTGACGAAGGATCGCTGAACTCCCCGTTGATGAAGAGGCCGTAGTCGGGCTTCAAGCGCGCGATCGCGGCTGATTCCGGAGCGGGGTCGTAAGCCATGGCCCCGAGAGACGAGTTCGTCAGGTCGCCGCTCATCAGTCGCCGCTGAACTCGTCGGGACGCACGTACACGCCGCGCCGCTGTTTGAGTCGTTGCATCAAGAGGTCGTTGAGCAACGACGAGGCGCCGAAACGAAAGAGGTCCGGGCTCAGCCACCGGGACCCGGCGGTCTCGTTGATGACGACGAGGTAGCGCAGCGCGTCCTTCGTGTTGCGGATCCCGCCCGCGACCTTCACGCCGACGACGACGCCCGTCGTCTCGGCGAAGTCGCGCACGGCCTCGAGCATGACGAGGGCCGCGGGCAACGTGGCGTTGACGCCAACCTTGCCCGTCGAGGTCTTGATGAAGTCGGCGCCACCGAGCATGGCGATCCAACTCGCCCGACGTGCGTTGTCGTACGTCGCGAGCTCGCCGGTCTCGAGGATGACCTTCAGGTGCGCTCGTCCGCAAGCCTCCTTCACGGCGACCACCTCGTCGAAGACTTGACCGACTCGTCCCGAGAGGAACGCACCGCGATCGATCACCATGTCGATCTCGTCGGCGCCAGCGCTGACGGCTTCACGTACGTCCATGAGTTTGACGTTGAGTGAGGCGCGCCCGGACGGGAACGCCGTCGCGACCGACGCCACCTTGACCGGTGAGGCGCCGAGGACGGACCGGGCGTGCGCGACGAGGTCGGGATAGACGCACACGGCCGCCACGCTGGGCACGCTCGGGTCACTGGGGTCCGGGTGCATGGCCTTGGCGCAGAGCGACGTGACGCGACCGGGGGTGTCGGCACCCTCGAGGGTCGTGAGGTCCACCATGGAGATGGCGAGATCCAACGCGGCGAGCTTCGTCGACTTCTTCAGTGAACGCGTCGCGAGCTTCGCCGCCCGGGCCTCAGCGCCGACGGCGTCGACGCCCGACAGTCCGCCGAGCAGCGCTCGCAACTGAGACTCATTTTCGATCACGGGCACCGTCAAGTCGCTCGGAAGTCGAACTCCGCGCTCGTCACTCGTCACTAGGCGAAGCGGGGCGGTACTCACTCAACTCACGCTAGCAATCGTGCGTCAAACCCGCCTAGAGAGACCCTTCGACGTAGCGAGGCAGTTCACCGGCCGAAAGACGCTCATCGAGCGTGGGCGCGTCGGCGTCCTTCTTGCTCACGACGGCTTCACCCGTCAGGGGCCACGGTACGTTGAGCGTCGAGTCGAAGGGGTTTATCTCGAGTTCCTTCGCCGGGTTGAACGGTGACGACAAGAGGTACGTGAGCGCGCCGAGTTCGCTCGTCACGCAGAACCCGTGCGCCGCGCCACCAGGCACCAACACCGATCGATCGACGTCAGCCGAAAGGTGGACCACCTCGATCCGACCGAACGTGGGCGAACCATCGCGTACGTCGACGATGACGTCGTCGAGTTCGCCGTACGCGCAGGTCACGAGCTTCGCCTGGCCCTCGGGCGCCAACGAGTAGTGCAGTCCCCTCACGACACCACGCTTGGACATCGAGAGATTGGCTTGGTGAATCGGAAAGTTGACGCCGATCTCTTCGAGGTCGTCGCGCTTGAACCATTCGCGAAAGTAGCCGCGGTCGTCGCTCCACACCGGCGACTCGAGGACGAACGCGCCGGGGATCGACAGTTCGGTCACCTTCACGACGGGCGCGCCTTCAGAGGTCGCCACCACGGTTCGTTCTCGCGGTACCACTTCACGGTGCGCGCGAGGCCCTCTTCGAAGTTCACCTCGGGCTCGTAGCCAAGCTCGCCGCGGATCTTCGACCAGTCGACGCTGTAACGACGGTCGTGACCGAGGCGGTCGGCGACGGGTTCGATCATCGACTCGTCCGAACCACACAGTTCCAAGAGCAGGTGGGTGATGGCGACGTTGGTGAGCTCCGTACCTCCACCGATGTTGTAGATCTCACCCGCGCGACCAGCCTCCAGGACCCGAAGTATGCCCCGACAGTGGTCGTCGACGAAGAGCCAGTCACGGATGTTCAGACCGTCGCCGTAGAGCGGGACCTTGACGCCGTCGAAGAGATTGGTGACGAAGAGCGGTATGAGCTTCTCCGGAAACTGACGCGGCCCGTAGTTGTTGGAACAGCGCGTCACCATGACGTTCAAGCCGTAGGTGCGCTGGTACGCGAGCGCCGCCAAGTCCGAGCCGGCTTTGCTCGACGAGTACGGCGAGTTCGGCTGCAGGATATGGTCCTCACGCCACGCGCCCTCATCGATCGATCCGTAGACCTCGTCGGTGGAGACGTGCACGAAGCGCTCGACGCCCGCGCGGCGTGCGCTCTCGAGGAGCTGCTGCGTACCCATGACGTTCGTCTCGTAGAAGAGTCGCGCGCCGGTGATCGAACGATCCACGTGACTCTCGGCGGCGAGGTGCAGTACGGCGTGCGCACCACTCAACACTTCGTCGACGACCAACTCGTCGGTGATCGAACCTTTGACGAACGTCACGCGCGCGTCGCGCCGAACGACCTCGAGGTTCTCGAGACGCCCCGAGTACGTCAAGGCGTCGAAGAGAACGATGTCGTCGTAGTCAAGACGCTCAGCCTGATCGACGAGTACTTCACTTAGTCGCGACCCGATGAAGCCGGCCGCCCCGGTAATGACAACGCGCATGGCGTACCTCGGCCTTTAGAAGGTGGCTAGTGCGCTTCTATACTAATGGAGTGAAGGGAATCATTTTGGCTGGCGGCACCGGTACGCGCCTGCATCCCATTACTCGCGCGGTCTCTAAGCAGCTGTTGCCCATCTACGACAAGCCGATGATTCATTACCCTTTGAGCACGCTGATGCTCAGTGGGCTTCGCGAGATTCTCCTCATCACCACCCCGCACGACCAGGACGCGTTCTTCCGCCTCCTCGGTGACGGATCGACGCTGGGCATCAAACTCTCCTACATCGTGCAAGACCAGCCGAACGGCCTCGCCGAAGCGCTGATCTTGGGTGAGAAGTTCCTCGACGGCGAGAAGTGCGCCCTGATCTTGGGTGACAACCTCTTCTACGGTCCCGGCTTGGGCACCCATCTGCAACAGAACACCAGCGTGCAGGGTGCCCTCATCTTCGCCTACCAAGTCTCGGACCCCTCGGCGTACGGGGTCGTCGAGTTCAACGACAACGGGCAGGTCCTCTCGATCGAAGAGAAGCCCGCCCAACCGAAGAGCACCTACGCGGTGCCGGGCATCTACTTCTACGACGAGCGAGCGTCCGACTTCGCCCGACAACTCTCACCCAGCGAGCGCGGCGAACTCGAGATCACCGCGCTCAACAACGCGTACCTCGAACGGGGCGAACTTCGTGTCGAGGTACTCTCTCGTGCGACGACCTGGCTCGACACCGGTACGCACGAATCGCTCTACGAAGCGGGCGGACTGATTCGAACGTTGCAACATCGCTCGGGCATGCGCATCGGCGACGTCGACCAGATCGCGCGCGATCAAGGTTGGATTTAGTTACTCCCCGGTACTGATGTTGTTCGTGGCGTCACCTTCACTCACGTAAGGTAACCGTAACCAAAACCCGAGGAGATCTCGATGTCAACTATCACCATGCCCGCGCCGCGTCGCGTACTCGCCGACGTCGTTCCGAGGTCAGTCCTCGCTGACGTCGCGCTCGTCGTGGGCGCGGCCGCGTTCGTCGGCGCACTCGCGCAGATCTCGATCCATCTCGGGAACAACCCCGTACCCGTGACGGGCCAGACGCTGGGCGTGATGCTGGCGGGCACCGCGCTCGGTTGGCGTCGCGCCGGTATGGCGATGGCGCTCTATCTCGTCGCCGGTGTCGCAGGCGTGCCGTGGTTCGCGACGCACTCGAGTGGCTACGTGCTCGCGACGTTCGGCTACCTCATTGGCTTCGTCGTCGCCGGCTCCGTTCTCGGGTGGTTGGCGTCACGAGGGACGGACCGCACGGTCACGCGCGCTGTCGTCTCGATGGCCGTGGGCGACGTCATCATCTTCATCATCGGCGTGACGTGGCTCAAGTTCGCGATTCACGTCTCACCCTCACAGGCGATCGCCTTCGGCTTCACGCCGTTCGTCTCGGGCGAGGTCATCAAGGCCGCCATCTCCGGCGTGGCACTCCCCTCGTCGTGGCGCCTGGTCGACCGAGTGACTCGCAAAGAGTCCTGAACCAGGGACGCCGAGGACCCTGACGGCCTCTGACTCATGGAGCCAGGTCTTTGTAGAAGACGAGTTCGGGGTCGTCTACGTCGAGCCCGACGAGCTCGCCGCTGAACAGCCACTGCTCGTTGCGCAACAAGTCGAGCATCGGTTGGTTGGAACTGTTCGTCGAGGTGAAGAGCTGCGAGGTCGTCGCAGCGTGGATGCTCGCACGAAGCAGTCCACTCGCGATCCCTTCGCGACGATGTCCCTCGTCGACGGCGAGTAGCTCAACGAAGTCGCGGCCGAAGAACGACCGTCGGTACATGGTGAGAAATCCCACGACGACGCCGTCGTTCTCACTGACGAGACAGTCACCCGCCTCGATTCGTCGCGCGACCAACGTCGCGCGGTCGCTGTAACCCGACGGTGCGCCCTTGACGCCCAGCACCGCGTCGACCTCTGCCATCGTCGCCGGTCGAATCAGCGCCGCCAACTACGTCCAGCCCAAGAGCGCGGCTTCCTCACCGTGCGCCAAGTACTTGTGTTTGGACAACGTTGCTCGATCGAGCGAGGCGTAGCGCGTCGCGACCTCGATCGCGTGAGCGAGCAGCTCCCCCTCGCTGGCCGTCGCCTCGACGATGCCGGCGGCGAGGGCGTCGGGTCCGGTGAAGCGTCTCGCCGTCGTCGCCGCGACGATGGCCGTGGCGCGCGGCACTCGGTGCTCGAGGATTGACCAGAGTTTGTCGTCGAGCGCGAGACCGATCTCGGCCTCGTTCATGCACCAGTAGCCGCGATCCTCGCGCATCACCCGGTAGTCGAACGCGCAACTCAGTAACGCGCCGGCGGCGAAGGTGTGGCCGTTGAGTGCCGCGACCGTGTAGACGGGAAAGAGCATCAGTCGAGCGACCGTACGCTCGAGTTCCTCGAGGGTCGCGGCGAACTCCGCCGGATTGGCGCCAAAACGCGCGAGATCGAGACCGTTCGAGAAGAACTTGCCGACGCCCGTGAGGACGATCGAGAGCGGCTCGGTGGTCGCCTCGAGTTCGTCGAGCAGCACGTTGAGTCGCTCGAGCGAATCAGCGTTGAGGCGGTTTTCGCCATCGTTCCAGGTGAGGACGGCGACGGGGCCCTCGCGGCGAAGTGAGATGTCCATTCCGCGAGCCTACGCACGTCGAAGGCTCAGTTGTAAGTTAAGGAGCATGAGTGAAGAACTAGAGATACCTGAACCCGACGTCTCGGAGGAGCACCCGGTTTCCGAGCATTGGGTCTGGGTTGGCGCGCACCGGCCACCGAGCCCTCGCGTCCTCTTCGACCACATGACGTCGGACTGGGAGACCGCCTCGATCTCGCACGACGTCCATCCCGCCACCATCTATTCGTCCGCGCGACGACTGCGACTCGGCGCGAGATTTCCCGGCAAGACCATCGTCGTGCCGACGGGCAACTACAAGACGCGCGCTAACGACACCGACTACCGCTTTCGCGCGGGCACCGACTTCTTCTACCTGACGGGCTGCGACGAGCCCGACGCCGTGCTCGTGATCTCACCTGGCGCCAGCGGCACCAACGCCACGCTCTACGTGCCGCACCGCCGTGATTCGTCCACGCACGAGTTCTACACCGACGCGCGCTACGGCGAACTGTGGGTCGGACCTCGTCGCGGTGTCGCCGAAGCCGCCGTGTACTACGACCTCGACACCGCTCCCCTCGAGTCGCTCGAGAAGGATCTCGTGGCTCTCGGCGGCACCGACGTCATCACGCTGCGTGGCTTCGACGCCGGCGTCGACGCACTGCACGAGCCGAGCGAAGTGGACGAGGAGCTCGCGAGCGCACTGAGCGAGCTGCGTCTCGTGAAGGACGACTTCGAGGTCTCCCAACTCCAAGCGGCGATCGACTTCACGGTCAAGGGCTTTGAGGACGTCGTACGGGCGCTCCCGAGCGCGGAGGGTCGCGGCGAACGGGTCATCGAGGGGATCTTCAACTTGCGCGCGCGCGTCGAGGGCAACGACGTGGGCTACGACACCATTGCGGCCAGCGGCTCGCACGCCACGACGCTGCACTGGACGCGCAACAACGGGCAGGTTCGCCGCGGCGACCTGCTGCTCCTCGACGCGGGCGTCGAATGCGACAACCTCTACACCGCCGACGTCACGCGCACCATGCCCATAAGTGGCACGTTCTCCGCGCCACAACGTCGCGTCTATGAACTCGTGCTCGCGGCCCAGACGGCCGGCATTGCCGCGGTGAAGCCCGGCGCCAACTTCATGGCACCGCACGACGCGGCCATGGAAGTCCTGGCCGAAGGACTCTTCGAGATGGGCATCTTGAAAGAGGAGCCGGCCGTCGCTCTGCGAAAGGATCGCCAGCTCCACCGTCGCTACACCCTGCACGGTACGAGCCACATGCTCGGCATCGACGTGCACGACTGCGCGAACGCGCGCAACGAGTTCTACTGGGGCGAACTCGCCGAGGGCTACGTCTTGACCGTCGAGCCCGGCCTCTACTTTCAGGCCAACGACCTCACGGTGCCAGAGGAGTACCGAGGCATCGGCGTGCGCATCGAGGACGACATCCTCGTCACGGCCACGGGTTCGCGTAACTTGTCCGCGGCGTTGCCACGCGACGCTGACGCCGTCGAAGCGTGGATGGCGGATCTCTGGTCGAAGGACTCGCCGAATCTCGGACTGTAGCGAGCCACCTCCAAATGGGACGCGAGGCTAGCGTCTCACGATGTCGCGCGCAAGAAGCACGCGCGTTCGTGTTCGACATTTCACAAACGTCGTGAACGCGTGGACTTTCAATTCTGTCTAAGAACTTTTCGACGACGCTCGGACGCGATGAGTCATCGCGACTCACTTTGTGCGCGCGTGCACTTCGGTCGTGCACTGGCGCAACGGCGTCGAGGTTTCACGAGCGCGACGACGAGACGTGAACACGTGGCGACCATCGCCATCGTTTCGTCACGAAAGTTTGAGAGGACCTTTTCACTCTCCATACGCGCAACTTAAGTTCGCTCTCTACGTTGTTGTCGTGCCCGGAAAAGTTTCGGCGTACGACAAAGCAAGGAGTAAGACAATGATGTTGATCCTGTTACTCAGTATCGTCCTGGTACCCCTCGCGTTGGCGGTCATCTTCATTCCGCTCGTGATGGGTATACGAGCGAATCGGGCGGCACATCACGAACATGCTCTACGCCACGCGCACGGTTCCCCCGTCGAGGTCGACAAGGTTCACGACCCCGTCATCGTCCGCGCGGCGTAGGTCGACGGATCCCTCTTCGAGTCGCTACGCAGTGATTCGAAGAGGGATCCGTCGGGGTCCACGAACTTGTCCTGGTGCCCACGTGACGCCCTGGGGATCAGAGAGTTCGAACGACGGATAGCGAGCGATGAACTCCTCGAGGGCGACGCGAAGCTCCATGCGCGCGAGGTTCGATCCGACGCAACGGTGGATGCCGAGTCCGAAGGCCGCGTGACGATTCACGGCGCGGTCGATCACGAACGTGTCGGCGTCGACGAAGGCCGCGGGGTCCCTGTTCGCCGCCGGAAAGCCCAGCAACACCCAGTCGTCCTTCTTCATGGGACAGCCGTGAAAGTCGACGTCGTCCTTCACGAGGCGCGCCATCGTCACCGGCGCGTAGAAGCGCAGGAACTCCTCGACGGCGACGGGCATCAACTCGGGCTCGTGCACGAGTCGCGCGAGGTCCTCGGGGTGGTGCGCGAGGTGCCAGATCGAAGAGCCGATCGCCGACCACGTGGTGTCGATACCAGCCACCAGCGTCAGGACCATGGTGCCGCGCACGTGCTCGAGCGCCAGCTTCTCGCCGTTGAACTCGACGTTCAACAAGTAACTCGTGAAGTCGTCACGCGGGTGCGCGACGTGGTCCTCGATCTGCGCGTTGAAGTACTCGGCCATGGGCAAGAAGAGCGGCCCGCGTTCCTCGGGAGCCAGGTCCACGAGGTCGAGCACCACGTGGACGAACTCGCGAAACAGGTCCTCGTCGGCCTCGGGGAATCCGAGCATCGTGGCGATGACGCCCGGCGAGATGTACTGCGCGTACTGAGAGCCGACGTCGAACTCGCGCGCGTCGCCGAGTGCGTCGAGGTGCTTCGCGCAGAGCGCGCGCACCTGGCCCTCCATTGCGTTGACGGGGCCCGGCGCGAAGGCCGGCAGGATCAGGCGTCGAGCGAACTGGTGGAAGGGCGGATCCGACGTGATGGGTGGCGCGCCACCCATGGGCGCCGGCGGCGCGTTCGGCGGGAACTTGTTGTTGGTGACGACCACCATGCGACTCGAGAAATGCTCGGTGTCGTTGGCGATCTCGGCGACCATCTCGTGGGTGGTCGGAAACCACCCTCCGGCGTAGCGATCGGTGTGCGCGACGGGGCACCGTCCGCGAAGGTCGGCCCAGATCGGATAGGGGTCGTTGACCCACGAGGGGTCGGTGTGGTCCCAATCGGTGGCGAAGTCGACGACCGGACGTTTGGCGTCGGCGTCCAGCTCGGCGTCGACGGACACTGGTCAACTCAAGATTCGCAGCGGGAGATTCCTCGGCCCACGGATCTGACCCTGAGCCCAGGTGACGTCATCCTTGTTCTCGAGTTCGAACTTCGGGTAGCGCTTGATGAACTCTTCGATCGCCACGCGCAGTTCGAGGCGCGCCAAGTTCGAGCCAATACAGCGGTGGATGCCGAGACCGAAGGCCACGTGGCGATTCTCCGCACGGTCGATGATGAACTTGTCCGCGTCCTTGAAGACGACGGGGTCGCGATTCGCCGCCGGGAACCCGAGCAGGATCCAGTCGTACTCCTTCATGGGGCAGCCCAGGTAGTCCATGTCGGCCTTCACGAGGCGCGCCATCGTCACCGGCGCGTAGAAGCGGAGGAACTCTTCGATGGCGACCGGCATGAGGTCCGGCTCGTTCACCAGGCGCGCCAAGTCGTCCGGGTGCTGTGCCAAGTGCCAGAGTGACGCGCCGATCGCGCCCCACGTGGTGTCGATGCCGGCGACGAGGATGAGGACCATCGTCCCGAAGACGTGCTCGACGGCGAGCTTCTCGCCGTTGATCTCCGCGTTCAAAAGGAACGACGTCAGGTCGTCGCGAGGATTCTCCATGTGATCCTCGATCTTGGTGCGGAAGTACTCCTCCACCGGCGCGAACAACTCAATGCGCTCCTCTTCGGGGCGGTCGATCGATTCGGTGATGACGTGCACGCACTTGATGAAGATGTCCATGTCCTCTTCGGGAAAGCCGAGCATCTCGCGGATCACGGACGGCGGAATGAGCCGCGCGTAGTTCATCGACGCGTTCACGACGCCTTCGGCGATGATGTCGTCGAGCAGGCTGTTGCAGAGCGCGCGGATCTGCGGTTCGAGCGCGTTGACGACGCCGGGCGAGAACGCCGGCAAGATCAGCTTTCGCGCGATCTGGTGGAACGGCGGGTCCGAGGTGATGGGTGGCGCGAGACCGATGGGGGCCGGCAGGTCCTCTTCGGTGGGGCGACCTTCGTGCACGATGACGTCACGGCTGGTGAAGTTCTCCGTGTCCTTCGCGATCGCCGAGACCCCCGCGTGCGTCGCCGGGAACCACGCGCCGCCGAATCGATCGGTGTGGGCGACGGGACAGCGCTGGCGCAGGTCGTCCCAGATCGGATACGGGTCATTCACCCATTCGGGGTCGGTGTGATCGAAGTCGGTCGCGAAGTCGAGGACGGGGGGCTTGTCGGTCACGACGACTCCTCTATGAATATGGCGTGTTCGGGACAGTTCAGCTGCGCAAGGCGCGCTAGCTCGATCGTCTCGGGAGTAAGTGTGCCGTCGCCGATGACGACGCCGTTGCCGAGTTCGTCGAAGTCGAAGACGCCCGGCGCGATCGAGAAGCACCGGCCTTGACCCTGACAGAGATCGGCGTCAATGACAACCTTCACGTTTCCCCCAAATGTCGATCTAACGCTGACCTTACTATGTGGTAACGCTGACGAGAAGCGCACTTCTTCGAGCTCTAGGCCGTCTCGATCTCCTCGCGGCTGATGCCGAGGAAGTAGAGGACCGCGTCGAGGTAGGGCACGGAAAGTGCCGTATCGGCATGCTCTTGCACGAGGGCCTTGGCGTTAAAGGCGATCCCGAGACCGGCGACCGAGAGCATGTCGATGTCGTTGGCTCCGTCACCCACGGCGACGGTCTGTTCGAGCGGCACGCCCACCTCGGCCGCGAAGCGCCGTAGGGCCCGGGCCTTACCCGCGCGGTCCAAGATCTCGCCCACGACGCGACCGGTGAGGGCGCCGTCGACGATCTCGAGTTGATTGGCTTCGAAGAAGGTGACGTCGAGTTCGTCGAGCAGTGGTGCCAACACCTCGACGAAACCACCTGACACGACGGCAGGCACGTAACCGAGACGCTGCAGGGTGCGCACCAACGTACGCGCCCCCGGCGCGAGGCGAAGCTTGAGGCGCACGTCGTCGAGGACACTCGCCGGCAGTCCCGCGAGCAGTTCGACCCGGCGCCGCAGCGCTTCGGCGAAGTCGATCTCGCCGTCCATGGCGGACCTCGTGATGGCGGACACCTCCTCGGCCCGACCCGAGGCTTCGCCCAGCAAGTCGATCACTTCGTCTTGGAGCAACGTGGAGTCGGCGTCCATGACGACGAGGTGCTTCGCTCGACGGTGCAGCCCGGCCCGTTGGACCGCGAGGTCAAGACCGATCTCTTTCGCGACCAGCGTGAGCGACTCACGCAGCAACGGGTGACTCGGGCCGATGACGATCAGCTCGTAGCAGTCGACGGGGTAGCTCGCCAGGTGCACGATGCGCTCGCACGTGGCGCCGCTCGCGGCGATGGCGTCGAACACGCTCTCGAGCTGACGGGCCGCGATCTGGGGCGCCAACAAGGTCACGAGCAGTCGGCGTCCGTCGACCTCGTCGTTCGGGATCACCTCTTCCACGTGGACCGACATGCCGTCGCCTTCGATGCTGCGCGCCCGAAGTGCGCTCAGCAACGAGTCGTGGGTGAGGGCCGCCTCACTACTCACCTCTGCGCACAGCACCAACGTGCCGCGGATGGTGATCTGGGCCACGTCCATGAGGCGCACGTCGTCACCCTCGAGGCCGTGCAGCGCGCGAAAGAGCTCCGCGCCCACGCCAATGCGGTCCGGTCCGCTCACCGTGACGAGAAATGTTGAGCGAGACATGGAAAGAGGTTAGAGGTTCGTCACCTCCCTCTACGCCGTGTCCTCCTCTGACTCGCGACGTGCGCGTACTTCGGCGACGTGCGTGTCCGTCCTCGCGTCGAAACTCCAGAGTGACGGGAGCGCCGCCGTCACGACCGCCACCGATCCGGTGCACGCGAGACCTCCGAAGGTGAGCGAGAAACGCAACGACGTCCACGCGGCCATCACGCCCGCACGGAACTGGCCGGCCGTTGGGCCGAGCGAGTACGAGATCATCTCGATACCGGCCATGCGACCGCGCACTTCGGGCGGGATGGACTCGTTCCACATGGTCGAGCGAAAGATGCCACTCACGGCGTCGGCGCCGCCGCCGACGGCGAGGCCCAACAGCACCAACCACAGCGACGACGAGAAACCGAACAGCGCGATGCCGAGTCCCCAGAGCGCCGCTGAGAGCACCACGGCGCGCCCGTAGCGGTGCACGTGGCGGGTCCAACGCGACGTCAAGGTCGCGATCAGGGCCCCGCCAGGGAGTCCCGTGTAGAGGACGGCGAGTGCGTAGGACTCGTGAAAGCGCGTCGCGACGAAGGGCAACATGACGACCGGGAAGGCCAGGATCATGGCCAGAAGGTCGATGATGTAGGTGCCGACGATGTCGGGACGACTGCGGGCGTAGCGCAGTCCCTCGCGAAGGGCCGCGGCGTCGCTGACGCTCGACGTTCGTTGCGGCGGCGTGGCGTGCAGCGTGAGGAGCAGGAGCACCGAGAAGGTGAACGTCACGACGTTGGCGACGTAGACCGAGCCCGGACCGAAGGCGACCGCGGCGAGACCGCCGAGGGCCGGACCGATGATGGAAGCGGTCGTGTAGCGGACGTTGGCGAGCGCCGAAGCGGCGCGTTGAAGATCGTGCGAGACGAAGAGCTGGTTCAGCGCCTCGATGCTCGGACGTTGCAGACTCGAGGCGGCCGCCGCGATCGCGGCGTCGAGGTAGAGGATCCACACCAACGGGTGCGCGAGGAGTGCGTTGACCACGAGCATCATCGTCGTGACCATCAACACCAGTTCCATCGAGATGATGAGCCGGCGACGATCGAGGCGGTCCGCGAGTACCCCGCCGTAGAGTCCGAAGACGACGAGGGGTAGGAGTTCGACGAGACCGATGGCGCCCACGTCAAAGGTCGAGTGCGTCAGCTGCTTCAGCTGAAAGGGCACGGCGACGAAGGTCGCCTGACTACCGAGCGCCGTGATGAAACCCGCCGTGTAGAGGCGGCGGTACTGCTTCGAGGCACGAAGCGGCGTGAGGTCGATTCCGAAGAGACCTTGACTCACGCAGGTTCCGAGAGCCAGCCCTCACCCGGGCTGTAGTGACGGAGCACCTTCGCCGGTACGCCACCAAGAACGACATGATCGGGGAAGGTTCCGCGCACCACGGCGCCCGCGGCGACGGTGGTGTTCTTGCCTAACGTCGTGCCGGGGAGGATCACCACGTTCGCGCCGAGCCAGCTGCCGGAACCTATCTTGACGGCCCCTTCGTTCGGCCGCTGCCAGCCCACGGGTTCTTCGACGTCCTCATAGGAGTGGTTCTGGTCAGTGATGTAGACGTAGGGACCGGTCTGGATGTCGTCGCCGAGGTCGATCGACCAGTGTCCAATGACGTGCGAGCCACGCCCGATGACGCAGTGACGACCGATGCGGACGGTCGGTGACGCCAGCATCTCCTGGTCACCGTTGATACCCGCCGTAAGACAGACGTTGGGACCGATCAGCGTCTCGTCGCCAATGGAGAGGTAGCGCTCGTTGTAGATCACGCCCTGGGGAGCCATGAGGGCCGCGTGCTTCCCGAAGTAGTAGAACTCGTTCGCGTACGCGTCGTTCGGACCGACGATCGCGACTTCGTTGAGGTACCGGCGCCACCGTCGCACTTGAGAACCCAGGAATCGACGGAACTGAAGACGCAGACTCACCTCGGTCACGCTACCGCCGTCGCGCGCGCCCGCCATGACCCTGACTATCGTTCGGTCATGGTGCTGGACGTCGCGGTGATCGGTTCGGGCTTCGGCGGCCTCGGCGCAGCGATACGACTTCGTCAAGCGGGCGTGAACGACGTAACGATCTTCGAGCGTGCGAGCGACCTCGGCGGCACGTGGCGCGACAACACCTATCCCGGATGTCGCTGTGACGTGGCGAGCAATCTCTACTCCTTCTCGTTTGCGCCCAATGCCAAATGGACCAACACGTACAGTTACCAACCCGAGATCTGGCGCTACCTCCAGGACGTGGCCGACAGACACCATTTGCGCGCGCTCATCAAATTCGATCACGACGTCCTGGACGTTTCCTTCGACACGCTCTCCAACCAGTGGCGACTCACCACCTCGCGGGGTGAGTACTTCGCGCGATGCGTCATCCTCGCCACCGGTGGACTCGCCGAGCCCCGACTTCCCGACATCGAAGGTCTTTACTCCTTCGATGGTCCTGTCATGCACACGGCGCAGTGGGACGACACCGTCGATCTGATCGGCGAACGCGTCGCCATCATCGGCACGGGCGCCAGCGCCATCCAAACGGTTCCCGAGATCGCGCACCTCGTGGGCACCCTCGAGGTCTTTCAGCGCACACCCTCGTGGGTCTTGCCCCACCTCGGCCGGCCCGTCATCGAGAGGACCAAGAAGATGTTCTCGACGCTGCCACTCGCCCAGCGGCTGGTGCGTGCCTGGGGCTACTGGCGCCGTGAGTTGATGGTGCTCGGCTTCGTGAAAGATCCCAGTCGAATGACGAAGGCCGAGACGATGTCCCGAGAACATCTGGAACGTCAGATCGACGACGCGTCGCTACGTGAGAAGTTGACGCCGAGTTACCGTCTCGGCTGCAAGCGCGTGCTCATCAGCAACGACTTTTACCCAGCGCTCGCGCGCGACAACGTCACCCTCGTCACTGAGCCGATCACCTCCATAGAGCCAACAGGCATTCGAACCAGCGACGACTCGCTACACGAGTGCGACGTGCTCATCTTGGCGACGGGTTTCTTCGTCACCGACAACCCGATGGCCACGAAGGTTCACGGCGCCAAAGCCGAGACGCTCTCGAACGCCTATCGCGGGAACCTCGACAACTACAAGGGCACGACCTTCCCCGATTTTCCGAACCTCTTCATGCTCGGCGGTCCGAATACCGCACTCGGACACTCGTCGGTCATCTTCATGATCGAAAGTCAACTCAACTACGTCACGAAGGCGGTGCGCACCGCGCTCGATGACGACGCCCTCATTGAGCCAAAAGCCCACATCGCCGCACGCTGGACCCGAGAACTTCAGGCGAAGCTTCCCGGCACGGTGTGGGACACGGGATGCTCGAGTTGGTACTTGAACGACGCCGGCGTCAACACGACCATCTGGCCCGACTTCACCTTCAAGTTTCGAAGCGCCACGCGCCACTTCGACCCACGAGACCACAAGATCTCGGCGTCGAAGACGTTCGAGGTCGATTAGTCCAGACTTATCGGCGCGTCGACGTCGAGACCTTCGGCAGTCCCCACCACGTCGGGCACGAGCGCGTTCGCCAAGTGGGCGCGCACGCGCTCGTCGATCTCTGCCATGGTCTGAGGATTCTCGCGAAGGAAGGTCTTCACGTTCTCACGGCCCTGACCCATCTGCTCGCCTTCGTACGTGAACCACGCACCGGCCTTCTTCACGAAGCCCAACTCGACGGCGACGTCGAGCACCGAGCCTTCACGACTGATGCCCTGGCCGTACATGATGTCGAACTCAGCTTGACGAAAGGGCGCCGCGCACTTGTTCTTCACGACTTTCACGCGCGTGCGGTTGCCCACAATCTCCGTGCCGTCCTTGATGGATTCGATGCGGCGAATGTCGAGTCGAACCGACGAATAGAACTTCAATGCCCTTCCACCAGGCGTTACCTCAGGTGATCCGTACATCACACCTATTTTTTCGCGTAACTGGTTGATGAAGATCGCCACCGTGTTTGACTTCGAGAGACCGCCCGTCAACTTACGAAGCGCTTGGCTCATGAGACGTGCCTGCAGACCCACGTGACTGTCACCCATGTCACCCTCAATCTCCGCGCGCGGCGTCAACGCCGCCACCGAGTCGATCACGATGACGTCCAACGCACCAGAACGAATCAACATGTCGACGATCTCGAGCGCTTGTTCGCCAGTGTCGGGCTGACTGATCAGGAGGTCGTCGACGTTCACGCCAATCGCACGCGCGTAGACCGGATCCATGGCGTGTTCGGCGTCGATGTACGCGCACACCCCGCCGTTGCGCTGCGCCTCAGCGACGACGTGCATCGCCAGCGTTGACTTACCTGAAGATTCCGGACCGTAGAGCTCGACGACGCGACCTCGCGGCAGACCACCAATGCCGAGCGCCATGTCGAGGGCGAGGGCGCCCGTGGGGATCGACTCGATGTTGAAGTTCATGTTCTCGCCCATGCGCATGATCGAGCCCTTGCCGAACTGCTTCTCGATCTGGCCGAGCGCGGCTTCGAGAGCCTTGTCGCGATCATCGGTTGCCATTACTGTCTCCTTCATCTTTGTCATGGGGGCAAGTTAGAAGGCCCCAGTGACATCGGTCGGTCCCCGCCTAGGTTTTAGAGTACTACGAACACTTGTTCGTACAAGGTATTTAGCGTCAGTTTTCTTCCCTGACCCTACGGCGACCAAGCCCTGCGATGTCGTACCTTTCGCACCGGCTTTACCAGATCCCGGGGAGCACCCTCCAGCGAACACGAGCCCAATACGCGCCGTACTCTCCGCCCTCCGACAGGTGGCGCTCTTCCGCACGGGCCCGCCCGAAATTGCAACTCGACGCGAACACCATGACGAGGGCGTTGCGCACGGAGAGGCTCTGCAGCACGTAACCCAGCTGCAGCAACACGTACGACGCGTAGATGGGGTGGCGCACGACGGCGTAGGGACCACGGCGAACCAGTCCCCTATCCGCGGCCGCGAAACCGAACGAACGCCCGAGGGCCCGCAGCGACAACACGGCTATCACGAGACCCACCAACTGGACACCAAGTCCGAGCTCGACACCCCAGTGAGGGTGCACGCCCGTGGGTCGAAAGAGGACGCCCGCGAACGTCCCACAGAACGCGAGGAGCCAGTCATTGGTCCGTCGGCTCACCGTGCGCGCGGGACGTCGGACCAAGTACGCCAGGACAATCCACGTCTGCTCGGCGACGAACGCGGCGCCGATCAACGTGTGCGTGCTGCGGTAATGCTGGATGGCCGCGAGCGCGAAGAGCGCCGCGCCCGCGGCGCCGACGAGGTTCACGACCATCCGGATCACGAACATCGTCCGCGAAGAGAATCGCTCAGGCTCTAGCCAGCGGCGCGACGTCGAGCGCAGAGGAGGAGGCGGTTTCGACGACTGACGGAAGTGGGCGATGCTCACACGGCGCGGCGCGCATGAACCGCCGCGACGCCCCGCTCAGCGAGCGCGTCAAGACTGAGTCGTCCGGCGCCGAACACGGCGACGACGAGCGCCAACACCGCGAGCGCGACGTTGAGTTCGTAGCCCGGCGTCAACGACTCCGAGTTGATGCCGTTCACCCACGTCACCGTGATCATCGCCATCACCATGTCGCCGAAGAGCGCGAGACCGGCGAGGCGTGCACCGAGGCCGAGGATCAACAGGACGCCGCCGCCAAATTCGATGACGCCACCGAGGACCGCGAAGAATCCTCCCGGGTGCAGATGAGCGGTGTTC
>DASZIH010000083.1:0-13872 GCA_035949355.1 Acidimicrobiales bacterium
TCGTCGTGATACTCGGTGCAGCGTTGACGGTCAGCGTGTACGTCTTCGTCGCCGTGACACCGTTGGCGTCGGTGATCTGAACGGTGAAGGTCTGCGTCGTCGCCGTGTTACTGACCGTGCCCGTGATGGCGCCCGTCGAAGTGTTCAGGCCCAAGCCTGAGGGCAACGTGCCGCTCGTCAGCGACCACGTCCCAAACGGCGACGTGCCACCCGTGACGCTGAGGGTCGCGCTGTACGCGCCGGTGATCGTCGCCCCGGGCAGTGCGGACGGCGAAATAACCGGTGCGACGTTCACGGTGATCGTGAGCGACTTGGTCACCGAGACCCCATTGACGTCAGTCAGGGTCACCGAGAACGTCTTCGTCGTCGCCGATCCGCTGACCGTGCCCGTGATGGCACCCGTCGAAGCGTTCAAGCCCAAGCCCGACGGCAACGTGCCACTCGTGATCGACCAGGTGTAAGGCGCGGTACCCGCCGCGCCGGTCAGGGTCTGCGAGTAGTTGGTCTGGTTCTGCGTGGCGACGGCGAGTGTTGAAGTGGTAATGGACGGCGGAACGTTGACGGTGATGGTCAGCGACTTCGTGGCGGTCACGTTGTCAGCGTCGGTGAGGGTCACGGTGAACGTCTGGCTGGTGGCCGATCCACCGACGCTGCCGGTAATGGCGCCAGTCGAGGAGTTGAGGCTCAAGCCGGTAGGCAACGTGCCACTCGAGATCGACCAGACATAGGGCGTCGTGCCGGCGGTACCAACGACGGTTTGGTTGTAACCATTTTGACCCTGGGTCGCCGAGCCCAGTGAGGTCGTCGAAATTGTCGGCACGGCGTTCACCGTCATCGAGTAAACGTTGGACGTCACCGAAGCGCTGCTCGCGTCAAACGTCGTTGGTCCGGCGCTCGAGGCCAGGAGGATGTCGGTCGCTCGCCCGCTACCGGCCGTCGCGTTGGTGAAGCCCGTCAAGGAGCCGATACCCGTAAGTGGCGTGAACGACACGACGCTGGAGTTGTCCGTCGTTTCGACATTGGCGAACGCGTCTTCAAGGGTGGCCGTGATGACGCACGACGTGGTCGCGGTAATGTTCGCCGGACAACCCGTCAGCAGGATCTGGCTCAAATCTCCCGGTCCTGACGGTGTGAAACTGGCACTGGTAGCGGAGATCAGCGTGCCGGAGGAGGCCGTCATCGTGTAGGGCGTGGCGACCACTCCTCCGAAGGTGCAGTTCGACACGTTCACGACGCCGGCCGCGGCGGTCAGTCCGGTGCACGACGCTAGCGTCCCGCCGGAAGTAGTGAGATTTATGGAGGCCGTGGACGACGTGACGACGTTGCCGGCCGCGTCCTCGACTTTCACTACGGGCTGAGTCGTCATCGGATCACCAGCAGCAGCCGCTACCGGTTGCGTACTAAACACCAACTGAGTTGCGACGCCCGGACTCGTTGGTGAGAAGGTGGCGCTCGGGGCCGAGGTCAATCCGCCCGCGGAGGCCGTCAGCGTGTAGGGCGTGCCGACGACACCCGTGAACGTGCAGTTTGCCACGTTCACGTAACCCAGGTTCGGCGCCAGGCCAGTGCACGTCGACAACGTGCCGCCGGCGGGCGAGACCGTCAACGTCACCACGGCCGTCGTCGACGTCACCACTCGATTGGACGCGTCCTCGAACACCAACGCGGGCTGCACCGAAAAGGAGGAGCCGGACGTTCCCGCTACGGGTGAGGTCGTGAAGAGGAGTTGCGTCGCAACGCCGGTGATGTTGAAGTTGGTGCTCGTCGCTGACGAGAGCCCGGTGGCCGCCGCCGTCAGGTGGAGACCCGTGTTGTACGCGGTTCCGTTGCACCCGGAGAACGTGTCGGTTCCTTCGCTGTACGAGCCCGAGCAGTTGGCGAGGGTCTCACCCGTGGATCCTTGGAACATCGTCAGGCTGATGGTGTTCGACGCCGACGTCACGACGTTGCCGAAGGCGTCTTCGACCGTCACCGCCGGCTGGCCGGTGAACGCCGTCGACGCCGAGGCACTCGCGACGCCGGTCGGTTCGGTGGAGAAGTACAGCTGAGAGGCAGGGCCGAAACTCGTCACGGAGAACGTCTGACTCAACGCCGGAACGGCGGCGTTGGTACTGGGGTTGGGAGTGGCCGTCGCCGTCATCGTGTACTGCGTCGCCGTGACCTGCGGGTTTGAGTTCTGGTTGAAGAAATAGCCGCCGGAGAAGTCGCACCCCGATGGCATGGTCGCGACACCGTTGGTGACGGTCAAGGTGTCGCTCGTGGTCGTCGAGCCCGGACAGTTCGACAACAGGCCGCCGGAGTCGGTGAGGGTGACCGTCCCACTCCACGCGGTGTCCACACTGTTGTTCGATGAGTTGTAGACGGTGACCGAGGGTGGGGTGGTGAATGGTGACCCTGAGTGTCCCGCCACGGGCTGAGCGCTGAAGCCGAGATAGAAGTTTGACGAGGTCACGTTGAAGGGATTACTGACCGCTGGAGTGAGATTGCCGTCCGACGCCGTGATCTGAAAACCCGTGCCGCCAGTGCCGATGGTGCAACCAGAGAACGTGACGACGCCGAGAATCTCGTTTCCTTGGCAGCCGGCGAGGACGCCGGTGCCGGTCGTGAGCGTCAACGTCACGGGTGACAGGTCCGTAGACACGGCGCCGGATCCATTGGAGATCTCGACGATCGGCTGCGTGGTGAAGGGACTACCCGCGTAGCCGCCAGCGGGTTGCTGGAGGAAGATAAGTTTTTGGGCCGGGTTCGAAGCGTTGTTGTTGGTACTCGCGATCGGATACTGGACGACGAAGCTATTGGTGTAGGTCGTCCCTGAGATGCCGATGGTGATCAGTTGCGGCTCGTTGTTCTGGCACGTCGATTGAAACACGCTGCCGTTCCAGTACTGGACTGCGGGAAGTGACGTAGTTGTTGATGCAGTGGGCGTGTTCACGTACTGCACGAAGCCGGTGTACTTCGACGTGTTGTAAGGCGCCGGCAAGGTCACGCCGGCCGACCCGTAGTAGGGGTACTGGGAGATGTTGTTGGAACAGGCCGCGGTAAACAGTTGTGGCTGGTTGTCGATCGCGGCGAGGACCTCCTGCGAGGCCGTGGCCAGCACGGTGTTGTAGGTCGCGAGGTTTCGGTGTTCCCCAGAGGAGGCGATTGACGTGGAGAAGGCGATGAGGAGAGCCACTGACGCCGTGCCCAGCACCACCAACGAGATCAGGACTTCGACGAGGGTGTCACCGCGTTCCGATCGGCGAGTACGTGACGCGACCGTCGTGCGCTTGGTGGCCACGGGAGCGGTTCGAGCAGTGCGTTTCACTGCGTGCTCGCCCTCGACGTCACTAAGCACCGCGTCGGGCACGCGCTCATGAGAGGAGTAGTCCAAACGCCATCGCCTCGAGACCGGCCCCGACCAACGTCGTGGTGAACGTTTGTGGCGTCAGTGACCAGACCATCGTGGTGCCGGTCTTTACGCCGGACGTTGACTGTCCGGTGCACGTCACGGTGAGGAGATCCTGACTCTGGGTCAAACCGGCGCCGGAGTTGCAGGCGTTGCCCACGGGATCGCTCTGGGTGTCGTACGACTCGCCGTTGTTCATGATCGTGAGCGGACTGGTTGAGTTGAAGGAGATGGATTCACCGGAGTCCGTTGACTCCGCGTCCGCGGCGACGACTTCCCACCCGGTTGCCGGTACGCCTTGTGCGTTGACGACCGTGATCTGACTGATCTTGACCGTGGTCGTGCCGCCACCGGTTTGATAGATGGCCGGTTTGCCCGCGATGCCCGTATAGAAGGGACTGCCGTTAGAGCAGTTGTTGTTGTTCGATGATCCGGAGCAGGTATTGCCGAGGAAGGCGTTTTGCCATGTCGGGAGCGGCGCGGGATAGACCGCGACGCCCGTGATGCCGATACAGAAGTACATGGTGGAACCGCCGGGAAGGGCGACCGACATCTCGAGGCAGCCTTGCTCGGCCGCGAGCAAGTTGTTGCCGGTCAAAGAGGAGAAGTCCACGAAACAAAGCGTTGACGCGTAGGTACCGGTACCCGGGCTCGCGAAGCCACAACCAGTGGTGGTCGCTGGCGTGATGGGCGCACCATTCGCGACGGTCACGGCCGCACTTGCTGCTGGCACGGCCGCAAGTGTGTAAAGGAAGTTGCCGTTCGCCTCTGTCGCGCTGGGCTCGGCGAGAAAGAACTCGACCTTGGTGACGGGCTGCGTGAGTGTCCACGCGGTCGACGCGGCGGTTGCGACAGCCGACGGTGAGACCGTCGCCGGGCCCTGACACGCGGTCGCGGGGCACGGTGGATTGACGTTGTACGAAATGATCGTCGTCGTGTAGGTGGTGTTCGAGAATCCGGCCGAGCAGTAGTAACGCACCAGTGAGTAGGAGGTGCCGTTCTGGACGTCGGCGTAGGAAACGACGTTCTGGTACGCGCCGCCGGTGCTGAAAGGATTCCACTCCAGCCCGAGAAGTTGTACTTCGTTGGCGGGGCCGCACTCCGCCGAGCTATTGCTGGGTGCCGTCGTTATCTCCGCCGCGCTTTGGACGTCATTTTCAAAGTGGGAAGAGACGACCTGCGAGTCGGCGGTGTTGCCGAGACGATTCGAGACACTCGACTGAAGCGAGAAGACGGAGAGGAGTCCGACCGCGAGGCCGCCGACCACGAGAGGAAGAATCGTCACGACGATCAGCAGTTCGACGAGGGTGAAGCCCTCGCTACCGCGTTGACGACGTTTACGCCAACATTTGGAGATCAGACCCGACGAGGTGCGACCAGTCGGCCTTTTCACACTGCGACGGAAATTCCTATCGATCATCCAACGTGCACCTGGTTATAGATGCCGTACATCGCGGAAATAAGGGCCACTGCAACGAAGCCGACGACGACACCCATGAAGATGATGATCGCTGGTTCAAAGAGAGCCGTGGCGCGCTCCAACTTCGTCTCCAACTCGCGGTTGTAGTACGCCGCGGCGACCTCGAGCTGCTGATCGAGCGTGCCCGTCTCCTCGCCGACGCGAAACATCTGACGGGCGGCGGCGGGGAACAGCTCCGTCAAGTTGATCGGTCCGGATAGCCCCTGACCTTGCATCATTGCCTCGCGCACGCCTTCGAGGGCCTTCTTGTACACCGCATTGTTAGCGGACTCTGCCGTGACGGCCATGGAGCGAGGGAGGTCGACACCCGCGCGCAGCATGGACGCGAGCACTCGGCACACCCGCTCGATGATGGCCGTCTCGGTCAGGTCACCGATCACGGGGAGTTTCAACATCATCGAATCAAGAAAAGCCCGGCCCTTATCGGACCTGCGCATCGTCATAAAGCCGCCGACGACGATGACGACGAGCGCGAGTTCGAAATACCATTCCTTGCCGATAAAGGAAGTGCCGGACAACAACAACCTCGTCATCAACGGGAGCTTGGCGTGGAGGCTCTTGAAGAACACCTCGAAACGAGGCATGACGAAGACCGCAAGGACGAGGACCGTGACGACGGACATGGCGGCGACGACGGACGGGTAGATGAGGGCTGCCGTGACCTTGCCACGAGCCTTGGTGTCGCGGTCGATGTAGTCGGCGAGTTGGTTGAGGACGATGTCCAAACTGCCCGTCAACTCAGCGGATTCGAGGATGCCGACGTAGAAGTTCGGAAAGGCCTCTGGGTGGATGGCCGCAGCGGCCGCGAAGGTGTCGCCAGCGCGCAGACTGTCGACCATCTCCATCAACACGACCTTCAACATCTTGTTCTGGGTCTCCTCGGTGATGACTTCGAGGGCTTCCATGATCGGAATACCCGCGCGCATGAAGACCGCCAACTGACGCGTGAAGTTCGTGAGGTCCTTGCGCGGGACTTTCTTCTGGGTGATCTCGAACTTCATGATGCTCTTGCGAGCAGTGACCTCGAGGGGCTGGAGGCCACGGCCAAGGAGGGCTACGTGCGCGGCGCCGGTGGAGGCGGCGGACTCGGTGCCCGACACCTGCTTGCCGAATTCGTCGAGGGCCTTGTAGTGGTAGTCGATGAGACCTTTGGGCTTGCTCATAGTGTGTACATGCTCCTGATGACCTCGGCGATTGACGTGACGTCTTGGGTGACCAAGTTGATTGCCTCTTGGCGGAGTGTGCTCATGCCCTGCTTCACTGCCATGTTTCGCAGTTCCTCTTGGGTCGCCCAACCGACGATGAGCCGTCGCAACTCTGGCGTCATGACGAGAAGTTCGTAGACGCCAATGCGGTCCTTGTAGCCGGTGTTCGAGCAGAAGTTGCAGCCCATGCCGATGTAGAAGGTGTCCTTCGGTGTGCCGCCGCCCTCTTGATAGAAGATCATCTCTTCGTCGGATGGGGTGTAGGTGGTCTTGCACGAGGGGCAGATTCGACGAAGGAGCCGTTGGCCCACGACCGCGAGGATCGACGACGCGATGAGGAACGACTCGATGCCCATGTCGAGGAAACGGTGCAACGCCGAGACCGAGTCGGTTGCGTGAAGCGAGGAGACGACGAAGTGACCCGTGAGCGCTGACTGCACCGCGACGCGGGTCGTCTCGACGTCACGGATCTCGCCGACCAGGATGACGTCGGGGTCTTGGCGCAAGATGGACCGGAGCCCGGTGGCGAACGTGAGGCCCGCCTGCTCGTTCGTCTGGATCTGGTTGATCGTCGGGAAGATGTACTCGACGGGGTCCTCGATCGTCATGACGTTGATCGTGGGGTTGTTCACCTCACTCAAGGTCGCGTACAGGGTCGTCGTCTTGCCACTACCGGTCGGCCCAGCGCAGAGCACCATGCCGAAGGGTGAGCGAACGATCTTCGAGTAGGCCGCGTGGGTCTTCACTGGCATACCCAGGTCGTTGAGGCGAAGCACCGAGCGGGTCTTGTCGAGAAGTCGCATGACGCAGCTCTCGCCCATGATGGTGGCGGTCGTGGCGACGCGCACGTCGACCTCTTTGCCGTCGATCATGATCGTGAGTTGCCCGTCTTGGGGGCGCCGACGTTCGACGATGTTCATGTTCGCCATGACCTTGATGCGACTGACGAGCCCGGGGCCGATCGTTGCGGGAAGTTGGAGGACCTCTTTCAGGGCGCCGTCAATGCGAAAGCGCACTCGGACGATGTCGTCGGCGGGCTCGATGTGCACGTCCGAGGCTCGGTCGCGCATGGCCTGCGTGAGGATACGGTCCACCACCTGGACGACCGGCGCGTCGTCGGCGACGATGAGTGGACCGGAAGGTTCAACGCTGCGCTTGCGGGACCCTTCGACGGACTCGAAGGCCTGGACCAACTTGTCCACGCTGCCGAGTGCGTGGTAACTGCTGTCGATCGCCCATCGGATGTCGCCGAGGGGGGCGATGAGCAGTTGGACCGGCTTGCCGGCAGCTTTGCTGAGTTGCGCTCGGAGTTCGTCACTCGGCTCGGCGACGGCGATGTAAAGACCGTCGTCTTGCAGGCGGACTGGAAACGACGTGGTCTCTCGAGCGACGCTTTCGGGGATGAGCGACAACACCGCCGGATCGAAGGTGTCGCGGCGAAGGTTCGCTACTTCGAATCCGAAGAAGGCGGCGAGTGCGTGGGCGAGGGCCTGCTCGCTCAGGGCGCCAAGGCTCACGAGGACCTCACCGAGACGGCCGCCGGCGTCACGTTGCATTTCGAGGGCTTGCTCGAGTTGCGCCTCGGTGATGAGGTGCGAACCGATGAGTTGCTCGCCGAGACGGACCTGTCGCACGGCGGACGAGGCGCCCGAGTCCATCGACTTGGAACTAGAAGATTGATTCGCCGGAGCGTCTCCACCATTTTTTTCTACTTGTGGGTTAACGTCCGTGAGGAGACCTACGGACCCGCCGTTAGCGTCCACATCCTCACTTCGATTTTTCTTCTTGAAAGCCACAATCACCCCGCATTTGCTCTAGGAAATAACTTCTATTACGTAATCTATTTTGGATGTAGAGAAAATGGATTGCGAAAAATGCGTTATACCGACGAATGCCAAAGTACACCACAGGACCCAGTAATTGGTGGAGTGTGATTCCGTTGCGACAATTTTGTCAATGCAAAATGCGACGTCGAATCGCGATCAACTCATTAAAGAATACGAATCACTTACGTCGCTACCGTTGACGCTTCGACTCGCGCTCGTGATTTCATGATCGACGGATGAGAGCGATTGACGAACACCACGATGAGGCCGTTGTCCAATTTCATTTGTGCTCGAAAATCGATGGATGTATCGACTCATGTTCCTCATCAATCGTGGTTCAGAATTTTCTATCTCGCATTCAAAGGGTGACGGTCAACACGAACACACACGACACCACCTTCGCGAGATCGCCGTCGCGTTCGTCCACGCGGCGCGGCGAGCGCCCGAGGAGTGGCGCTCTCGGCCGTCATGGTCACAAGGAAGTTTCAGGCGGCGCGTCGTCGCGGGGGCGTCAACGCTCGTCCAAACGAGGACCGCTCGGCGAGGTGAACACACATGGGCACGAAGGTGAACGCGCACAGGCACGAAGGTGAACGCACACAGGCACGAAGGTGACCGTCTTCGCCGTCGCGCCCGGGCATTCATGCTGCGATGACGTCGATGCATCGATGAAAACGTATCGAAAGACAAGAGAATTCACGCAATGTTGATTACAATCAAACATCAACGCAGTGCAACGTGGGGACACTCGATGGTATTCCAGGCTCCGCCACTCGATGATGAAGAGATCGCCGTTCTCGCGAAGGTTGGAGAGCTGAGCGCCGGCCTTCGTTTGCGCCTTCAGGAGATCGGTCGCTCGACCTTATCTCTGGCGAGGCTGCAATTCGCGCGAGCACTTCAGGGCAGCGCTGCCATCGACGGTTTCGTCGTCGCGCTTGACGACATCACGGCAATTGACCTAGGTGAACTTCCCATCGACGTCGATGACGAAACACGCTTCGTGGTCAAGGGTCAACGTGACGCTTTGTCATACGTGTCGCTTCTGGCGACGGATGACGACTTTCTCTACAGCGCTCAACTGCTGAAGTCGCTCCACTTCGTGCTGGGTGGGAGCGTCGGGGGAAACCGCCGCGGTCGTTGGCGTGTGGGTCCCGTCTCGGTACAAGTCGGTGACTCGGTCTCTTCTCGCTACGTTGGACCCGACGCGAAGGTCGTGCCCGCGCTGATGGGCGAACTCGTGGAGTCACTTCAGGCGTCAGAGGGTCCGCCGGCGTTGGTCCGAGCCGCGATCGCGCACCTCAACATTCTTTCGATCCGACCCTTCGATAGTCACAACGGAAGCATGAGTCGCTGTCTTCACTCTCTCGTTCTCGCGCGCCAAGGTGCCCTCACGCCGACGTTCGGAAGCGTTGACGAGTATCTCGGCCAAAACGCCCCGGCTTACGCTGAGGTGTTCGCGAGGGTCGTCGGCGATACGTATGAACCCGAGCGCGACGCTCGACCTTGGGTTCGCTTCATGCTGACCGCCCATCTTCGCCAAGCCCAGACCCTCAAGCGGCGTGTGAACGAGGACGAAATGATCTGGAAACGTCTCGAGAAGTTGACAGCGACTCGGGGCGTGCCCGATCGAAGTGTCGTCGCCCTCTTCGACGCGGCCCTCGGTCTTCGAGTTCGAAGCGGCGGGTACCGGTCCGCGTTGGACGAGGCGTCGCTCGAATCCATCACCGAGGCCACCGCCAGTCGGGATCTCCGACAACTGGCCGACGAAGGACTTCTCGAGGCAGTGGGGGAGAAGCGCGGTCGCCACTACCGTGCGACGCGCGAGGTCACCGCGATCCGCGAGGCCCTCACGATTGATCGGAAGAAGGAGAGGGCCGATCCGTTCGAGAGGTGATTGATTCGTGACCTTATTACTGAGAAGCTGCCCGGACTGACTAGAGCTCGTCCGGTGGTGTCGTCAGTCCCCATGACGCAGCGATGAGGGTAAATGAGCGTACGCGCGCGTCGTGGGCGTGGGTGCGCGTCGACAGCATGAGTTCGTCCGCGTCCGTCCGGAGGCGCAACGCCTCGAGACCTTGCCGCACTCCAGTCGGATCACCGATCACGTGCGTTGCCATCGCCTCGTCGACGATGGCCCTTTCGGTCTCGCTGAACTGATGGGCGTCCGCGTCCTCAGGCGACGGCAGCAGGCCGACCTGACCAGTTCGGCGCTGGAGAATGCTCAGCGCTGTTGAACCGGAAAGCCACTGCGCCTCTTCGAGCGTCGGTGCGCACAGAACCGAGACGGCGACCATGACACGAGGCTGGTCGAGCAGGACCGACGGCTTGAAGGTCGAGCGATAGAGCTCGAGGGCCGGATCCAAGAGATTGGGGGCAAAGTGATACGCGAAGGAGAAGGGAAGTCCCAACATTCCCGCCAATTGAGCACTGAAGGTGGACGAACCGAGCAGCCACACCTCCGGTAGGTAGCCACTACCCGGGGTCGCGAAGGGGTGTGACGATGGGCCTTCGCGCGGCATCAGGTAGCTAATGAGTTCCACGACGTCGTCGGGGAAACTGTTCGCTCGAAGGTCGCCGTCGCGGCGAAGTGCTCGTGCGGTGTGCGGATCGGTTCCGGGCGCGCGTCCGAGTCCGAGGTCGATCCGGCCCGGGTGGAGTGCCTCCAACGTGCCGAACTGTTCGGCGACGACCAGGGGTGCGTGATTGGGCAACATCACTCCGCCCGAACCGATGCGTATCGTGGTGGTCGCGTTCGCCAGATGAGCAATGAGCACCGCGGGCGCCGAACTCGCGACTGCCGCCATCCCGTGATGCTCCGCGACCCAGAGCCGATGGAACCCGAGACGTTCAGCGACCTGCGCGGCCTCGGTCGTCTCCTTGAGAGCCTTGGCCGGGTTGGAACCAGTCGCGACGGTGGCGAGGTCGAGTACGGAGAGCGGGATCATGCACTGTTTACCCTATGGACCGCTCGACGTCCTTGATCCCACGTTGACCTGTGATGACTCAACAACTCGCGGGTAGCGAGGGGCTCAGCACCCAACGCAGCCAGGCCTTTGAGAGCTAGCGAAGGGGCTCGGGTCGACCGAAGAGATAGCCCTGGCCGAGCATCCCGGCCTCGCCAAGGGGAACGCCGAGTTCGCGGAGCATGTCCGCTTCGGCCTTCGTCTCGATCCCTTCAGCGATGAGGATCGTGTGACTCTGTGAGGCGAAGTGGCACATACCCGCGACCATGGCCTGGCGCGCAGGGTCGGTGTCGACGCCGCGGACCATGGAGATGTCCAACTTCACGAAGTCAGGTTGAAGCTCGAGAATGTGACTGAGGCTCGTGTACCCGGCACCCGCGTCATCGACGGCGAGTTGGCAACTGCCTATTTCCTTGAACGCCTTACGAATCGCCGCGTAGTTGTTGATCTGGGCGTGCTCGGTGACTTCGAGGACGAGATGGCGCGTGACGCCGCTCACGACTTTGGCGGCGTGGCCGTCAATGATGGCGGCCGGGGAGAAGTTGAGGCTCAGCCAGATCTCTGGGGGAAGCTCGATTGCGTTGTCGAGGGCGGTCTGGGCACAGAGGGCCTCGAGTTCGCTGCCCAACCCGACCGAGTGAGCTTGCAGGAAGCGCAGGTCAGGGCGCTCGCCGTCGTCGAATCGCGTAAGCGCTTCGTAACCAACGACGTCCCCCGTTTCTAGATTCACGAAGGGCTGGAACACGCAGTGAAAGCGCTGGTCCTTGATCAGCGAAAGGATTTCCGAGCGTAGGGACTCGCCTCTGGAGAAGACCTCCGCCTCGGCGCCGAAAAGGGCGCCCGCGTACGAGCCGAGCTCTTCGAAGACCGGTAGGCGTGACGCCATCCACCCCGGACCGTCGGGGTCCTTCGTCGCGAGAGCGAGGATGCCGACCAACTCACCCTCCCAGCGGATCGGCACGTTGCCCACGGTCGTGAAACCGCCGGCGACCATTCGCGCGGTGAACTCATCGTTGACGACGATTTTGTTGGGGTTGAGGTCGAGCCACCAGGCACCGGCGTTGGAACGTTCGATGAGGTACTCCGGACGGGGGAACTCGAGCGTCGATCCACTAGCGGCCCCACCTAACTGCTCGCCGCCGGTACCAATGGTGAGCAAGCTGCCGTCGGCCTGGACGAGGACCATGAGCGCTGCGTCAATTGACGTCAACTGGGTACCCGCGCGACAGAACGCTTCCGCGGTCTCGCGCAACGAGTCGCCACGTCGAACCTCTTGCATAATGTCGAGGATGGCGAGTCGATCACGTTGCTCGCGCGTTCGGTGCGTCTCGAGACGCTGCTCGATGGTGAGGTCACGCTTCACGGCGACGTACGCCAGGAGGTTCCCCTCCCCGTCGTGCACTGGCGAGATGGTCGAGTCCTCTTCGTACAGTTCACCACCCTTTCGGCGATTGATCAAGGTGCCGTGCCAGGGCTCTCCACCATTGAGGTGAGCCCACATGATCTGGAAGAACGCGTCGTCGTGGAGCTCACTCTGAAAGAGCCGAGGTTTCGCTCCGAGGATCTCGGCGAGTGAGTACTCGCTCGTTCGTACCGCCGAGGGGTTCGCGTACAGAATCGTGGAGTCGGGATCGGTGATGACGATCGACTCACTAGCTTGGTCAATCGCACTGCTCAAGAGCGCTTGGTCGTTCAATGACTTCATGAGTCGCTCGCGGTCACGGAGGCGCTTGAGTCCGTAGCCCACTTCGTCTGAAAGGTTCTTCAAGACTTCGACGACGTGATCGTCGAACGCACCTCGCTCGCCGGCTAAGACCTGCAAACTTCCGTCGATCTTGCCGTCGACGTAGACCGGAAGCCCAATGCACGACCGGAATCCTTTGTCTTTCGCCGCCTTTCGCCACGTGGCAAAATTTGGATCCGTGGCCAAGTCCTGGTAGACAACTGCCTCGCCCGTTCTCATTACGGCGCCCACGGGTCCCTGGCCGCGCGGACCGTCACTCCAATCCACTTCGATCGCCTCGACGTAGTCACGGTGTTCGCGGCTCATCGCCACCTTCACGATGCTGTGTTCGGCGTCTTCGACGCGACGTCCGTACCACGCCACCAGATAGCCGCCCTCGTCGACCGCCGCCTGGCACATCTCGGCGAGTAGATCTTCCTCTCGTTCGGATCGCACCAGCACCCGGCTTCCCGCCGAAAGGGTGTTCGCCGCGCGTTGCGCGACTATCTCGCTCTGACAGTCGCTCATCCCGATGATGCCACCCGTGATCTGGCCGGACTCGTCTCGGGCGGCCTGGGCGCGCAAGGTCATCCAACGAAGTTCGCCACCCGACGTCCGTACGCGAAGTTGGGCGGACTCGATCTTCTCTCCCGCGCGAACACGCTGTTGCACGGAAGCGGCAGTGGTGAAATCGTCCGGACTGACGAGGTCGAGCGAGCGAGTGCCGACAAGGAAGCGGGGAAGCCAACCGAGCACCTGTTGCGATGAAGGGGAGGCCCACTTGATGATTCCATCAAGGTCGGTTTCGAGCACGACGTCGGACGAGTTCTCCGCGAGCAATCGAAAGTGAGATTCGGAGGCGGCCAGTGAGTGTCGGGTGGCGACCTCGGTGTCGATGCTTCGAAGTCCTACGATCAAGGTCCCGACGTTGCCCGCGCTGTCGCGCGCCGGCCGAGCGGACACCGACATCCAGTGAAGATCTCCTGATGAAGTCCGGTAACGAGCTTCAATCGCCTGCGTGAACTCGCCCTTCATCGTCCGGCGACGATGGGCGTGGACTTTGGCGAGGTCTTCGTCGAAGATGATGTCGAACGATGACGTGCCGAGAAGGTCGTCGGGATCCCACTCGAGGATCCTGCTCGCTGAAGGCGATATCCATTTGATCAGGCCCTCGGGATCGGTTTCGTACACAACGTCCGACGCGTTCTCGGCGAGCAAACGGTACTTCTCCATGAGTTGCAGGCGCTCAGTGACGTCGCGCCACGTGTAGCTGAGACCGTCGCCGAC
>DASZIH010000084.1:0-19117 GCA_035949355.1 Acidimicrobiales bacterium
GATCTCGCACACTTCACCGGCTCCCTTGACGACCACGATGATCGCCCCGGGGCAGGACTTACTTCTAAACCGCGCCATGCTCAGCGTCGATAAGACGCCTTACGTGGGTCGTTTCGCCCGCGACTGGCATCGACTTTCAACCACAGACCACCCGCAGCCCCTTCCCCAATCTACGCCACCACGCCTCAGGTCTTCGGGCGCGTCGCCAGGACCAGGACCAGGCGAAGACTGAGGACCACACTCGCCACGGGCACGAGCGCGCGGCGCCAACCTCGGGCGGTCTGCACTTCGAAACGAAGGGCGCTTCGATGGTGCGCTATCACCATGTCGCGCGACGCGCGGGCGCGCGACACCCCCTCGATATGCGTGACCACGGCGTCACCAGTCGCCGCCACTTGGTAACCGTGCTCGCGCAGCTGCCAGCAGAGCGCCATGTCCTCAGCGAACATGAAGTAGCGCTCGTCGAACCCGCCCACTTTCTCGAAGGCCGCTCGACGGATGAGAAAGCACGCGCCCGACACCCAGTCGACGGTACCGTCACTCCTCGTCGAGCGGTACCGCTTGGTGGCGGGATTGTCGGGCCAGATCGGCGCGAGTACCGCGTGCAAGCCCGCGAGCCACACGTTCGGGAACACCCGCTTCGAGGGATAGACCGTGCCGTCGGGACGAAGGATCAGCGGTCCGACGAGGGCGACCTCTCGGTGACCTTCCAGGTACGAGGCGAGAGCGGCCACCGCGCCCTCGTGCACGACGACGTCGGGGTTGGAGACGAGCACGTACTTCGAGCGCCTGGCGGCGGCGACGCCACGATTCACCCCGCGCCCGTAGCCCAGATTCACGCCCGGCGAGACGAGGACGATGCCGGGCTCTAACAGCGACGACGGGACCGATCCCACTTCGCCGTTCTCGACGACGACGATCGATTCGACGACGTTGACCAACAGTGAATCCACGCACTCCACCAACACCTGGTCGGCGTGGTAGTCCACGATGACCGCGACGACGTCGTTGGCCACGTCCATCACGGCGTCACCTCGTCACGACGAAGGTCGAAGACCAGTCTCGCGACCGCGTCACGCCACGCCGGCAGCGCGGCGAAACTCGTGGCGTACTTGGTCGTGTCGAGATCGCTTCTCGCGGGCCGCGTCGCCAATGGCGCGGGTGAGAGTTCATCAGTCTTGATGGGCGTCGCGAAGTCGTCGCCGCGTCCGAGCAGCGTCCCCACGTGCGCCGCGACGTCGAACCAGGTGGTTGCGCCCAGGTTCGCCACGTGCCAGAGCCCGCCGGGCCGTTCTCGCACCAGGGCGACGAGAGATCGCGCGAGGTCGCTCGCCGCCGTGACGGTGCCCATCTGATCGTCGACGAAGCGAACGCTCGAGCCCGAGACCGCCCGATCGGCGATCACGTGCACGACGTTCTTACCCCGAACACCCATCACCCACGAAGTGCGCACGATCGTGTCGCTCGGCGCGCAGTGGCGCTCCCCGTCACGCTTGGACGCGCCGTACACGCTCAGCGGATTCGTCGCGTCCTCTTCGACGTAGGCACTGCCTTTGGTGCCGTCGAACACGTAGTCCGTCGAGATCGTGATGAGGTGCGCGCCTACGTCGTGGGCGCCCAACGACATGTTCCGCGTGCCGTGTTCGTTGACGTTGAAGCACGACTCGGTGTCTTCTTCCGCCCGATCGACGGCGGTGTACGCGGCGAGGTGGACGATCACGTCGGGCCGCGAGGCGCGAAGCGATCGCAGCACGTCGTCGCGATTGGTCACGTCGAGTTCGTGACGATCGAGTCCGAGCACTTCGAATTCACTCTCACCCACGGGCGTAGCGTCCGGCTGGAACGCCGCGTCGCCGCCCGGTGGTGTCACGCCGCGGAGGGTGTCAAGAAGGTCTACGCCGACCTGGCCCGCCGCGCCGGTCACGAGAACGCGCACCGCGCTCGTCATCGCGCTCCCGCGTCGCTCGGTCGAACGTGCACGACGTCGCCCACGCCGAATGACTGCAGCACCCCGTCGACTTCGACGAGGAGTTGTCCGACGTCGTCGACACCACGCGCGACGCCGTCGACCGAGCCGTTCACCTGCTCGACGCGCACGGACCGACCAATCGTGGCGAGCGCGCGCGTGTATTCCTCTCGCAGTGCCACGCGACCCTCTTTCGAATCGAGTTGTGAACGACGCTTCTCGATCTCTTCGAGCACAATATCGAGCAACCCCCGGGGTGAGATCGTGACGCCCGCTTCATTGCGCACGCACGTCGCCTCGACGCCTTCGGGCCCTTCGTAGGTGAGATTGAGGCCGAGACCCACCACGACCGCGAAGGTTCCATTCGTCTCGACGACCTCCGCGAGGAGACCGGCGAGCTTCTTCCCATCGACGACGAGGTCGTTCGGCCATTTCAACTCCGGTCGTAGTCCGCAGAGCCGCTCGAGCGCGGTCCTCGCCGCGAGGGCTACGACGGCGACGACGAGTTGGAGCTGTGAGGCGTCGAGATCAGGGCGCAGCAAGAGCGAACAGAGCAGCGACGCGCGAGGGGGCGACGTCCACGCTCGATCGAGTCGTCCGCGCCCCGAGCTCTGAAAGTCCGCCAGTGCCACGAGGCCCTCGCCGGCGTTGTCGCGAGCCCGTTTGGCGACGTACGTATTCGTCGAATCGATCTCATCAAAGTGCTCGACGCACCAAATAATGGGACTCACCCCAAAACATTAGGGTTTGGGGGCGGGTGCTAGAAAATAACAGGCTCAGGACGGAGGTTTGCGTGTTAAAGAAAGTCCTCATCGCCAATCGCGGTGAGATAGCGGTCCGCGTCATCAGGACCTGTCGCGAAATGGGTATCACCACCGTCGCCGTCTACTCCGAACTCGATCGAAACGCGCTGCACGTCCGCTTGGCCGACGAGGCCTACGCGCTCGGGGGCCAGACGGCCGCCGAGAGCTACCTCAACACCGAGGCGATCTTGGACGTCATCAAGCGCTCGGGGGCCGACGCCGTCCACCCGGGTTACGGGTTCTTCTCCGAAAACACCGATTTCGCGCGCGCCATCACGTCGCGCGGCGTCACCTTCATCGGTCCGCCGCCTGAGGCGATCGAGGTCATGGGCGACAAGATCTCGTCACGCCTCGCCGCCGAAGCCGCCGGCGTCACGGGCGTACCGGGTCGCAGCCAGGCCCTCGTCGACGCCCAGGAGGTCGTCGACTTCGGCAACGAGTTCGGATGGCCCGTCGCCATCAAGGCCGCCTACGGCGGCGGCGGCCGTGGCATGAAGGTGGTGAACTCGCCCGACGAGGCGCAGGCCGCCTTCGAGAGTGCGCAACGTGAAGCACTCAGTTACTTCGGTCGCGACGAGTGTTACGTCGAGCGGTACCTGACCTGGCCTCGTCACATCGAGATGCAGGTTCTCGCGGACGCCCACGGCACCACGCTCTGGCTCGGCGAACGCGACTGCTCCGCGCAACGTCGTCACCAGAAACTCATCGAAGAGTCACCGGCACCGAACTTTCCTGACGACGTCCGTCTCGCCATGGGCGAAGCGGCCGTCAAGGTCTCGAAGGCCTGCGGGTACGTGAACGCGGGCACGGTGGAGTTCCTCTACCAAGACGGCGAGTTCTTCTTCTTGGAGATGAACACCCGTCTTCAGGTCGAACATCCGGTCACCGAGCTCGTCACGGGACTCGACCTCGTGGAGTGGCAACTTCGCATCGCCGCGGGAGAGGCGCTGGACTTCTCACAGGGCGAGGTACAGCGCAACGGCCACGCGATAGAAGTGCGTATCAACGCCGAGGACCCGTCGGGAGGACGATTCATCCCCTCGCCCGGTCGGATCACTCGCTTCGATCAGCCCGCCGGCCCCGGAGTGCGTCTCGACGCCGGTTACAGCGCCGGCGACTCGATCTCGCAGTACTACGACAACCTGATCGGCAAGCTCGTGGTGTGGGCGCCCGACCGCGAGAAGGCACGGCGCAAGATGTTGCGCGCGATCGAAGAGACCACCATCGAAGGCGTCCCGACGACGCTCGGCGCGGACGTCGTCATCCTCACGAGCGAGGAGTTCGTGAACGGCACCCACTCGACCAAGTGGGTTGAGACGAACCTTGACTTCTCCACCCTGCCGACGCCCGCGGCGGCGGCCCTGTCGATAGGTGAGGGCGGCGTACGCAAGGACGTCACCGCGGAGGTCAACGGTCGACGGGTCACGGTCGCGCTGTGGATGCCCGAATCCGACGACGAGATCCTGGCTCGACCACAGAGCACCGCGCTGAAGCCCCGTCGTGAGCATCACAGCGGCGTGCTGGGTAGCGGTTCGGGCAAGGTGACGGTGCCGATGCAGGGCACCATCGTCAAGGTGAACGTCGAAGTTGGTCAGGCCGTCGAAGCCGGCGAGACGGTCGTTATCCTCGAAGCGATGAAGATGGAGAACGCCGTCAACGCCGAGAAGACCGGTGTCGTGAAATCTATAAACGTCGCCACCGGCGACTCCGTGAGCGCGGGCGACGTCGTCGTGGAGATCGAATGACGATCGATGCACAGGTCAGCGCGACGGTAGAGAAGTCGCGCGATCAACTCATCGCGCTCAGTCACTTCATTCACGCGCACCCCGAACTCGGCTACGAAGAGGTTCGCTCGTCGGAAGCCGTGGCGCGCGCCGCCGAGGAACTGGGCTTCGAGGTCGAACGCGGCATCGCGGGCCTGGCGACGGCGTTTCGCGCCACCGTGGGCACCGGTGACTTTCACGTGGTCTACTGCGCCGAGTACGACGCCCTTCCCGACGTGGGCCACGCCTGCGGACACAACATCATCGCCGCCTCGTCACTGGGCGCCGCCGTCGGCCTGGGCGCGGTCGCTGACGAATTGGGTCTGACGGTGACGTTGCTCGGGACACCCTCGGAAGAGGGCGGGGGCGGCAAGATCGACCTCATCAACGCGGGCTACTTCGACGACGCGCACGCGGCCCTGATGATCCACCCGTTCCCGACGGAACGACTCGACGCCATCTGTCTCGCGGTCGATCACTTCGACGTCACGTTCGTCGGCAAGGAGGCCCACGCCTCCGCCGCTCCGTGGGAAGGCGTCAACGCGCTCGACGCGCTCACGATTTCCCAAGTTGCCCTCGGACTGTTGCGTCAGCAACTTCGCCCCGAGGATCAGGTGCACGGGATCGTCGTCGAGGGTGGTTCAGCCGCCAACATCATCCCGAGTCGCGTCGTCGGGCGCTTCATGGCCCGCTCGTCGACGTCGACGCAGTTGAGCGAACTGCGCGGACGCGTCAACGCGTGTTTTGAAGCGGGCGCGCTCGCGACCGGCGCCACGCTCTCCTTCGAGGAGTTGGGCCATCAGTTTTCGCACATGGTCGCCGACCAGGAGATCCTCGCCCACTACCGCAGCGCGGCCGAGGCGCTCGGCAGGAGCTTTGCGCTCGACGACGACGAGGTCGCGAAGCCCACCATCTCGACGGACATGGCCAACGTCTCGCTGGTCGTGCCGTCAATCCACCCCCTCTTGATGATCCCCACCAACGGTGCGTCGAACCACCAGCCCGAATTCACAGCCGCCTGCGTGACGCCCGCGGCCGATCAGGCCGTCATCGACGGCGCGCTCGCCCTCGCCCACACCGTCGTAGGTGTCGCTCAAGACCGTGCATTACGCGAAAGGTTGGTCCAACGTCCATGATGACCGAACACGCCCTGCTGGCAGTGACGCCGGGAGAAGAGAGCGCCTTCGAAGCCTCGATGGTTCAAGCATTGCCCATCATTGAGTCGGCCCCCGACTGCTTTGGCGCAGAAGTGCGCCGCCAGGCGGAAGACCCTTCGATCTATCTCCTGCTCGTGCGCTGGACGTCAGTCGAGGCGCACCTCGCCTTTCGCGAGACTGACCTCTTCGGGCAGTGGCGCGCGCTCACGCACCACTTCTACCGGGTGCCACCGACCGTCACCCACTTTCACGAACCGATCTCGCGCTAGGTGGCTTGGTAGACCCCGAACTCCGTGCGAAGGACGTCGGCTACCTCGCCTAACGTCGCGAGTCGCGCTAAGGCTGTCTTCATCGGGTAGAGCAGGTTCGCCGATCCCCGCGCGGCCGTCGCCACGTCCTCGAGTGCGGCGCGCACCGCGTCGTTGTCTCGCGAGGTCTTCAGACGGCGCACCCTGTCAACTTGCGCGCGCTGTTGACCTTCGTCGATGGGAAAGACGTCGGCCTTGGTCGACTGGTCCTCGACGAACTGATTGACCCCGACGACCACCTTGTCCCCTCGTTCGACGCTCCGAGCGAACTGGTAGGCCGCGGCTTCGATCTCGTCTTGAAGAAAGTGCGCTTCGATCGCGGCGACCGAACCGCCCATCTCGTCGATGCGCTCGATGTACTCTCGTGCACGCTGCTCGACCTCGTCGGTGAGTGATTCGACGAAGTACGAACCGGCCAAGGGGTCGACCGTGTCCGTCACCCCGGACTCGTAGCCCAGTACTTGTTGCGTGCGCAACGCGAGTTTCGCTGCGCGTTCGGTCGGCAGACCCAGCGCCTCGTCGAAACCGTTCGTGTGCAGGCTCTGCGTGCCGCCGAGCGCTGCCGCGAGACCTTGGATGGTCACGCGCACGATGTTGTTCTCGGGCTGCTGCGCGGTGAGCGTCGAGCCCCCGGTCTGGGTGTGGAATCGCAGCATCGTCGACTTCGGATCGGTAGAGCCGAAGCGGTCGCGCATGATGGTCGCCCACAGGCGCCGGGCCGCACGGTACTTGGCCACCTCTTCGAAGAGGTTGTTGTGCGCGTTGAAGAAGAAACTGAGACGCGGCGCGAACGCGTCGAGCTCGAGGCCCGCGGCGAGCGCCGCTTCGACGTAGGCGATGCCGTTCGCGAGCGTGAAGGCGATCTCTTGCACCGCGGTGGAACCGGCTTCGCGAATGTGATAACCGGAGATGGAAATGGTGTTCCAGTTGGGCATCTCCTTCGCGCAGTAGGCGAACGTGTCCACGACGAGACGCATCGAAGGGCGTGGCGGGTAGATGTAGGTGCCGCGCGCGACGTACTCCTTCAAGATGTCGTTTTGGATCGTGCCGCGCAGCTGCGAGCCCTTGACGCCCTGCTCCTCGCCGATCAACTGGTAGAACAACAGCAACGTCGCGGCGGTGGCGTTGATGGTCATGGACGTCGTCACCTCGTCGAGGGGCAAGTCCTTGAGCAGAAGTCGCATGTCGTCGATCGACGAGATCGCGACCCCAACCTTTCCGACTTCACCTTCAGCGCGGACGTGATCGGCGTCGAGTCCCATCTGCGTCGGGAGGTCGAACGCGCACGAGAGGCCCGTCTGTCCGGCACCCAGGAGGAACTTGAAACGCTCGTTCGTCGCCTCGGCCGAGCCGAACCCGGCGTACTGGCGCATCGTCCAGAGCTTGCCGCGGTACATCGTCTCCTGGACGCCGCGGGTGTAGGGGTAGGCACCGGGCTCGCCGAGCTGCGCCTCTTCATCGAAGTCCTTCAGGTCGGCGCCGCGGTAGACCGTTTTGATCTCGATGCCCGAATCGGTGAATCGCTCGTTCGTGCTCACGAAGCAAGGTTAGGCGGTCGGTCTCGCGATGTTCCGCGGCGATCCGACGATGGCCGCGAGTCCCCGTTGCGTTGCCGTCGCCGACGCGATCGTCGTCGTCTAAGCGTGCACCGGGTGCGGCATGCAAAGGTCGTCGTACTCGGCGATCTGAATCGGCCCGGCGTTCTCGCCACAGGCCGGGCACTCCGGATCGCGACGAACCTTGAACGTGCGAAAGCTCTGCTCGAGGGCGTCGTAGGTCAGGAGTCGGCCGACGAGCGGCTCACCCAGTCCGAGGATCAACTTGATCGCTTCGACAGCCTGCAGCGAGCCAATGATGCCCGGCAGCACGCCGAGCACGCCAGCCTCGGCACAACTCGGGGCGAGCTCAGCGGGTGGCGGCTCGGGGATCATGCATCGGTAGCAGGGTCCGACGTAGGGATAGAAGACCGTCACCTGTCCGTCGAAACGGAAGATGGAACCGTGGACGACCGGAATGCGCTTCAAGAGCGAGGCGTCGTTCACCAAGTAGCGCGTCGGAAAGTTGTCGGTGCCGTCAACGATGACGTCGTAGCCGTCGATGATGTCCAAGATGTTGTCGGCGCCCAATCGGACGTCGTAGGTGAGGACCTTCACGTCGGGGTTCATCGCCGTCAGCGCCGCTTTGGCGCTGTCGACCTTGCGCATCCCGACACGGTCCATCGTGTGCAGGATCTGTCGCTGGAGATTCGATGAATCGACGACGTCCATGTCGATGATGCCGATGGTGCCCACGCCCGCCGCCGCGAGGTAGAGCGCCGCGGGTGAGCCCAGCCCACCGGCGCCGAGCAAGAGCACCTTCGCGTCCAGGAGTTTCATCTGACCCTCTTCGCCCACCTCGGGCAGGAGCAGGTGTCGGCCGTAGCGAAGTCGCTGGTCTTGCGTCATGGTGCGTGGCGTGCTCCACGCGAGACCTTCGTCCTTCCACTTGTTGAAGCCACCGGTGATCGACACCACGTCGCTGTAGCCGAGGTCTTGGAGCGTCTTCGCGGCGAAGGCGCTGCGCGTCCCTCCGGCGCAGTAGACCGCAACGGGCGCGCTCTTGTCGCGCAGGCGGCCCTCGACGGAGAACTCGAGTTGTCCGCGGGGCACGTGCACGGCACCCGGCAGCGCGCCTTGCTCGTACTCGTCGGGCTCGCGAACGTCGAGCAGCGTGTAGTCGGCGAGATGCGCCGCGACCTCGTGGGGATCGATCTCACGAATCTCGGCCTTGGCGGCGTTCAGTAGGTCTCGCGGTGACGGCAAAGCACGCTCCTTTTCAGTGGCTAAATCTTACCTGCTTGGTCAACAATCCGAATCGCCACGCCTGCTAAACCCGACGCGTGGAACTCCGTGAACTTCTCGCCCACCGACGCATGACGCGATCCTTCGACGGGACGCCCGTCGACGACGCGTGGCTCGATCAACTCTGCGCCGACGCACTCTGGTCGCCGACGGCCGGCAACTGCGCGGGTGTGCGTCTCTACACGTTGGGCGCGCAGCACGTCGCGGCGTTCGTCGACGTGGCGTCCGACGAGGCGTGGCGCGCACGCTCTCGTCGCTACGAGGGAATTCTCGGCGCGGGTGCCGCCGTCTTGGTGACGTCACGCCCACAGGACTACGTCGCTCGTTACGCCGAGCCCGACAAGATCGCGTCGGGACTGGGCGACCGAGAGAACTGGCCGCTTCCTTACTGGCACACGGACGCCGCGATGGCGACGATGGCGCTGTTGCTCTTGCTCGAAGAGAGCGGCTGGCAGGCGACGATCTGGGGGAACTTTCGAAACAACGACGCCGTCGCGCGGTGGGCTGGCATCGTGGACGAAGAACTCTTCGCCACCGTCTTCATCGGACGGAGCGACAACAAGGACGCGAAATCGAGTTCACTCGAGCGCGACGTACCGACGCGCGTTGAGCGAGTACGTCGCTTGAACTTCTAGCTCGTCGCGCCTTCAGACAACGCAACGAGGTACTCCACCAACGTCCGCGTCGAGAACGCCGTCGCGCCTTTCGTCACGTACCCTCGCGCGGCGTCCGATCGAGCGGGTCCCGCGATGTCGAGGTGCGCCCACGGACGCCCGTTCGTGAAACGACGGAGCAGGAGCGCCGCGGAGATCGATCCGGCCTTCGGAGGTTTGCCGATGTTCTTCATATCGGCGACGTCGGATTCGATGTGCGACTCGTAGCTCTCGACGAGCGGCATGCGCCAGAGCGCTTCGCCACTTCGTCCGCTCGCCGCCGCGAGGTGTGCCGCGAGATCATCGTTCGACACGAACATGGCGCCGACTTCGTCACCGAGAGCGACGTTCTGGGCCCCAGTCAAGGTCGCGACGTCGATGATCGCGTCTGGATTCGCCTCCGCGGCGAGACTGAGCCCGTCGGCGAGGATCAGGCGGCCTTCGGCGTCGGTGTTGAGCACTTCAATGGTCATGCCGTTACGAATGGTGAGAACGTCGCCGGGCTTCGTCGCGCGATCGCCCAAGAGGTTCTCGGTCAAAGGGGCTATGGCGGTCACGCGAACCTTGAGCTTGAGGCGACTGGCCAGCGAGAGAACGGCCATGACGACGGCCGCACCGGTCATATCCGTCTTCATGTTCATCATGCCGTCGCCGGATTTGATGGATAGTCCACCCGAGTCGAAGGTCACGCCCTTGCCAACGAGCGCGACGTGCGCACCCTCGTCTCCCATCTGGGGATCGTACGTGGCGTAGACGAGGCGAGTGGGTTGCGCGGAGCCCTGTCCGACACCGAGCAGGCCACCGAGGCGCTCTTCTTTGATCTTCGATTCGTTCCAGATCTCGACAGTGACGTGTTCGTCTCCCGCGAGACGTTCGTCGATCTCGTTCGCGAGCGTCTTGGGGGCCATGAACCCAGCCGGTGAGTCAACGAGGAACTTCGCCCAGTTGACGGCGTCGGCGACGATGACGCCGCGCTCGACACCGCGCGTTACGTCATCGTGCACCGCCACGGTGGGCAGCGGCACGCCGATGGGCACGACGTCGAACGTCGTGTCGGCGCTCTGATTCTTGAAACTGTAGGACGCAAGAATCGCTCCTTCGCTCAGCGCTTGAGCGACACCCGCGGGGTCACGAAGACCGTCCGTCGGCAGCAGGAACGCGATCGAACCCTCACCCGTCGCACGAAGGACGCCGGCACCGGCGAGTCGGTACGCGTTGGCGTCCTGGTCACTCCCGCCGATGGAGACGAACGCCACGTTCGAGCCCTGGAGTGAACGCAACACGACGGAACTCCCGGCGTCGCCTTTGAGCCCCTGGCGCGCGCACCACTCCTTCGTGAGTACGCGCGGGATCTCTTGACCACCCAGGCTCTGGGGAATCGCGTCACTGATCGCACCCACGCCGTCGTTGAACAGCACGGGAAGCGCAATCGTCGACTGCGTCAACGCCTCTTTGATCGACGAGATTCTTGCCGTTCGTGTCATTGCAACCTTTTCTCAGTCGTGAACCCGTGCGGTTCGGTGATGCGGTCCTTCGGCCCAACGAGCCATGGTCCAGGCGAGGTCGCTGAGTCGATTGAGGTAGGCGTTGACGAGTGAGTCTTCGAGTGGATAGCTCACCGCCACTCGTTCGGCGCGCCTGATGACCGTGCGCGCGATGTCAAGCGCAGCCGAGAGTTGCGTCTCTCCCGGAACGACGAACTCGCTCGGCATCTCGATCTCACTCGACAGTGCGTCGATCTCGCCTTCAAGTCGTTCAATCATGCTCGACGTGACGAGCGATTTGTCCGCGACGAGCTTGTGCCTGTTCGCGGGCAGCGTCGCGACTTCGGCCATGAGGACCCAGAGGTCGCGCTCCAGCGTGATGAGTAGTTCGTTGAGTCGAGATCCGGACTCACTGAGCGAGCGCGCCCAACCGAGTGTCGCCTGCGCCTCGTCGACGGCGCCGTTGACTTCAATGGGCTCAGCACTCTTCGCGACACGCCCACCGAAGTAGAGGCCCGTGGTGCCGTCGTCACCGCCGCGCGTGTAAATCTTCACCTCGCCAGCGTAGTGAACACAACCATCCCCAGTAACCTGATGAACCAATGGAGCCAACTCTTCGACCGCCGTTTGCTCGCCCCGGTGGCGACGATCCCTACCTCAAGGCGCTCGCCGAACGAGTGGTGATCTTCGACGGCGCCACGGGCACGAACCTCCAGATGCTGCACCTCAGCGCGGATGATTTCGGGGGCGCGGCACTCGAGGGTTGTAACGAGATTCTCAGCGTGACGCGCCCGGACGCCATCGAAGCGCTCCACCGCTCGTTCTTTGACGTGGGGGTGGACGCCGTCGAGACCAACTCCTTTGGATCGTTCTCCGTCGTCCTCGCCGAGTACGACATCGCCGAACGCACGCACGAGCTCGCCCACGCCTCCGCGCAGATCGCTCGGCGCGTCGCCGACAGCTACGCCAGCGCGAACGAGCCAAAGTTCGTCGCGGGGTCGATGGGACCAGGCACGAAGTTCCCGACGCTCGGACAGATCTCGTACGACGAGCTCTCGGCGAGCTACGAAGTGTTGGCCTTCGCCTTGTTGGAGGGAGGCGTCGACCTCTTGCTCATCGAGACCATGTTCGACTTGCTCTCGGGCAAGGCCGCCATCGCGGCGTGCCATCGCGCCATGGCGCGCCACGGACGGATCGTGCCGATCCAAGCGCAGGTCACCATCGAACTCACGGGTCGGATGTTGCCCGGCACGGAGATCGGCGCCGCCGTCGCGGCCCTGTCGCCACTCGGCGTCGACGTCCTCGGACTCAACTGCGCGACGGGACCAGTCGAGATGTACGAACCGCTTCGCACACTGTCCGACAGCGCACCGATGGCCTTGTCGTGCATGCCCAACGCCGGATTACCGAGCGTGGTCGAGGGCAAGATGCACTACGACCTCACACCGGACGCTTTGGCCGAACACCTCGCCAAATTCGTCACCGAGTACGGCGTCCAAGTCGTGGGCGGCTGTTGTGGCACCACGCCCGAGCACCTCTCACGAGTGATCGAGACCGTGCGTCCCCTAACAGCGGCCAAACGATCGCCGGTCATCGACCACTCGGTCGCGTCAATCTATTCGCCCGTCAGCTACCAGCAAGACCGTTCTGTCCTCCTCGTAGGAGAGCGCACCAACGCGAACGGCTCGAAGAAGTTCCGCGACGCCATGCTCGAAGGCGACTGGGACACTTGCGTCGAGATCGGTCGCGAGCAGATCAAAGAGGGCGCGCACGTGTTGGACGTCTGCGTCGACTACACCGGCGCCGACGGTGTCGGTGACATGAACGAGCTGATGAGTCGCCTCTCGACACAGTCCTCGGTGCCGATCATGATCGACACGACTGAAGCTCCGGTCGCGCGCCAAGCGCTCACGTGGCTGGGCGGCAAGCCCCTGCTCAACTCGGTCAACCTTGAAGAGGGCGACGCGCCGGGAACCCGGCTCGATAGTTTTCTGTCACTCGCCGCCGAGTTCGGCGCGGCAGTCGTCGCGACGTGCATCGACGAAGACGGACAGGCTCGCGACGCCGACTGGAAGGTGCGTGCAGCGAAGTCGATCACCGAACTTGCCGTGTCGCGCTACGGTCTTGATCCCCACGATATTTTCATTGACACGTTGGCGCTGCCGCTGTCGACGGGCATGATCGAGTCACGCCGCGACGGTATCGAGACTCTCGAGGCGATTCGCCGCGTCAAGGTTGAACTGCCGGGCGTGCGCACGATCCTCGGTCTCTCGAACATCTCCTTCGGCTTGAATCCCGCCGCTCGACAGGTCCTCAACAGCGTGTTCTTGCACGAAGCCGCCGAAGCCGGACTCGACGCCGCCATCGTGCACGCGTCCAAGATCCTCCCCCTGCACCGCATCGACGAAGAGGCCCGCCAGGTCTGTCTGGACCTCATCTACGATCGCCGCCGCGACGACTACGACCCCTTGAGCGAACTGCTACGACTCTTCGAGGGCGTGTCGACGTCGAGCAACCAAGGTCCCGCGCTCGACGACCTGCCCCTCAACGAGCGCTTGAAGCGCCGCATCATCGACGGCGCGCGCGTCGGGCTCGAAGACGACTTGAACCAAGCCATGAGCGAAGGCGCGAAACCCTTGCAGATCGTGAACGACATCCTCCTCGACGGCATGCGCGTCGTGGGCGACCTCTTCGCGAGTGGCGAGATGCAACTTCCCTTCGTCCTGCAGAGCGCGGAGACCATGAAGACCGCCGTGTCGCACCTCGAACCACTGATGGAGAAGAGCGACCAGGGCGGACGCGGCCGCGTGGTGCTCGCGACGGTGAAGGGTGACGTGCACGACATCGGCAAGAACCTCGTCGACATCATCTTGACCAACAACGGCTACGAGGTCATCAACCTTGGCATCAAAGTCGGCGTGAACGAGATGCTGAGCGCGGTCGAAGAACACAAGGCCGACGCCCTCGGGATGAGCGGACTCTTGGTGAAGTCGACGCTCATCATGCGCGAGAACCTCGAAATCATGAACGAACGCTCGATGTCCGCGGTCCCGGTCCTGCTCGGTGGCGCGGCACTGACGCGCACCTACGTCGAGCGCGACCTTCGAGAGATCTACGGTGGACGTCTCTTCTACGGCAAGGACGCGTTCGAGGGGCTTCGTGTCCTCGATCAACTCGGGGACATCCGCCGTGGCGGCACCGATGATCCGAACTTCGGTCGCGAGTTGTCGAAGAAGAACGTGCAACGGCGATTCCGCGACCCGGCACCCGAGCCGACTATCGCCTTGCCGACTCGGAGCCCGGACGTCGAAGTCGACAACCCGCTCTTCGTCCCACCTTTTCTCGGCAGCCGCGTCGCGAAGGGCATGTCGCTCGAGGAGATAAGCGAGTTCTTGAATCTGACCGCCCTCTTTCGAAACCAGTGGGGGTTTCGTCCGGAGAATGGAGAGGACGACAAGGCGTTCAAAGAACGTGTCAGTTCCACGCTTCGCGAACAGATGAGTATCGCCGTTGAAGAGAACTTGCTCGTGCCCCAAGTGGTCTGGGGCCACTACCCCGCCGCGTCCGACGGCAACGACCTCATCATCTACTCCGACGAATCGCGCGACAGCGAGATCACCCGTTTTCACTTTCCTCGCCAAAGCGTCGCGCCCTACCTCTGCGTCGCCGACTTCTTTCGTTCGAGCGAGAGCCCCGACCACGACTACGCCAGTTTCATGCTCGTGACCATGGGCAACCGGGTCTCCGAACGAGCGCACCAGCTCTTCTCGGAGAACCGGTACAGCGACTACTTGATGTTGCACGGGCTCGGCGTCGAGATGGCCGAAGCCCTCGCCGAACTCTGGCACCAACGCATTCGAGAAGAACTCGGCTACGTCCAAGAAGACGGACCTACCCTTACCGGACTGTTCCGTCAGCAGTACCGCGGCGGACGATACTCATGGGGCTACCCCGCCTGTCCCGACCTCAGCGACAACGCAAAAGTGGCGGCACTCCTCGAGTCGGAACGAATCGGCGTCTCCGTCTCCGAAGGTTTCCAACTCCACCCAGAACAGACCACCGACGCCATCATCTGCCATCATCCCAAGGCCAAGTACTTCATCGCGTAGAGGGCGTCAGATCGCACCACCAGTGGGGTCGATCCGCAGTACACCCGGACAGTGAAGCCGACTCAACGGTTTCGATATCAATAAGGCGAAACTCGGTCCCTGTGCGACTATTGAGCGGTGACTGGCTCCGACGTTCCAAGGATGAGCGACAACGTGTCGGCGGCGGATTGGATCCGAGAACGACTCAGCCCGTTCGACGCGCGATTGGTGACGTCCATCATTCCAAGCGGCTTCGAAAAATACGCCCGGATTCTGCATCCTGTTCAACTGCCCCGAGATGGTCACCCGATGGTCCGGTGGGCGGACGTATCGAGATGGAGTGGCGTGCCACTGAAACCTCGGGTTCAGTGGCACCAGATCGCGCTTCCCGAGACGATGCCACCGACCGAGGCACCCTGGAGAAGCCAGGGCCCGCGACAAGGCACGCTCTTCATCCCCGACGCCGAAGCGCTCATTGAAGATCTGACGGCGTTCACGTCCAAGATCCACGAGTGCTATTTCTGTCTGTGGGTTGGCTATATGGGTGGCGCGTCCGCGTTCGTCCCTCCCGGCTCACCCCCTGTTTCAATTCCAGCGCCCCCACGGCCTTCGCGGCTCGTCGAGTTACCAGCGCGAGAGTACGCACTCTATGAAGGCCCTCTCACGAGCGCCACGTCCATGAGGACAGCGAGCATCCATGAACGCCGCGCCCCTAACTTGTGGTGGCCGGTCGACCACACGTGGTGCGTCGCTAGCGAGATCGACTTTCCGTGGACCTACGTGGGCGGTTCATCGGAACTCATCGAACGACTACTCGCCGATGAGCGACTCGAAACCGTTTCAGCGTCGCCGGATGATCCGCACTGGGAAGACGTCGACGAATGGATCACACGTTTGATCGACCGTACCGTCGACGAAGTACTCGTTGCTGGCCACGCGAGCGTTGACCTCGCGGCTGGCACCATCACGGTGGAGTGGGATCCGCAGCGCCGACGAGGACGCGGAAGGATCACTACAAAATCTGAGAGGTCCGGTGGTTGGAGTGGCGGCGGTTCACTCATCAACGCCCCTGATCCGACTGAGATGCGTAATCAGATTGCGAGAGCCGTTCAGCGGGCCGTTCTCAACTTGATCGACGTATGACGCGAGACCTTCAGCGAACGTTCGGTCGTCAGTGCCGCAGTGACGGGGCTGCGACGGGCGTCGCGTCACTCAGCGCTGCACGGGCGTGATAGCTCGAGCGCGTGAGCGGTGACGACTGCACGTGACGCAGTCCAAGTCGACGTCCGCGCTCGGCGAGGTCCTCGAACTCGGCCGGCTCCCAAAAGCGTGCGACAGGGAGGTGACGCTCCGTAGGTCGTAGATACTGACCGATCGTCACGATCTGCACGCCAACGGCTGCCAAGTCCGCCAGCGTCTCTTCGACCTCATCGACCGTTTCGCCGAGTCCCACCATGAGCCCAGACTTTGTCGTCAACCCGGCGTGGGCGCTGCGCGCCAGCACGGTCAACGATCGGAGGTAGCCGGCGCTCGGGCGAACGGCGCGCTGCAGACGCGCGACGGTCTCGACGTTGTGGTTCATGACGTCGGGGCGGGCGTCGATCAGGATCTGAAGAGACTCGGCGTCCCCTTTGAGGTCACTCGTCAACACCTCGACGTTGGTACCAGGAGAGCGCTCTCGAATCGCCCGGATGCTCTGGGCGATGGCCCCCGCGCCCCCGTCGTCGAGATCGTCACGCGCCACGCAGGTAATGACTGCGTGCGCCAAATTGAGGCGAACGACCGCCTCGGCCACCCGCTCGGGCTCGGTCGGATCGAGGGCCAGAGGTTTGCGCGTGTCGACGAGACAGAAGCCGCACGCCCTCGTGCACCGTTCGCCGTTCACCATGAAGGTCGCCGTCCCCGAGGACCAGCACTCGAAGATGTTGGGACAGCCCGCCTCTTCGCACACCGTCACGAGGCGAAGGTCCTCCGTCAGCTTGCGAAGCGATTGGTACTCACTGCCCATGTGCGCCTCGATGCGCAACCACTCCGGCTTTCGCACGTGGAGCGAAAGACCCGCGTCCGGATCGACACCCGCCTTACGAAGACGTCGGATGAGGGGACGTTCGTCGGAGGTCGTCGCGACGCTTCGGTCCACGCGCGCGACGCGCGACGAGCCGCCGAGTTGGCGCTCGAGCTCTTCACCTAAGAGGTTCTCGACGTCGAGCGAGGTGACGAGGAGGCCCAAGGACGTGAGTGACGCGACGGGCTTGTCCGCGATGCCGCAGGGCACGATGGCCTTGAACCCCTCGAGGTCGATCTCGACGTTGAGCGCGACTCCGTGCAACGTGCGCCGTCGCCCCGCGTCATTTCGCTCTGTTCTCACGCCGACCGCCGCGATCTTCGAAGGAAGCCCCTCGAGATCGGCCCACACGCCCGGGTAGCCGTCGAGACGGCCAACCACGCCGAGACGGCCCTCGGGGTCGGCCCGTCGGACCGCCGCAATGACAGCGTCCTCGAGCTTTCGAACGTGCGCCTTACCGGCGGCGGGGTCGTCGTCGACGCTCACGATGGCCCACGCCACCACTTGTCCGGGGGCGTGGTACGTGACGTCGCCGCCGCGATCGGCGTCGATGACGACCGCGTTCAACTCCGACGGAGGAACAAGGAAGTGCTCTTCAAGCGTGCGCACGCCTCGGGTGTAGGTCGGCGGATGTTCGAACAACAAGACGTAGTCGTCACTCGCCTGGAGGAGCGCGCGCTGCAGGTCGTTGGCCTCAGCGAAGGACACTCTTCCCAGGTGACGGCGTCGCAACATCTATCGCTCGCTCGCCAAGTCCATGCCCGCGAGGAGCTCGGCTACTCGCTCGAGGTAGCTGGCCGCGCCTGTTGGCTCACAGACGCGATGATCGAACGCGAGACCCAGCACGAGTCGTCGACCAATTTCGATCACCGGTGAACCACTGTTCTCGTTCACGACCGGCACGAGGCGAACCGCGCCCATCGAGAGGATCGCGACCTCGGGCTGGATGATGATCGGCTTCGCCCACAAGGTGTGCGCGGTCGGCGCACCAGCGACGGTGAAGGTCCCTCCCATGAGGTCGTCCGTCGTCAGTTGGCGGGAACTCAAACGTCCGTCGAGTTCATTGACGCGGCGAGCAAGTGCGCGCAAAGTCAGGCCCGCCGCCGCGTGCACCACCGGCACCAACATCCCGTCGTCGGCGATCGCTCGAATGACACCCAGATTGACGGTGCGGTGCACCACGAACTCATCGCCCGCGTAGGTCGCGTTGAGGAACTCGAATTCCCCAAGCGCTCGAACGGCAGCCAGACTGACGACCATCTCGTCCGTGATCGGCTCACCGTCACGCGTAACGCGACCGAGTCGGTCGAGTTCGCCGAAGATCGCGCCGTCGACTTCCACCGCGACGAACCCGTGGGGGGTGCTCTGGCTTGACACCGACATGTGTTGGCCCATGCGACGACGCCCGTTGCTGAGCGGCACCACGACCTCTTCCGTTGGTCCATCGGCCACCGCGCGCTCGGCGTCTCGGCGCGTGATCGCGCCACCGGGTCCGGTGCCCTGAACGGCGGAAGCGGCGACGCCACCGTCGTTGAGAATCCTTCGAACCACCGGCGACACGACGACACCGTTCGGTGACACCTCTGGCGACTTGCTCGGCGCTGGCACCGCCGGCGCCTTCGTGTCGGCGACGGGCGCGGGTGTCGACGCGGGACTTGGCGAAGACTCCGCCGGGGCCGCGACGCCGGTGCCGGGAACGGCGTTCTCGTCGATCACGGCCACGCGCGATCCTGTTTCGACCGTGTCGCCTTCTCCCGCGAGAATCTCCACGAGCACACCCGCCGCGGGAGACGGCATCTCGGAGTCGACCTTATCGGTGGAGACCTCAAAGAGCGGTTCGTCACGGGCGACAACATCGCCCACCTTCTTGAACCACTGCGTGATGATTCCTTCGGTGACTGACTCACCCAATGACGGCAGCGTGACGTCAGCCAACGTGCAACCCGCGACCGGCGAGCGCCAAGAGCGTTTCGCCGAAGGTCTCTGAAAG
>DASZIH010000085.1:0-1737 GCA_035949355.1 Acidimicrobiales bacterium
ACGGGCTGTCAGCGATGGCCCTTCGTCGTGCGCGGTGTCCGGATGAAGGACGAGGGTGCCCTCGGGCGCTGGTAGCGCCGCCGCCTCCTCGTCGCTCAACGCGCAACGAACCAGCGTCGTGGTGATCGCCGTAATTTGATCACGGTCAACAAATCGAAGTCCGTCGCTTGTCTTGATGGCGATGCCATCGAAAATATCCAACTCCGGTATCTGTAAGACGTGCTCGACGGTGCCGAATTGCGTATTCGTCGAACTTAGGACGGCTGCGCCAACGGGCAGCGCCATGTACGAAATAGGTTGTCCCTCATCCATGCGCTTCTCCTCCTACGTCGACTGACTCTACCGTCGGTGTCGAGCACGTGAGTCCGGTTGGTCCGCCGACTGGGCACCCAGCTGATCGTTCGCGTAGTTTGCGAGGTTGGGGACCCCAGCGTCATTCGAACCCTGAGAACGAGGAGCGGCCGATGCGAGTAGTGGTGAACGAGTTCATGAGTCTCGACGGGGTAGCGCAGGCACCGGGCGGCGCCGAAGAGGACACCGATGGCGGTTTCACGCACGGTGGCTGGTCGATGCCGTACTTCGACCCAGAGGCGATGGGTGCGGTGATCGCAGACGGGATGAGTAGCGCCGAGGCCCTGCTCTTCGGTCGGCGCACGTGGCAGGCAATGGCGGAGGCGTGGCCGGAGAGAGCCGGTGATCCGTACGCGGACCAAATGAACGCACTCAAGAAGTACGTCGCGTCACGCACACTCACGCCAGACGATCTGACGTGGAACAACACGACCCTGCTTTCAGCGGAGAACGCCGTCGCCGACGTCAGCGCCCTGCGCGAGCGAGATGGCGGTGACCTGGTGCTCTGGGGCAGCCTGAGTCTCTTGACGACGCTCCTCTCGATGGGCATGGTCGATGAACTCAATCTGTTCATCGAGCCGGTCCTTTTGGGTGGGGGCAAGAAGTTCTTCCCGCACGACGGCACGGCGCGCGCGATGCAACTCGTGCGGTGCGTCACGGCAGGCACAGGCGTACTGGTGTGCACGTACCACCCGGTGTCGTGAGCCGAAGTCAACGAGGCCGGCGTTCTTATCTCGACGCGTGGCGCCGTCGCCCGTCGTGGAGTCCGAGCGAGAGGACCGCGCTGGTGTTAGACATTGCGTTGTGACTGATCGCGAGCCCGACACCGAAGCTGCACATTCGAAGGACGCGGAACGAAGGGCGGGTGATCGCCGAGGAAACGACGATCGACGCAAACATGACGCGGGCCCACCGGACGGCGTCGAAAAGCGCAAAGGCGAGCGCCGCCAAGGCGAGCGACGTGCGAAGGGTGACGAACCTAGCGACTCATGATGCTTGTTCGACGCGATTCACGACGGGGGAGTGTCGAGAGTCGTACGGAGGAACGACGAAGTCTCCGCGCTGAGCGTTCCCACGAACGTGATGAAGAAGGACGGGGTCGAGCGCGCCAGATTGGTTGGCAATTGGTTGCGTCGTCACGTCTGCACTCGGCCCAAAAACATTCGCGTGGCGTCGACGTGTGAACTTTTGGACGAGCACGCCGGACGGGGAAGATAGGTGCGACGTCCTGAAATGTTTTCATGGCGCGATGTTTTCTACGTGAATGTGGAGTGTTAGCGTCGAAAATAATTCAATCTGGGGTCCCTCCGCTTCAGTTGATTGAAGCAGGACTTCACAACGTCTCCGGGGGGATATGAGCATTCTTTGGATCAGCGTAGGGATGGG
>DASZIH010000086.1:0-18138 GCA_035949355.1 Acidimicrobiales bacterium
GCGACGAGTCCGAGATCGAGTGACGAGTGCAAGTGGTAGATCGCGAAATGACGAAACTGCCAGTAGCCAATGATGGACAACACGCCAAAGCAGAACGTGGCCGACCCGGCGGCGAGACCGTCAAGTCCGTCGGTGAGGTTCACTGCGTTCGACGTCGCGATGATGACGAAGGCCGCGAGGAAGAACCAGCCGGCGGCCGTGAGGTTCCATCCCGGCAGCGTGACGCGAGTGAAGGAGAGTTGCGTCGATGTGTGCACCCAAGTGAGGGCGAGCACGGCGAAGACGCCGGCGATGACCAGTTGGCCAATGAACTTTCCGCGCTTATTGAGTCCGAGATTCCGTTCGTTGCGAATCGCTAGGTAGTCGTCGATGAATCCGAGGAGACCCGAAGCGATGATCACCAGAATGGCCAGTTCGCCAGCGCGCGTGAAGGTAATCGACGTCCCAATATGGCCCATGCAGTAACCGAGGACCGCCGCGAACACGATGATGACCCCGCCCATCGTGGGCGTACCCGCCTTGTGGTGGTGGGTGGAGGGACCGTCCTCGCGGATCTGCTGACCGAGGGACCGTGCGCTCAGGAACTTCATCCACAAGGGCGTCAAGATGAGTGCGCAGAGGAAGCCGACGCCGCCCGACTCCATCAAGCTCAACATTGGATACTCACTTCAAAAGTTCCTTCGCTACCACGCGGTCGTCGAACGGCATCACCAGGTCGCCCACCGTCAAGGTCGACTCGTGCCCTTTGCCGGCGAGCACGACGACGTCACCCGCCGTCGCACTTTCGAGGGCCAGCCCAATGGCTCGACGACGATCGCTCTCGCGAACGACCTGCGCACCCGGCGCGAAGCCCGTCGCCACCGCATCAATAATGGCATCTGGCGACTCCGAACGGGGGTTATCGGAGGTCACGATCGTAAGATCGGACGCTTGCGAGACCACGCGACCCATTTCGGGACGTTTCGTTCGATCACGGTCACCGCCGGCGCCGAAGACCGTGATGATTCGTCCTTTAGGAAGCAGGGAACGCACGTCACTGAGCAGTCGCTGGAGCCCGTCGGGCGTGTGCGCGTAGTCGACGATGACCGTCACGTCGTGTCCGTAGAGCACGTCGAATCGTCCGGGCACCGACGTGACGTCGCCCATCGAGGCGGCAATCTGTGCGTCGTCGGCGCCCAGGGTGCTCATGATGGCCATCGCGAGAAGCGCGTTGTCCACGTTGTAATCCCCGACGAGCGGTGAGTTCACCAGATGACCTCGCCAGAAGAAGGTCGAACCCAACAGTGAGGTGTTGACGTCGACCGCGTCGGCGCGCGACACGCGCGTCACCGGGAGTTCGGTGATCGTGGCAAGGCGCTCACCGTAGGGGTCGTCGGTCCAGATCACCGCCCGTTTGGCGTACTCACTCGTGAAAAGCGTGGCCTTCGTCTGGAAGTACTCCTCCATCGTGCCGTGATAGTCAAGGTGGTCGTGGCTGAGGTTGGTGAAGGCGGCGACGCAAAATCGAAGTCCGTCCACTCGATGTTGGTCGAGTGCGTGACTCGAGACTTCGAGGGCAATGAGCGAATCGTTGGTCGAAGGGTCGAATCTCGCGACGATCGACGCGAACGTGCGAAAGAGCTCGGGCGCCGCGGGCGTCGTTCGTTCGTTGGTCAACGTGCCGATGCTCGCCGTGTTCCACCTGAGGGCCTGTCCCAACGACGCCACGATGGTCGTCACACTCGTCTTGGCGTTAGTGCCCGTCACGCCAACCAGCTTCGCCTTCGCCTCGGGGTGGCCGGTGATCGTCGCGCTCGCGTGCGCCAACAGGGCGCGAAGCTGTGAGGTGGGAACGACGACGACCGGCACGTCGAGTTTCATGACCTCGTCGGCCACGACACAGCTCGCGCCGCGCGCCACGGCGTCACGCGCGAAACGCGCACCGTGTTGCGCGGTCCCTGGCATCGCGAAGAACAACGTCCCGGGCGTACAGTCACGTGAATCGTTCTCGACGCGCGTGATCTCGAGGCTGCTGGTCGCGACGTCGATGGAGACGTCGTCCAGGATGTCACCGAGTTGCATCACGTCACGTCCGACGAGATGCTCGCGGCGACACCCTTGAGGGGCTTCTGGTACGTGCCGTTGGAGGGGATGCCGTAGTGGTGCAAGGCGTACGACATGACTTGCTGGAACACCGGTGCAGCGACGGTGCCGCCAAAGATGTTGTTCAGCGGTCGTTCGATAACCACGATCATCGACAGGACGGGGTCGTTCGCGGGCGCGAAACCCACGAACGTCGCGTTGTAACTACCCGTCAACTTGTCTTTGCCTGGAAAGGGTATGGTCGCCGTCCCAGTCTTGCCCGCGACGCTGTAGCCAGGAATGATGGCGTTCGATCCCGTACCGGATAGGACCACCTGTTGGAGCATCTTGACCATGGTGGCGTCGACGCTGGGCGTCAGCACGACGCGCTTGACGCTGGGCGCGGTCGCTTTCATCGTGCCGTTCGCGTAGACGTAGCCGCGGACGAGCTTGGGCTCTACGAAGACGCCGCCATTCGCGATGGCGTTGTAGGCGTCTAACACCTGGATCGCCGGCACCGCGTCGACCTGGCCGATCGGAAGGGCGACTTGGTCACTCGCGTACCAGTTTGCGGCGTTCACCAACAGACCCTGCGTCTCGTCAGGGAAGTTGACCGCCGTGGTCTGGCCGAACCCCAATCGCTGGACTTGGGCCAGGATTCCCGATTCGCCGACACGCGCGCCGATCTCGTAGGTGCCGATGTTGGACGACTGCGCCAGTACCTGGGTCGCCGTCAGGTGTTCGAGTCCGTGATTCTCAGCGTCGTGAAAGAGTCGTCCACCCACGACGACGGAGTTGGGAACGGGAAAGACCGTGGTAGGCGTGATCAGTCCGGCCTGCAGAGCTGCGGAGAACGTGACGACCTTGAAGACCGAACCCGGCTCGTAAGCCTGGGAGAAGGGCAGGTTATTGATCGTCTGCTCGATACCTGGGTAGCCCACCGTCTGGCCCCACGTGGGGATCGGCCCGAGTGCGCCCGCCTTCGTTTTGGTGTTCACCAGTGACGCGTCCGCCAGGATCTCGCCGGTCTTCACGTCCATCACGACCGCGAGACCGGTCAGAGCGTCGTACGTGGTCAGATCTCGAGCCAAAGCGCGCTCCGTCACGTACTGCAACGAAGAGTCAAGCGTCAGTTCGAGTCCGACGCCGGGTTTCGCTTTCTTTATCACCGTGGAGTGTGAGGCCGGAAGGTTGACCCCGGAAGCCGACACGAACTCGCGCGTCACCCCGGTCTGGCCCGCCAACAGGCTCTGGTACTCATACTCAACCCCCGTCGACCCCGCGCCGGCGCCGTTCACGCCGCCCAAGAGTGACGTCGCCAAGGTCCCGTCCGGGTACGTCCGGACCGACGAGTTCTGCACGACGATCCCCGGGAACATCAGCGACGACACCTTTCGACCGTCAACGAGATCGAGTTGATTGTTGATGATGACGTAACCACTGTTCTTCGACAGGAGTGCCGTCAGCTTGGCCACGCTCACGTGCACCAACGGCGACATGGCCATGGCCTCCGTGACGGGACTCTTTATCTGAAAGTCGTCCGCGATGACGAGCGACGTTGGTCGTGACACGGCCAACGTCTCGCCGTGACGGTCGTACACGCCGCCGCGAAGTGCCGTCGTCGTGAGGTTGACCTTTACCTGGGCGACGGACAGCGCGGTGTAGTGCGCGTGGTCGATGACTTGGATGAACACGAGGCGAACCCCGAGCGCGCAGAACGCCAGCGCCAACGTCGCGCGTAGCAGCAACAAGCGACGGGGTCCAGAGGCTTTGCGGCGACTGACGTTCTGTTGGACCCGGGTACGACTGTGCGTCGACGTGTTGTGGGTGGTCACCGAAGCGTCCTTGATGTTGCCGGTGCGTAACCCAAGAACTTCGGTAGAGGCAGAGGAGCATCAAGAGACGTGGACGGGACTTGGGTGACCGAGGTGGGATCCACCAGGTGCAGCGCCCCGGCCTGTGTCGCGATCTGACTGGGTGCCGACAGGTTGGTCAATGAACCGACCTGAACGGCGTACGTTGACTGTTCTTGCAGCAGTTGACTTTGAAGTGCGTGGATCTCGATCTGACGATTCGCTTCGAACATCGAGCCCGCGAGCGACACCATCAACGCAAGTACGACGATCGCGGCGGACTTTCGAGATGAAGAAGTGGCACGCCAGCGTTTGGTGGCGACGCCACGACGCGGCGCGTCGGCGCGGTGCGACGCAGGACGTGCGGGAGAACGACGCGAAGGAGGGCGACGTGTGTCGATACGACGAGGAAAGCTGATGACGCTCACGGCGCCAACTTTCGAGCGACGCGAAGGCGAGCTGAACGGGCTCGAGGGTTGCGCGCGATCTCGGTGGGACTCGCCAGTTGCGCACTGGCCTTTGCGACCTTGACGCGCGCGACCGCGCCGCAGACGCAGCCGAGCTCGGGAGAACAGCGACATCCCCCGCTCTGCTGCTCGGCGAAGAACGACTTGACGACCCGGTCCTCGCCAGAGTGATACGAGATGACGGCCATCACGCCGCCGACACTCAGTGCATTCAACGCCGCGTCGAGTCCTTCTAGGAGCTGGTCCTCCTCGTTGTTGACCGCCACGCGAAGTGCCTGAAAGACCCGCGTCGCGACGTGGCCGCGACGACGCGCCGCCATCGGTACGGCGCGCTCCACGGCTTCGTTGAGCTCGTAGGTCGTTTGAGGCTGACGTTCGACAATCGACTTGGCAATGGACCCGGCGAAGCGCGCTTCGCCATTGACCCGGAGCAGGCGCGCCAGTTCGTGTTGGTCGATCCGAGCAAGAAGGGCCGCCGCCGTCTCGCCCTGCGTTGGATCCATTCGCATATCGAGCGGTGCGTCGGCGCGAAAGGAGAAGCCGCGCGAGGACTCGTTGAGTTGGTGCGATGAGACGCCGAGGTCCATCAAGACGCCCACCACTTCGTCGACTTGAAGGAAGTCTTCATTGTCACGGAGTACGTCACTGAGCTCGGCGAAGGTCGAAGCGGCGACACGTACACGTGGCGCGAAGAGAGCGAGGCGCTTCGTCGCCTCGCTTCGCGCGTCAGGGTCACGGTCGATCCCGATCAGGCGCACCTGCGGCGCCGCACCAAGCAGTGCTTCCGCGTGCCCGCCACCGCCCAGCGTGGCGTCGACGACGACGCCAGCCGGCAAGCTGGCAAACAACTCGACGATCTCGCTCGCGAGCACTGGTTCGTGGTAAGCGTCCTGGGCCATCCGTAGCCTTTCAATCGCGACAACGAGCGAGAGGGCGGAGGAGGTATCCCGCTTCGCTGCCGCGATTGCCAGGCTGCGCGTGGTCCGCGGCCGGTACTGCAGTGGTGCTCCGTTCACTAGTCACTGCCCTGCTTAAAGATCTCTTCGGCGGCGTTGACCTTTTCCGCGTAGGTCGCGGGATTCCAAAGTTCAACGTGGTCGATGGCGCCAACCACCAAGACGTCGCCCGCCAGCTGTCCGTACTCGCGGATCGCCGTTGGCAAGGCGAAGCGACCCTGCTTGTCGAAATCAACGTCGGAGGAGTTGGCGGACCAGTAACGAACTTGCTGACGCTCGGACGATCCGCCCACGCGGCTCTGTTGAAGGCGCTCTTCCATTTGACGCGAGAACTCTCCCGGTGTCCAGAGCGCCACGCAACCTTCGGTGTTTGGACTGAGGTGGCCGCCGCGTTCGAACTCGGCTCGAAACTTGGAGGGCAGGATGAGCCGGCCCTTCGCGTCAAGGGAGTGCTGAAACTGTCCGACGAACCCGAGCATTGCTGTCCTTCCGCGGGTTCACCACTCTCCCCCACTTAGTGACACATTACACCACTTACCACCACCTCTCGCCAAATCTTGTCACTTTTGATTCATTTTTGACGAGGACGACGCACCGGGGACGCGTCCCACTCAGCGGGAGCGATCACACGTTCGTGCGGTGGCTGTTTAGGTGTTGAGGTCGACGTGTCGAATGGCCCAAGGACCACTCACGAGGCGCAAACTCTCGATGAGAGCGCCCGCGTCCGCGACCTCGAGTGAGGACAGCGCCTCGTGATCGAGGGCGTCACTCAGCCCGTCGGGAACGGCGACGAGGAAATCGATGACGTCGCTCGTCGCCTCGGCGTGCAGAATCGTGGAGAGAAAGACGCCTTCGCGCACCCGCCATTGGGTGAGGCCCACGGTCTTTCGGTCGTCGACGAACACCTCGCCCGGCCCTCTCCCGGCGAAGCAAACGACTCGAAACGCGGCCTCGCCTTCCAATCCCCGCTCGTGAACCGTCACGACACCGCTCACGACGTCGCGCAGAACGCTGGCCCACCACGTCCCGGTTTGAACCGAACTGACGCGAACGTCCTGGGACCAGCGCTCGTCGTGCTGAGGGATCCACCAGTCGATCCACAGATCGTCGGGCCGCAAGAGCACCAGTCCTCCGCCGCCGCGGCGTCGTCGAAGGGACGTCGATTCGAGTTTTGTGGGGTCGACCACGTCGGACGATTGACTCCCGCCGAGGACGAGCGTGGGTCGCGAAGTGCTCGCGACGAACATCGTGGCTTCGTCGACCCTGCGAAGAACGCTGTAGTCGTAGAGGTCTTCGACGTCCCTCACGAAGCTCGAGGAAGATACGGCGCCCATAGAGGGTCAGGATCGGGCACGTGGCGCCAACGCCACCAGGGACCGTCGGGAATCTTCGGTTCGAAGTGCATCCGCCACCCGATCTCTTCCAGCAGTCGATCACCCTTTTGCATGTTGTGGCGGCGACAAGCCGCGACGACGTTCGTCCACTCGTGGCGTCCGCCACGCGATCGCGGCACTACGTGATCGATGGTGTCGGCGTGTTCGAGGCAGTAAGCGCAGCGATAGCTGTCACGTAACAACAGCGAGCGCCGAGTGAGCGGTGGCGTTCTGATCTTCGTCGGCAACTTGACCATCTCGTGAAGCCGCACGATCGCCGGAATCTCCACCGCCAGGCTCGCGGATCGGCACACGACAGGTTCTTCGGGCATCGCAATTGGTTCCGCTCGGCCTGCCAGCATCAGCACGACGGCGCGACGTTCGGAAACGAGTTGAAGAGGTTCGAACGTGGCGTTGAGTAAGAGAACGCGACCCACGGGCACGACCTAACGACTCACGCGCTGACGGCTCGACCACCGCGCGGCGTCAACCATCTCTCGAGCACTCACGCGCCCTTTGGCCGATCCGGTCGCCGTCGTCATCCGAAAGTTCCAGTACCGTTCGTCGGGCAACGGGAGAAACGGTGCACGTCGCCACCAGTGATTGGCACGAAGTCGCCAGGCAGCACGCACCACGATCGGCACGAGCGCTGGACGTTGAAACAAGTACCGAACGAGGCCCCTCACGTCGACGCCGTTCACGACGTACCTCGCAAGCCCACGAGATCCACGTCAGGCAGCACTGTCCGCGGGGCGTGCTCATTCGTCCCCTCACGGAAAGGAGCGTGGCACGGAGACGCGCTAGGCGCGTCTCCGACGTCGGTCATTCGCTTTTATGGCGATGACGCGACAACCAGTCGCGGAGCGAACTGGTGCGAGGACCGTAGTTCGCGTGGGCGTCGTCACCCTGGCCAGAACGAGTGATGTCCTGCCATGAGGCGCGTCCCAAAAGACGAGCGTTTCGCTCAACAACAACTGCGGAGATGAACATCAAAGCGACGCCAAGAAGGCCGAGAAGCACGGAGTGTGAGAAACAAAGAACCAAGACCACTAGTCCAACCAAGAAGCCCACGACACCCCAGCGGACGCGGCGCCCACTGTGGGAGTAAATATTGGTCTCACGGACGTTTTTTGCAAAGCGAGGGTCTTGCTTGGAGAGCGACTCCTCTAATTCGGCCAGGACTCGCTGTTCGTGCTCTGACAGCGGCATCGCGTCTCCTTTCCGTTATCCCTAAAGGTACTTTATCTTTCTTCTCGTAACATTCGCACGTCGGGCGTCACCATTTCGCCGACGAATAGTAAGAAAATCCAGGGAGGTTCGTGCCGCGTCAACCCATTCACGTCGCCGCAATCTGCACTGGCAACATCTGTCGCTCGCCGATGGCCGAGGTCGTCCTACGACACCTGGTCGCCGAGGATCCTCTTTTGAAAGATCACGTAATCGTCACGAGCGCCGGGACGGCAAACTGGCACGTCGGAAGCCCCATGGACCCGCGCGCCCGCAGCGCGTTGGACCGAGCTGGCTACACCGGACCAGGTTCCCTCGGCGTCTTCGCCGACGCCGATTTCCTCGATCGACAGGACCTCGTCGTCGTTATGACGCGCGAACATCGAGACGACGTGCGGCGCCGACTCGTGCGTGACAGCACCGACGTCATCCTGTGGCGCGATCTCCTCGATGACGGCGAGGACCTCGACGTAGCCGATCCCTACTACGGCCACAGCGACGACTTCGACGACTGTCTCGACGTCCTGAGTGTCGGAGCTGTGCACCTGACCCAGCTCCTTCGCGCGCGTGTCGACGAGCACACACGCGAGCAGTGAAGGAGCCTCGTCGGCGCGTGGAAGCAGTCGCGAAGCCTCCACTCTCACTCCGCGTCCGCTCGGCGCACCTGGCTAGCCTTTCGCTATGGCGGGACCCGTAAGCTCACGTGTCTCGTGGGCGCTTGATCACGAGTACAGCGCGGCCATCGCCCTCGCCGGCGGCGTCGCCGCCGCGTTGGTCTGGTCGGCCACTTCACCGTCGTCGTACTTCAACCTGTTCACGTCACCGTCGAGTTGGCATCTCCTTCACGTGTTGGACGTCAACACCGTGCACGACGCCGTCGTCAACGGTCTCATGGCGATCTTCTTCTTCGCGATGGGACTCGAGCTCTCGAGAGACCTCTCGGCGGGTCTTCTGACCCACCCGAAGCACGCGGTGCCGCCGATCCTCGGCGCGATCGGCGGCATGCTCGTCACGGCGCTCGGTTCGATTCTTCTGGGTCATCTCTTGAACTCGTCGGCGCTCCGTCGGGGATGGGGTGTGCCGATGGCGACCGACGTCGCGTTCACGCTCGGCGTCCTCGCCATCGCCGGTCGACGTCTACCGCCTCTTCTGCGCGTCTTTCTCTTGACGCTCGCCATCACGGACGACGTGCTCAGCGTGGTCGTTCTCAGCGTGAGTGGCACGACACACGTTCGACTCGATGGACTCGTCGCTCTCGGCGTCGTCACGGCCGCGGGCTGGTTCATGTCACGTCGCGCCACCAGCAACGTCGCCAGCGCGCTGCTGCTCGTCGTGTTGTGGCTCTGTTTCGCGTGGGCGAACGTCGAGCCCGCCCTCGCCGGCGTCCTCGCAGGCCTCTTGGTCTCGACGCGAGCACCGTCACGTCCGCAGCTCGAACTCGGCGTCGCTCGCGTGTCAGTAGGAGTCGTCTTACCTCTCTTCGCACTCGTCGCGTGCGGCCTGCACTGGAACAACGTGCACCTCAGTGGCGCCGTCGGCACCGTCGTCATCGCGACGATAGGCGTCCGGCTTGTCGGAAAGTCCCTTGGGATCACGGCGGGCGTCGCGTTCGCACGACTGCTGCGATTTCGCCTCGATCCCTCGCTGACGTGGCCCCTGGTGGTGACGACGTCCATACTCTGCGCCATCGGCTTCACGGTACCGCTGCTCTTTGCGACCAAGCTGTTCGGCGCGCAGAGCGCCCTCTACGCCGGTTACGCGTTGGGACTCTTGCTGAGTTCGGCGATCGCCGCGCTCGTCGGCGGTGCGCTGCTGCGACTCGGGCACCGGCCTGAGTAGGTTGAGTTCACCGCTATGAAGACACGACTGACGGAACTGCTGAAGATCGAACACCCAGTGATGTTGGCGGGCATGGGTGGGGTCTCGTACAGCGCTCTCGCCGCGGCCGTCTCCAACGCCGGAGGTTACGGATGTCTCGGCGCGTCCACGATGTCGAGCGCGCAACTCACTGAAGAGATCGCGGCGACGAGAGCCCTCACGAGCAAGCCGTTTGGCGTCGATCTCTTAACCGCCTTTCCCGACACGCTCGTCGCCAACGTCGAACTCCTCATCGAAGGTGGCGCGAGTACCTTCGTCGCTGGACTCGGCGTCCCTCGCCACGTCATCGAACTCTGCCACGACCACCACGTACTCGTCATCTCGATGTGCGGCAAGGTCGAGCACGCGAAACGAGCACTCGACGCAGGCTGCGACGTCGTCGTCGCTCAAGGAACCGAAGCGGGTGGTCACACCGGCACCGTCGCGACACTCCCGCTCGTCCCGCTCATCGTCGACGCGGTCGAGGGCACGATTCCCGTCGTCGCGGCTGGCGGCATCTTCGACGGACGCGAGCTCGCGGCCGCACTCGCCCTCGGCGCCGACGGCGTATGGATCGGGACGCGCTTCATCGCCACGCCCGAGGCCCGGGCCATTCCTGGTTTTCGCGAGAGCATCATCGCCGCGAGAGAAGACGGGACCGTGATCTCGAGAGCATTCAGCGGAAAGACCATGCGCGTCATCAAGAACGACACCACTGATCGCTACGAAGCGGACCCCACGTTGTTGAAGAAGTTCCCCGATCAGCTGTTCGTGTCGCACGAGGAGGGAACCTTCCACTTGGGTGGTGACGAGAAGACCACGGGCGTTGATCCCCGACGCGAGGGTTACCCGGCCGGGCAGGCCGTCGGCGCTATCGACGAACTCGTGCCGGCGGGTGACCTCGTGGTCCAAATCGTTCGTGACGCCAGCGCCATTCTGCAAAGACTTTCCGTTCTCTAGTCGGCCACTCCTCCCGACACGACTGTCAAAGAAATTGCGGAACGCTCAATCGTGTCAACGTGCGGGCGCCCGTTCTCACTCTTCGCTCGTAACCATGACGGTCGTTCAGCTTCACGTGACGGACCTAGTGTTGAGCCATGGCCAGCGACAGCGCCGACGAGGAAGCCATCGCCTCGGTCATTCGAGGTGCCGCCAAACGAGTCACCGTGGCGAAGCGAACGGTCGCGGCGGTCCTCGTGGGGGCGTCGGGACACTTGACCGCCGACGAGATCACCCTCGCCGTGCAACAACGCCAACCAGACGTCAGCCCGTCGACGGTGTATCGAATACTCGACGAGTTCGAAGATCTCAATATCGTGGTGCACGCCCATCTAGGACAACACGCTGCGGTGTACCACCTCGCGGGCGCCGTACACGGACACTTGACGTGTGACGTCTGTCACGCCACCTTCGAGATTCCCGCCGCCCACTTCGACGCGCTGAGCCGGAATCTTCTCACCAAGTTCGGCTTCCGACTCGATCGACATCACGTGGCGTTGTCGGGAACGTGTGACTTCTGCCGTGCGAACACGCACGCGACGTAGGTGGAACTGACGACGACTCACGAGCGAAAGTCCCCGCGTTCGCTACTCCTCGACAACTCTCCGCGACGAGTCACCCTTTCTCACTAGATTCTTCACCAGGCCCCATGATCAAGATCGAAAACCTCACCAAGCGCTACGGGGACACCCTCGCCGTCAATGACCTCGACTTCGAGGTGCGCCCCGGCGTGATCACCGGATTCCTGGGACCGAACGGTTCAGGCAAGTCGACCACGATGCGGATCATCCTCGGACTCGACCACCCCACGAAAGGTCGCGCGACGATCAAAGGTCAGGACTACGCGACTCTCCGCGCTCCCCTGCACGAAGTGGGTGCACTTCTCGACGCCAAGGCGGTTCACCCGGGTCGAAGCGCCCGCAATCACCTTCGCGCGCTCGCGGCCTCGAATCGGATTCCCTTTGCCCGCGTCGACGAAGTGCTCGAGTTCACCGGCATCGACTCGGTCGCGAACAAGAAGGTCGGCAACTTCTCACTCGGCATGAGCCAACGGCTGGGCATCGCCGGCGCTCTTCTTGGTGACCCCGAGGTGCTGCTCTTCGATGAACCCGTGAATGGTCTCGACCCTGAGGGCATTCGTTGGATCCGTGACTTCTTCCGCTCGCTCGCGAACGAAGGGCGCACCGTCTTCGTCTCCTCACACCTCATGAGTGAGATGGCCTTGACGGCGGACCAGATCATCGTGATCGGACGGGGAAAGCTCATCACGCAGGGATCCATCGACTCTCTGACGGCCAACGCGAAGGGCACCGTCTTCGTACGAGCTTCGGATCACCAGAAACTGATGACCGAACTCAAGGTGCACGGCGGTGACGTGAGCGACGCCAACGACGAGGCACTCAACGTGAGCGACCTCACCTCAGAACAGATCGGCCAGATCGCCTTCGACGCCGGCGTCGTGCTCTTCGAGTTGACCCCGCAGCGCGCGTCTCTCGAGGACGTGTTCATGGAACTGACCGCTGACTCGGTCGAATACGGATCGTCGGGTGCGCGCAATGAGCAATGACCTCTCCCTGGGTTCCATCGTCCACTCGGAGTGGATCAAGTTCCGCACGGTGCGCTCGACGCGCACCGGCGTCTTCGTGATGTTCGTCTTGACGATTGGATTGGGAGCCCTCTTCGCGTGGGCGACGCGAAGCCATTGGGGCTCTCTGTCGTCGGCTGAGCAGCTCACGTTCGATCCCGTCTCAACGAGTCTCGCCGGGATCATCTTCTCTCAATTTGCCGTCGGGGTCATCGGTACGTTGCTCATCACGAGTGAGTACGCCACCGGATTGATCCGTACGACGTTGGGAGCGGTGCCCAAACGGACGCTTCTCGTGTCGGGCAAGATCATCGTGTTGGTGCTCTCCATCTTCGTCGTGACCGAGATCGCGTGTTTTGCGGCTTTCTTCGTCGGCCAAAGCATCTTTTCCGGACTCGTGCCGACGGCGTCACTCAGCAATACGACGGTCGTTCGCGCCGTCGTGTTCGCTGGCATCTATCTCACGCTGCTTTGCGTCGTCAGTTTCTCGCTCGGACTCATCGTTCGCCACAGTGCCGCGACGATTGGAATCTTCGTCACGATCGTGTTGATACTTCCTCTTATCTCGCTCGCGTTGCCGCAGAGTTGGCGAGACCACATCGACAAGTTTGAGCCTTCCGAGCTTGGTAACGCGATGACCTCCGTCGTCACGCCTTCTGGAGACATGAGCGCGATGAACTCGCTCGTGACCCTCGCGATCTACACCGTGGTCGTTCTCGGCGTCGGGACGATCCTCTTTCAACGCCGCGACGCGTAACGATCTCGTCTTCGCCCACAGCTCTTCAAACGCCAGATGGAGACGGTTCAAAGATTCTCGAGAGCAACTGCGCGGAGCCTCGCCTGACCTAAAGAACCTTCGAGAGGAAACTCCGGAGGCGCTCGGACCTTGGAGCGGTCAACACCTCGCGAGGATTCCCGGACTCTTCGATGACGCCGCCATCGAGGAAGTACACGGTATTGGCGACTTCCTTTGCGAAGTTCATCTCGTGCGTTACGACGATCATGGTCATGCCGCTTCGGGCCAAGTCCTTCATGACGTCGAGCACTTCACCGACGAGTTCGGGGTCAAGAGCCGACGTGGGTTCGTCGAAGAGCATCAACTTCGGCTCCATGGCAAGCGCCCGAGCTATCGCGACGCGCTGTTGCTGCCCACCGGAGAGCTGCGCCGGGTAGTGCGACTCTTTGTTGTCCAGCCCGACCCGAGCGAGCAACTCACGCGCCTTCGCTTTGGCCGCTTCCGGTGGCACGCCTTTCACTTTAATTTGACCAATCGTGATGTTCTCTAACACGGTCAAGTGCTGAAAGAGATTGAAACGTTGAAAGACCATGCCTATGCGAGCTCGTTCACCACAAATCTGTTTGTCATTGCGTTCGTACAGCTTTCCCCCGCGCATTTCGTAGCCCACGAGTTCGCCGTCAACGAAGAGCTCGCCCGCGTCGTGCTTCTCGAGGTGATTGATACAGCGAAGCAGCGTGCTCTTGCCTGACCCCGAGGGACCGATAAGGCACGTCACTTCACCGCGAACCACGGTCAGATCCACACCCTTAAGAACCTCGACGCCGTTATACGACTTGTGGACGCCGCGCGCCTCAACCATTGCGTTGCTCATCCGGTCGCCCCCACCACGCCGCGCCGAGTCCGGAACTTCGAAAGTACGCCCTGGACGTCACGACGCAGACGCTGCAGGGGCGTGGGTGGAGGTGATCGAAGGGCACCCTTGGCGAAATGTCGCTCCAGATAGAACTGACCTATGGACAGGACGGTCGTCACCAGCAAGTACCAAAGACTGGCCATGATGAGCAGCGGCATGATTTCGTAGTTGGCTGAGTAGATGTTGGACGCCGCACCGAGTAGGTCGACGACGCCGACGGTGCTCACGAGGGACGTGGTCTTGAGCATCGAAATCACTTCGTTCCCGGTCGGCGGGATGATGACCCTCATCGCCTGGGGCAAGACGACGTAACGAAGTGACTGTCGACGCGTCATGCCGAGCGACGTCGCCGCTTCGATCTGACCTTCGTCAACCGCGAGGAGCCCGGCACGAGCGATCTCCGACATATACGCCGCTTCGTTCAGACCGAGACCGACTGTTGCTGCGACGAACGCCGTGAGCAAGGTGTTGGTGTGGATGTGGACGAGCGTCCAGTGAGTAAACGGAACGCCGATGCTCAAGGACGGATAGAGAATCGCGATGTAGTACCAGACGAATAACTGGACCAAGACAGGAGTTCCTCGAAAGAACCAGGTGTACGTCCAGGCGCTCGTCGACAACAAACGATTGTGAGAGAGGCGCATCACGGCGACCGTGACACCCAGCACGACACCAACGAACATGGCCAACACCGTCAGCTCGAGCGTCGTCAAGAGACCGTGTAGGACCTCAGACGTCGTGAAGTAGTGGAACACGATGTTCCAACTGAAGCGCCATTCGCTTTGTCGGTGGCACGTCCTCACGCCATTCGTAAGGTGGCACGCGAACGGCCCATTCGGAAGCTTTGAAAAAAGTGTGTGGACCAACATCGCCACGAGCACCAACACGAAGGCCGCGGCAATCCATTGACCGACGTGACGAACGGGGACGACTTTGACGGCGTCCCCGTTCGTGGTCATTGCTATTCTCGGACGGCGAAACGCTTAGGAGATGGCTCCGTTGAGGACGATCTTGGCCGACGCCAGACCCCCGCTCGCGACGCCCCACTTGGTCAAAATGGCGTTGTAGGTGCCGTTGGCGATCAACGTCTTGAGGGCGGCCTGGATCGCCATCGCGAGACCATCACCGGCCGTCGTCTTGGGTGTCGCGATGCCGTACGGCGCGACGTTCACGGCACTGCCGAGCAACTTGAACTGGCCCTTCGAGGTCGACACGATGTAGCCGGCGATCTGGCTGTCGACGAAGCCAACACTGGCCTGACCCGACAACACCGCCAAGTTGGCCTCTGTCTGGTTCGGAAAGGAGATGACGGTCAACTTCTTCGACTTCGAGCAAGCCTTTGCTGCGGTCTGCGCGTCAGTCTGCTCGACGGTGCCCTTTTCGACGGCGACTTTCCAGCCGCAGAAGCTCTTGAAGCCGCTGAATTTCAGTGTCGAGCTCGCTTTGGCGTAGACGCCCTCGCCGGCCTGGAAGTAGTCGACGAAGTTCACGGACTTCTCACGAGCCTTGTTGTCCGTGAACGACGAGTTCCCGACCTGGTAGCGACCGCCCGTGATGCCGGCGATGATGCCGTCGAACGTGACGTTGTTCTCGTTGATCTTGAGCTTCAGCGTCGTGGCGATCGCCTTCATCAGGTCGACGTCGAAGCCCACCATCGTCGTACCCTTCATTGACTCGTCGGGCGCGTAGGTGGCGTCGGTGGCGACCTGGAGCGTGACGTTTTTGTAGGACGCCGGCACGAGCTTGGCGTCGGCGGCGTTGTACGTCCCGGTCGTCGACGCCGCGCCAGCCACGATGCTGGAGGTCAACAGCAGCGAGCCGATGCCCGCCGCGACGAGTACTTGACGAACTCGTGAAATCCGATGCATGAAATCTCCCCAATTTTTCTGCTCCGCCGTGGACGGCGTCAGGCCTCCATTGATACCAGAAATCGGCTTCATCCGAGTTTCGCCCGACGAAAAACTCTCTAAACGTGCGCTACTTCACCCGTTGGCAGCACGCGAGACACGCTGGGCAGTCGCGTGAGGACGAAGAGCGCCGCTACGGCCGCGGCCACGGAAGCGACGAGACATCCTCGGTGCAGTCCCACCATGAAGGCGTTGGTGACCTGCGCGTCGAGGGCCTGACGCAGGGACGCTGGGAAGTGAGCCACGGTGGCCTGGGCCGCCTGCGTCGAACTCACGGCAACGTGCAACTGGACCCTCGTGAGGCCCTTCGTCACGTAGGGCGTGAGCGCCGCGAGGACCCGCGGACCGAAGAGTGACGAGAAGACCGATCCGACCACGGCGACCCCCATGGTGCCGGCGAGCTCTCGCGTCGTCTCATTCACCGCGGAGCCGGCTCCGATCTGATCGGGACGAAGTGTGGCCATGAGTGACGCCGTCGAGGGCGCGTTCACGAGTGAGAAGCCGAGGGCGAGGAGCACCATCATGGCGACGACCGGTCCGACGTACGAGGCGTGCGCGCCTACGACACTCCCCCACGCCAGCGCTGACGCCTCGATCAACAGACCCGTCGCCACGACCGCGCGGGTGCCGAACTTCAACGCGGACGCCGCGCCGAGCGGCGTCGCGATCATCACGACGACCGCGAAGGGCAGCGTGTGCACGCCCGCCGACAGGGCCGAGTAGCCACGGATCAGTTGGAAGTACTGCGTGATGAGAAAGATGAAGCCGAAGAGACAGAAGTAGTTGACGGCGATAGCGCCCGCACTCGTCGAGAAGAAACGATTCGTAAAGATCCGGACGTCTAAGAGCGGTCCTTCGCGACGAAGCTCGTAGAACACGAACGACACAAGTGACAACGCCGCCGCCACGAAGAGCAGCGTCGTGGCGGCACTTCGCCATCCCCACGCCGGACCTTCGATGATCGCGAGGGTGAGCACCGTCACGCCGACGGTGCCGAGCGACAGTCCGACGAGGTCCACCCGGCGTTTCTGTGGGCTTCTCGACTCCGGCACCACGTAGGCCGACGCCACGAGGGCGATGAGGACGAGTGGCGCGTTGATGATGAAGATGGACCCGTACCAGAAGTGCACCAACAGCGCGCCGCCGACGACGGGGCCGATGGCAATCGCCACGCCGCTGGCGGCGCCCCATAGCCCAAAGGCCTTCGCGCGCTCCGACAGGTCGTCGAACGCAACGGTCAAGGTCGACAACGTGGCGGGAAAGATGAAAGCCGCCGACGCGCCCATCAACGCCCGCGCCACGAGCAACGTCGGCACGCTGCTCGAAAAGGCCGCCAAGAGTGAGAACGCGCCGAAGGATCCGAGCGCGATCTGCATGACGCGCTTGCGTCCGAAGCGGTCCGACAGTCCTCCCCCCGCGAGGAGGAGCCCAGCGAAGGGCAGAGAGTACCCGTCGACGATCCACTGCAGTGAAGAGTTCGACGCGTGCAGATCACGTGAGAGTACGGGCAACGCGACGTTGACGATCGTGTTGTCGATGACGACGATCAAGACGGTCAGGCAGAGCACGCCGAGGATCCACCAGCGTCGATCGTGAACGGATAACGGCATCGCGGCTCCTATAGAACAATGTTCTATTACTATAGAACATTGTTCTATACTGGTCAAATGGTGAGTCCCACGAATCGAACGCCGTCCAGCAAGGTCGGACCCGAGGTCCTCCTCGCCGCGTTGGCCATCCTGGATGACGAAGGACCTGATGGCTTCACGGTTCGTGCCATCGCGCAGCGAGCCGGCGTCGCTCCGATGGCCATCTACAACCACTTCAACGGCGTGAACGGTGTCCTCGAGGCGTTGTGGACGGAGGGCTTCGTGTCCCTACGTGACGCCATGAGCGTGTACGACCACGCTCCCGAAGTCGACCTCTACGACGCCGGACTCGCCTATCGCGCCTTCGCGCTGGAGAACCGTGGTCTCTACACCATCATGTTCATGCACCGTTTTCGTAACTTCGAGCCCTCGCGGTCGGCGGTGCTGCTCGCCACCGAGGCCTTTCAGTCGCTCGTCACGCACGTCGAGCGCTGCCAGGCGATCGGACGCTTCGGCGACGAGGCGGCGAGTGACACCGCGCAGATCATCTGGTCGGCCTGTCACGGCTACGTCGCGCTGGAGCTGTTGGATATCAACATGGCGGCCGACCGT
>DASZIH010000087.1:0-43460 GCA_035949355.1 Acidimicrobiales bacterium
ACAGCGCGTCGCCGATCCACGTGGTCGTCACGACCACGACGACGGGTGTCACGGTCAACGTCAACGGCACGCAGGTGCTGTCGTGGACCGGGACGGTCCCCACCAGCGCCTACCTGGCCTTCACCGGCGGCGACGGCGGACAGACGGACCTTCACGCCGTTCAGAACGTGACCATCGCCGTCAATGGTTCGACCAACCCGGCACCGCTCTCGGGACCCGCGACAATGCTGTCCACGTACCTGTCCAACAACAGTCGCACTGGCTACGACGCGACACAAACGGGGCTCACCACGAGCAACGCGTCGAGTCTCAAGCTCGACTGGACCGACGTTGGCGGTAAGGGCGGCTTCTCTCAGCCGACGGTTGTCAACGGGACCGCCTACTGGGGCGACTGGAACGGTGAGGAGCACGCTACGAACACGACAACCGGCGTCGATCTTTGGCAGACCAATCTCGGAACGACCACCCCTCCGGCGAATGATTCGTGCAACCCGGCAGAGGCCGGCATCGTCGGCACCGCGACAGTGGCGAAGGTCGGGTCCACGACCGTCGACTACGTTCCTGGCGGCAACGCGACGATGTACGCGATCAACGCCGCCACTGGTGCGATCTTGTGGCACACCAATTTGGGGAGCTCTCCGGACTGGTTCATCTGGGGCTCGCCCGTACTAGCCAACAACGACATCTATATAGGCACCGCGTCGTACGGTGACTGCCCCCTAACGCGGGACAATCTCGTTGAGCTCGACGCCGACACCGGTGCGATCCTGCATACCTACGCCACGGTCCCCGCGGGTTGCGTTGGCGGCGGCATGAGCGCGTCACCCGCCGTTGATCCCGCGGATGGCAGCGTCTATATAACGATGGGAACGCTTCAGAGTGGCTGCACTCCCGGCGAGCCGTTGGCAGAGTCGGTGGTTAAGTTCACCAGTTCGCTCTCGCTCGTGTCCTCGTGGCAGATACCGAGTACGCAGCAGATCGGTGACAGCGATTTCATCGCGACCCCGACGCTGTTCACCGCCACCATCGGCGGCCAGTCGCGCTCCTTGGTCGGCGCGGCCAACAAGAACGGCACGTTCTACGCGCTCGATCGGACCAACCTCGCCGCCGGACCGGTGTGGCAGCAGCAGATCGCGTCGACCAACGGCTCCTGCCCCCAATGCAGCGGGTCGGGCGGTTCGATCGCGCCTGCCGCGTTTGACGGGACGACCCTCTTCGTGGCCGGAGGCACCGCGACCGTCAACAGTCAACTCTGTGCCGGGAGCTTGAACGCGCTCAACCCAGCAAACGGTGCCTTCGAGTGGCAGGACTGCCTCGGCGGTTCCGTGCTGTCGGCCGTGGTCGAAGTCCCCGGCGTCGTCGTCACCGGCTACGGAAGCCATCTTCTTGTCGCCAATGCCTCGACCGGTCAATCGCTCTTCGACTACAACTCCGGCGGCGCGCCCTTCTACGGCGCACCGACCGTCTCGAACGGCATGGTGTTCAGTGAGGTCTACAGCGGCAACCTGCTCGCCTTTGGCCAGTAGCTGCGTCGCGTTGACGATCAGGGGTCCGAACTCTTACAACGCCAACGCTACGGTCCCCCCTGTGCAGGACGATTCGGTGGCGATCGGGAAGGTGACGATCCCTCGATCGCATTGCCGTTGATCGCGTTCGATCCGTGGCTCGATTGAACTGATGCACGGTACCGACGTGTGGTGGGTTCAGTCGGACGAGGCCGAACTCTTCGCTCACTGAGTAAGAATCCCGATTCATATTTCCATGCTGCGAGCGCTCGACGCACGTCGTCGATGCCACCAGCGTGATGCCGACGGGGCACGAATATACGAATTGTTGAGAATCTGTAGTGCCACCTGTGCGTTGACGATGCGAGGGTTGAACGTCACGTAAAGGGCGCACTTTGAGCAAAACCCCACTCTCTCGATTCGAGACCGTCGCTGCGTCATTTGCTTTGATCGCGGTGCTCTGTTTCGTCGCGTCGCCACCACCCGTCGCACTGGCTAGTTCATTTCGCAGTGTCTGGAACGCCGCGACCGAGCCGTCACCAACGGGGAGTTGGTACGCCGTCACCTACGGCGACGGGCAGTGGGTCGCTCTCGGCCACTCCCCTGACGTCGCCGTCTCGACCGACGGCTCAACCTGGACCGAGTATCCCGTGCCGGCGGGATCCTGGCAATCGGTTGCGTACGGGAATGGGCGCTTCGTGGCACTCTCATCCACGAACGCGAATCCTGAAGAACTTGTCTCGACGAATGGGCACGATTGGACCGCGGTCTCTGGGCCCCCTGGCCCCTGGGCCGCCGTCACTTTCGGTGAGGGACACTTTGTGGCGGTGAGTTCGGCCGGACAGATCGACACGTCGACCAACGCGACGCAGTGGACACAACCGTGGAGTCACGGTAACTACGACTTCACGTCCGTCGCCTACGGGAACGGGCACTTCGTCGCCGCTGACGCTGCGCTGGGTGCCGTCGCGATCTCCACCAACGGCGTGGCGTGGAGTCGCCTCTTCCCGGCGTCACACACGGTGACCAAATGGGGAGCGGTCGTCTACGGCGAGGGCGCCTTCGTGGCGCTCGACGCTTCGGGCTCTGGCTACGTCGCGACGTCCGTGTACGGGAACGTCTGGACCCTCCAACAGCTCTCTCCCGCGCAGAAGATAGGCAGCGCGACGTTCGGCTGCGGCAGCTTCGTCGGCGTCGGTCAGTCCTCGGTGCCCACGGGCGACTTCATCTCGTCAACCTCTGGAACGACGTGGACCACCACCGCAGTGCCCCTTGACGCGACGTCGAACTGGACCGCCGTCGGTTACGGCGCCCATCGATTCGTTGCGGTCGACGCCGCGGGCAACATTGCGTGGTCGAGGACGTCCGCCGACTGTGCCGCGATCGTCCCCTATTCGCCGCAGCAGGTCTCCGGGAACATCAATAGTGGCAAGGTCTGGACCTATATGCATCCCCCGTCCAGTGTCGGCGGGGCGCCGGTCAACAGCTACCGCGTGAACATCTCTGACGGCACGTCCACCAAGCAGTGCTCCGCGCCGGTGTACTACGAGCCCAACTGCATCATCGCCGGACTCAAGAATCACCAGGTCTACTGGGTCACGGCGCAGTCGCACAACCGCTTCGGCTATTCGATGCCGACGGACCCGGAGTTCGTCATACCGGTCCCGACGTTGAACTTGAGCGCAGTGGCGTCAGTGCCGGTCGTCTCGAAAGGCAGCCCGGTGGTCGTGCAGGTCACTGGCGTTCGCGCCAACAGCGCAGGCTTCTATCCAAACTCGACGATCACGGTGCACGTCGGTGCAGCGATCGCGTACTGCCATCCGAACCCCTTCGGCGAGTGCTTAGTAACCATCTCGAATCCGCCCCTGGGGACTGACTCGATCTTCGCGACCTACACCGGATACGGGAGGGCGTATCAGTCGCCGACGTCACACGTCACGGTCCAATCTTGATCCGGCGGTCCGTGGTCGCCCACTGCGCGACAAACGGTCGATCATGCCGTTCACTCGTTCGCTCGGCACCTCGAACGTCGACGCACCCTGACTCTAGGCCGGACCACTTTGGAAGGGAAGTTGCTGACCCGTCTCGAGCAGCGTCTTCAGCCCACTGAGGATCTCACTCCAGCCGCCGCCGGCCCCGTGCGGTTCGCTCTCGCCCCTCATGACGGCGCCCCACATCGGCGCACCGGTCACGTCATGGGTGACGGTCAGTTTCGTCACACCACCGCGCACGGCTTCGAGGTAATAGGTGACGCGGGTAAACGCCTCAGCCATCAACTCCGGCGTCATCGTCATCCGCCACGTCTGGACCAACTTGCGAGGTGGGTCGACTTCGATCACCTCGCCGTCACTGATCACGTCCGGACAGCCCAGTGCCTTCATGCCCTCGTTCGCGTACGAACGGAACGCTCCGCCGGCGCGCAGCTCGTACTCCGAGAGCGGCGCGTAGCCGTACTGCACGGTCCACTCGGGCTTGGTGATCGCCTCCCAGACGGTCTCGGGCGGCGCCTTGATGTAGACGCGGTAGATCTGGATCGTCTCGGACGGGTTCGTCGTCGTCATTTCTGTTCCTCCAAAGTTGTTTTCAGGTTGGCGAGCGCCGAAGCATGACGCGCGGTGTACTTGTCGATCCACCGGTCATGGATCAACCGGATCGGGACGGGATTGAGGAAATGCAGCTTCTCCCGACCTGACCGGCGCGTGACGACGAGCCCCGCCGCTTCAAGCAGGCGCAGGTGCTTCATGACACCAATACGCGTCATGTCCACCTGGGACTCGAGCTCGCTCAACGTGCGTCCTTCGCGCTCGAAGAGAAGGTCGAGCAGGAAGCGACGCGTTGGGTCGGCGAGCGCTTTGAACACGAGGTTGTCGTCCACACCCCAGCACTATATGTCACCATTTGGTTACCTGTCAAGTGACGGGTTTCACTGCGCCCGAGGACTCCCTACGATGAGTCGAGTGGCGCGCGAATCGCTCCAGTAAAGGACTTTGACGATGGTCGACTCAAACGACGTACACGGAGAACTGCCCCACGACGACGCCGAAATCTCGAACGGCGGTTACGTCGGTGACCCTGCGGTGCAGGCGGCGTGGGACAGTCGGTACGCCGATCGGGACCAAATGTGGAGTGGCCAGCCCAACGGTGCCCTCGTCGACGAGGTCGCCGGACTCTCACCGGAGCGGGTGCTCGACGTCGGCTGCGGCGAGGGCGCGGACGCCGTCTGGCTCGCGAAGCAAGGCTGGGACGTGACCGCGCTCGACGTTTCGGGCGTAGCACTGGAACGAGCCGTCGCGCACGCACGTGACGCCGGCGTCGACGTCCGGTGGGTTCACGCGGGACTTGCGGAGGCGGGACTCGCGCCCGCGTCGTTCGACCTCGTGTCGGCGCAGTATCCCGCCCTCCTTCGAACGTCCGACGCCGCGGCTGAACACGCGCTGCTCGCGGCCGTCGCGCCTGGCGGTGTCCTGCTCGTCGTACATCACGCAGGGATGGACACCCAAGAAGCGCATGATGGCTTCGATCCAGCCGACTACGTCTGGCCTCCCATGGTGGCGGCACTGCTCGACGACAAATGGGACGTAGAGCTCAACGAGCAGAGACCACGAAGTGCTCCCGACAGCGGCGCTGGAGCCCGCCCCGTTGATGACGTCGTGCTTCGCGCACGCCGACGCTGAGCGCTCTTGGCACTCCACGCGCGTTGGCTTCTCAGTGCGTACAAGCGCCGGCTAAACCTGGGAGCTTCTCGTTCGATGACTCGTGAACGACAGCGAGGGCGTGAAGTTCCACCACAGGAAACGTGTCGAGAAGCCATGATCCGAAAAAGTCAACCGCACAGCGTCACTGATGGCGCGACCGGCGCTGTGGTCGGATCAGTCTCGACGAGCGAGTAACTGTGCGCTGCGTACACGGGCTTCGTCGACCGGCTCACGTGAATAACGCTGCCCGTGAACAGCTTCGAGGTCGCGTTGATCGAATCGGTCTCGGTCACCTTGGCCCCGTCGACGTTCGTGTAGGTCGACGTCACTAAGACGCGGCTACCTCTCGTGACGAGAGGGCTGAACCTGCCGTACGTCCTCCATTGCGCCCCCACCGTAAAATCCTTCGCGATCCACGCGGTCGTACCCGTCGCGTGGCTCCAACAACCGACTTGACTGGAACCTTTGGTTAGGTAGCCCCAATAGTCCCCACTCGGCGTGACGTACAGCTCGAGGGGATCGATCGCTGGTCCGGCCGCGAACGTGACGGTGTACCACGACTGCTTGCCGCCCGTCATTGAGATAAGGAAGGTCGCTTGCGCTCGAACCATGTTGGCCGACGGCTTCGTCGCGTAGCCCCAGTTGAGCTCGAACGGACCGGTACTCCCGCTGATGTAGGCGTCGTCCCATAGCCAGTAGTAGCCGAGCTGCACGTCTTGGATCACTGGCAACGCGTTCGTCGTAGCGACCGCAGTGCGGTAAAAGGCAACGGCGGCGGCATTACCGCTCCAGGGCACCTTTGTCGCTCCCGCTGCAGCTGGCGCCAACGCCAAGCCCAGAGAAGCGACGATCAAGAGTGCGGAACGCAATCCTCGATGCGTAATCATCACCTCCAACACTGGCGCTACACAATGACTGGAGGTTGACGCGACGGTATCGGTTCGTTCACGCGCTGTCAAGTGGCTATTTCCGTGAGAGATAGCCGACGAAAGTGGGACCGTCGACACGTGCACCTAGAAAAGTTAGGTGTCGATTCCCAGTTCGCCTAGTTTCTTAAAAGACCGATCTTTCGTAATCGAGCCTCGACTATGGCGTAACCCGTTGCCATGAGTGAGCCGGCGGGACCCGCCAAAAGAAGGATTCGCTGACGCACGCCTAGGTCTCGCGAGGTCCCCAAGAACTTTAGGTAGTCGATTCGGTCAGCCAGCGTCCGGCGCCACTTCCTGCGCCATATTCTTCCAGCACGAAGATGAGAAGATCGATTCTTGATGCGCCCGGGAACGCTGTCGTGAAAGACGTCGAGATCCGTGACGAGCACTCGCAGTCCGGCTTCTTTCGCTTGCATTCCAATGTCGGCGTCGTAACCGTGAAATCCCGAGAAGTTCTTCGCGTCGAATCGTAGGTTCTTCATCGCAACTGGCGACATCGCGAGCAGTAATCCGTCGACGACGTCAACATCGAAGGTTCCACACCCAAAGTCGATCGTTCGACCTATCTCTTCAACTCGACCGCGAGTTTCAAACCACCACCACTCCATTGTCCGCAAGTTGGAGGCACCGATGGCACCCACGATGCCAACCGTGGGATCCGAAAAGAGCGAAGTGATCTTGAGAGCGAAATCACCGTCTCGAATGGAGACGTCGTCATGAATCAGCACCAATCCTTCGACGTCCAATTGCAGCGCTTCGTCGATCATCGAGTTATACGCTTCAAAGATTGACCGCTGATGGTACCGAACCAGGACCGGCGCGTCGACATCGACTGACTTGATGCCCGGCAAGGCAATTTGGTCGAAATCGTTGGATGGTCCGACGCACACCCCGTAGGCAAGAGTCACGACCGTACATCCGCCCTTTCGCACTCCGTGTGGAGCATCACAAGAAAACAATGACCACCTCTCGAAATCTACTTATCACCACGACTCGAGGCCCGAGTACCCAACGTCGTCAAACACTCGCGCCGACTGAAACTAATGAACGCGTCAACTGTTCAAACCTTCGGGCCAAGCCCCCGACGAGTCGCAGAAGTCGCACGTCAAACGAGCAACGAAGCCGTTCGCGCACTCGTCGCTGACGACCCTATTCCTCTCGCAAGGCTTCGGCAGGACTCACTCGCGTGGCGAGCACCGCCGGCAACAAGGCGAGCGCAACGGCGCCCAGTACGATCACGCCACACACGACGACGACTTGCGTCAGCGGCACGAGGGCCACCGGTACGGCTCCCAGATGCGACGCGAAGGTCCGCCAGACAAACTCTCCGACGCCGACCCCTGCGGGCAAACCGAGGACCAAGCCGACCGCCACCACTGTCAGCGCCTGCCAGCACGTCGCGGCGAGTACCTGACGCCGGACGAAGCCCAAGACCTTGAGCAGCGCCACTTGGCGTCGACGACGGGCGACACTGACAAAGAGCAAGTGCGCGAGCGTGGCCGCGCCGAAGAGGGCCAACGTGACACCGAGCAGAAGTGGGAAGTCCACGGCTTGACCGAAGTTCAGGAGGTTCGTCGGCACGCTCATCACGTTCACGTACGGGGCGAACTGGTGTTGCAAACGATTCAGCGTGGCGCGCCCCGCCTTGCCCGCGGCGATGCCGACCCCCATACCCCACCCAGATATCCCTTTGACGAGTTTGTGGATGCATGACGACTGCGCGGGACCCGACGGGCAGGCCGTGATCTCAATTGCATGAAAGGGAACGATAGCCCCGTCTCCCAGTCCACCGACACTGAACGTAGGCGGGAGCGCGACCGTTCCCACGACGTCAAACACCCGCGAGAATCCCTTGCCGGTCTTCGTGATGACGGTGACGCGAACGCGTGAGCCAACGTGCAACTTCGCTTGGGCCAGCGTCGTTGAACCCAACGCGATCTGTGAGTCACCGTGTGGGGCGTGGCCCTTCACGATCGAGAACGCCATTGGCCCCTTGGCCACGTCGACGAAAATGCCCTGTACCGCGACAGAACCCACTTTGACGTATTTTCCCGTAATCCCGTACGTGATCTTCGTGACAGAAGGGTCTGACTTCATCGTCGCCAAGGCCGAGTCAAGCGCCTTCGTCGACATATTTCCCAAATCGAGTTGCCAGTTCTGCCCGTAGAGTGACGGCGTCTTCACCAGATGGTTCAAGCTGGCGCCAAATACTGACGTCGCCACCAACGCAGTGACCGCCACGACGGCACCTATGATCGCCGTCGCTGCGGGAACGCTCGTGCGACCTCTCCCCCGGTCGAACGCGTTGCGCACACCGACCACGATGCTCGCCGGCGCCCCTGCCGTGGCAATCAGCTTCACGGCGGCGTTGGCGTGGTTGATCGGACGATTGCGCGCGTTCGTCTGGCGGCGGCTTTGGGCAGCCCGCCACGAGGGCATGAGCGCCAATGCAACGACGATCGCCACGACGATCAGACCACCGAGCGCAAACTGGGCCCCATCGAAAACAAATCCGTGCGTCGACGCCGCGGCTCTCGATTCGCCGACGGGAGTCAATGGGGAGAGAGCGAACGCCAGGACCACGCTCCCCACGGCGCCGGCGATCGCGATCGCCCCCGCACGGACGACGCCCAACGCAAACAGTTGGCCCGGCGTAAATCCGAGAGCCGCGAGCGTAGGGTAGCTCTCACTTTCAACGAGGCTCTGACGCGACAGCGCTTGACCCACCAGAGCGAGTCCCGCGAGAAAGGCGAACAGCGCGAAGAACCACCACCCCGTTGCTTGGGGCTGGATGGACAAGGCCACCGAGCGTGAGTACGTGGCTTCATTTTGAAGAAAGATGAATCCGGAACCCTGGTGGTGGTTGACGTAAACCTGGAATTGGGGCATGTCGTTCTGACCGTGTCGCAGTCGCACCTGTACGAAATAAGCCTTCACGACGGAGCTCCCCGTTCTCTGCACAAAGGCCGGACTGGTGAACAGCGAGTAACTCGGTGTCGTCGCGGGGAAGTCCGACTCGGTCACCTCGACGCCCACCACGTGGAAGGTGACTCGCGGACCGTGGGGAACCACGTAGGTGTTGCTATTGAACGCAGCGTTGCGTTGCGAAGGCTCGTAGAACGCCATCGTGACTGTCGAACCGATCCGCAGTCCGTACTGCTGCTGCATTGAATACCCCACGAGAACATCGTGAGGAGCGCTAGGTAGTCGACCCGACAACAACTTGATCGTCGTGGACACGTTCGAATTTGGAAGGCCCTCGACGTTGATGTCTTGCGAAGGCACAAAGTGGCCACCTGCGGTGGCGTTGCCGTTTATGTAGAACGCATCAGCGGTCACCTTCGTGACGTACGGGCGATGAAAGTATCCCTTTGGGTAGGGCGCGGTGGAGAAGACCTGCGCGTCGTACCCGTAACGCGTGGAGAAACTCGAAAATGCTGTCGACGTTCTCTGCGCCGTTGACACACCCGCGAGTACGGTGCCCCCGATCAGTGCGACGAGGAGCGAAAGGGCAAGCCAGGAGCTCCATCTGCGCACGAACTCAGCCCGAAACACCACCCCGATAGAGCGCATTCCCCTCCCTCACTCGATCTAAGTCTGTTCGCCGTGGAACTTTTCCGAGATGGTGCCAGCCCTTTCAATGACCTCGTACTAGCACCAGGACCTGCCTGGCGAGCCCGACCAGCCGGGACTTGTCGGTCGCTCGAGGCGTCGACGAAATATCTAGGCGACAGCGCCCGCGATGCCTTATTAGGAGGTTTTTACCCCGTTCCCACGAACAACTCACGACCGACGTTCACACTGTTTCAAGTGGTACACGCGTGAGAGGAACTCGCAATGGAATTTGACACTGAACCTGAAGACGTCGAACAGACGGAGGCCATCGCTCCACCAGAACTGAGGCCAACTTTCCGCAAGCGACTGATGCTGGTCTCGTCGGCACTCACTCTCGTCGTCGCGGCGGGATTGACCGGCTTCTTCATTGGACACGCCAATGAGAACACCACGAAGACGGTCGCCAAGGCGGGAACGACACCCCCGCAGTTCCCGACGGGCGGCTTCGGCGGTTACGGAAACAACGGTGGCTACCCGAACCCTCCGGCGACACCAGCCGGAAATACTCCCGCGCCAAAAGTCAACTCCGCCGCCGGGAAGATCGCCGCGTCGGTCGATCCCGGGTTGGTTGACATCACGACGCAACTCTCACTGGGACAAGGGACGGCCGCCGGCACCGGAATGATCGTGTCGAAGAGTGGCTACATCCTCACGAACAATCACGTGATCGCCGGCGCGACGTCAATCTCCGTGCGTGACGTGGCGACGGGCAAGACCTACAAGGCCAGCGTCGTTGGTTACGACGTGACGTCCGACATCGCGGTGCTCAAGTTGAAGAACGCGTCAGGTTTGACCACCATCAAGACGAACACCAGCACCCCCGTCAAGGGCGAATCTGTGGTGGGAATCGGCAACGCGGGCGGTACGGGCGGTACTCCGAGTTACGCCGCGGGATCGGTGTTAGCCGTCGATCAGTCGATCACGGCAGCGGACGACGTGAACCCCACGGGCTCTGAGACGCTGAGCGGCATGATCGAGATCAACGCGCCCATCCAGCCGGGTGACTCGGGCGGGGCGCTCGTGAACAGCAAGGGCCAGGTCATCGGCATGGACACCGCCGCGTCGGTCAGCGGCAACCCCGTGTTTAGTTCCGCGTCGGCGACGACGACCCAGGCGTTCGCCATTCCGATCGGCACCGCTCTCTCCATCGCCAAATCAATCGAGAACGGCAGTTCGTCGTCAACCGTGCACGTCGGCGGCACCGCGTTCCTCGGCATCGAAGTCGATCCAACGTCAACGAGCCCATTCCCTGGTTTCGGCAACGGTGCACCCAGCACGACCAGCGGGGTCACCATCGCGCAAACGGTCCCCGGGACGCCGGCGGCGAGCTCGGCACTCACCTCGGGCGACGTCATCGTCTCGGTGAACGGTCAGGCCGTCACCACGATCACCTCACTCGATGAGATTCTGCAGACGCTCAAGCCCGGTGACACCGTTTCCGTTGGCTACACCAACGCCAGTGGTGCGTCGGCGACGCTCCAATTAGTACTCGGTTCTGGACCACCGCAGTAATGGACGGCGAACGTCTCGAACTTGCGTCAACTTGACAACAAAGTCGTCACAATCTCCAGACACGTCGGAAAGGGCGACAACCTCCAGGACCTTCAGTCCTGGAGGTTGTCGTTTTTCGTTTCTGAGCAGAGATCTCAAGCTGCGATGGAGACTCGAAGGATTGCGATTCGTGCACTTTTCAAAGAACTGAATTACAGACATCCCCTTCGCCATTGAGGGCCTCGAGCCCTTTGGTGTAGCCTCCGCACGTCGGCAACAAGCGAACTACGAAAGCAATTTCGGTACGGAGGCCTCCTATGATCAGCGACCACAAGACGAGCATGAAGCGCGTGCACGTCCTCACAAGATTCCTCGCCGTAGCGGCACTCTTCGCGTCAGTGCTGACTGTTAGCTTCGAAAGTGTTGCCACCGCGGACAACGTGCCGTCGTCCGTCGTGGCGGCGAGCCCGCACTCGGTGGCAGCCGACGGCAGCACGACCTCGACGATTACCGTCACCCTTGATTCGCAGGCCGGCGCGACCGACATGGTCTCACTCGAAGGTACCACCGCGAACTCCTCGCGCATCAACGGCGGCGCGGCAGGAGCATTAGCGACCGTCGCGGCCTCGGGATTCGTGGCGACCTTCACCGTCACGGACCACACCAGTGAGAGCGTGACCTACCAGGCCATCGACCTCACTGACGGCAACCAAGTAGTCACTTCCCAGGACAGCGTCGCTTTCACCCCGGTCGTCACCTTTAACGCCAACGGTGGAACGGGTTCGATCGCGTCTGAGACCAACAGTGTTGCCGCCGCGCTCACCGCGAACACCATGACCCGTGTCGGGTACAGCTTCGCGGGCTGGAACACGGACCCGGGCGGCGGCGGAACCAGCTACGCCGACGGAGCCTCGTTCCCCTTCAACACGAGCGCCAACACCACCCTCTACGCACAATGGTCGGATATCACTGAAGCGACCGGCTTTCCAGTCGAAACTGAAACCCTCGGAGGAGCGTCCATCCCGGTCACCCTTCAGAAGGTCGGTGACCTCGTCATCTTCCAATCGCAGATTCACTCGCAAACGATCAACATCACCAGCGTCAGTGCTACTGGAACCGGAGCCACCGGAACGTGGACGCGCTCAAAGCAATTCATCGACAGTACTAACGGAACTGGGATCACTGAGGAGATCTGGTGGGCCAAGGTGACGACCGTAGGGGCGACGACAATTACCGCAACGTATTCAGCGAGCGTCGCCGCCCTCAGTCCCGAATTGATTGCCGACTCGTTCACCTCCGCGAATCAAGTCAGCTGGCGGGTCGTCAACGTCAACGCGTCGACGTCCGGGGGGACTACGACGACATCGGTCGCGTTCCCCAGCGTCGCGAGTTCAACAGGTTCAGACCAGCTGTACTGGGGTTACACAGAGTCAACCCAATCCGCGCTACCTGGCAACACGCCCAACTTCAGTTACACCGCGATTCCGGCGACTGGCAATCTCATTACCTTCAACGACCAACTCGGCGCTAGCGCCAGCTACGCGCCGAACGCGACCAACTCGTCGTTGGGCAATTACTCAGCAATCGCTACGATCTTCGCCGCGACGCCCGTCAGTAACAGCGTCACTTTCAACGCCAACAGCGGAGTCGGCACGATGGCGAATGAGGCCAGCACCGGCGCGGCGAACTTGACAACGAACACCTTCACGCGACCTGGTTACACCTTCACGGGCTGGAACACCATCAACGTCGGCGGTGGCACCGCCTACGCGGACGGCGCTTCGTATACGTTCGCCGCGCCGTTGACGCTCTACGCTCAGTGGTCGGCTAACGCCACGGCCACTGTGACGTTCAACGCCGGCGCAGGCACGGGATCAATGACGGCGCAGACAACCAACACGCCAACGGCGCTCACGGCGAACGCCTTCACCAATGGTGGGCTGGTCTTCAAGAGTTGGAACACTGCCTTGAACGGAACCGGTACTGCGTACGCGAATGGCGGCATCTACCCATTCGCCACGTCAACGACGCTCTACGCCCAGTGGGCCGTTGCGCCCGCCACGGTGACCTTCAGTTCCAACGGTGGCACGGGGTCAATGAATCCCGAGACCGACAACGTCGCTGAACCGCTGAACGTGAGCACCTTTACCCGCGTGGGTTACACCTTCAGTGGTTGGAACACTCAGGCGAATGGATTGGGAACCGCCTACGCGGACAACGCCTCGTATCCATTCACCTCGTCGACGACGCTCTACGCGCAGTGGACGGCGAACGCTTCGTTCACGGTGACTTTTAACGGCAACAACGCGACGGGCGGGGCTATGACTCCTCAGGTGGCGAACTCGCCGACCGCGCTCACCCTTAACAGCTTCACGAGGGCCGGCTACAACTTCGCCGGCTGGAACACGATTGCTGCCGGTGGGGGGACTGCGTACGCCGACGGGGCTACGTATCCGTTCACCGCGAACGTCATCCTCTACGCACAGTGGACGGCGGTTGGTGGCGGTGGCGGTGGCGGTGGCGGCGGTACGACCTACACGGTCACCTTCAGCCCGAATGGCGGCACGGGCTCGATGAGCCCGGAGACCAGCGGTGTGGCCGCGGCACTCACCGCGAACGCCTTCACGTACACGGGCTTCACCTTCGCCGGTTGGAACACGATGGCGAACGGTTCGGGGACCGCGTATCCGAACTTCGGCAACTACCCGTTCACCTCGTCCGTGACGCTCTACGCACAGTGGACGGCCGTCGCCACGACCACGACGACGACCACGACGCTTCCACCGGTGATCACGACGGTGTCAACCCATACGGCGCTCAGCCTCTCGAAGACGAAAGTCCCCTTCGCCTCACAGCACGCGGTGGAGTTCACGATTCACGTCACCCCACGGGGTTCACAACGAGCGTTCCGTGGTGTCGTGAAGATCAAAGTGGGTTCTCGGATCGTGTGCACGGCGCGAGTCTCCAGCAACGGAGTCGCTCGTTGTGCGCTTCCGGCGAAAGCGCTGAAGAAGGGTAGCTACACCGTCGTCGCGATCTATGGAGGCGACTCCAACGCCCGACCTTCGACGTCAGTCGTCGGGAAACTCACGATCTTGTAGCCAGACTTCCTTCACCGGTGCCAATCAGATAGTTAACTGATCGGCACCGGTGAAGGAAGTCGCTCTACCGCTTGCAATCCAGTGTCGCTACGTGCGTGGGCGTCCACGCGACGAAGAAGGTCGAATCTCTCGTCTCGCTCGAGGAGTAACTTGACTCGTTATGCGCCTTGATGATTGGTTTCTGACTCCCGAAGAGCGGGGCAACTCCGCGACCGAGATCGACACGAATCCGACACCAGGCGTGGCGTGGACCGAAGGCAATCTCGTCACGGTCCTGGTCGACGGGGCGACGTACTTCACGCGACTGGCCGAGACGATCTCGAGTCTCTCAGCGGGCGACGAGATTCGCTTCACCGATTGGCGCGGAGACGGAGATGAACGCGTGTCGGACGAGGGCACGTCGATCGCGACGCTGCTCGCCGACGCGTGTCGTCGGGGCGTCGACGTTCGTGGTCTCCTCTGGCGTTCCCATAGTGATCTCCTCGCCTTCAGCTCGAAAGAGAATCGGCGGCTCGCTCGCGAGGTCACCGAGGCTGGCGGCGAGGTCTTGCGCGACAGGCGGGTTCGTCGAGGGGGTTCGCATCACCAGAAGATGGTGCTCATGCGCCATCCATCCTCCATCGATCGTGACGTCGCCTTCATCGGCGGCATCGACCTCAGCCACGGTCGCAGAGACGACGCCCTCCATGGCGGCGACGCTCAAGTCATCGAATTGGACCCTCGTTACGGATCTCGACCGCCTTGGCACGACGTCCAACTCGAAGTTCGTGGGCCGGTGGTGTCGAAGCTCGATCTCACGTTCCAAGAACGATGGGAAGACCCGACGCCTCTCAATCACGCGAGCCGCGTGAAGGCACGTCTCTCGAGATCTCCCGCGAGTTATCGTCGCGCGCGAGCGCTCCCCACTCGTTTGATCGAGCCACCAACGAGTGGCGGGCACGCGGTGCAGGTGCTCCGGACCTACCCGTCTAGGAGACCGAAGTATCCCTTCGCGCCCAACGGCGAGCGAAGCGTCGCTCGCGCGTTCGCCAAGGCCTTGACGCGCGCGCGAACGCTGATCTACATCGAGGATCAGTATTTCTGGTCGAAAGAGATCGCGCGTCTGCTCGCCGACGCACTCCGTCGACAGCCTTCACTCCAGGTGATCGCCGTCGTGCCTCGCTTCCCGGACAAGGACAGTAAGTTGTCGGGTCCTCCGAGCCGGCTCGCACAGTCGCGAGCTATCGACATCGTGAAGCGCGCGGGAGGCGAACGCGTCGGGTTTTACAGCGTCGAGAACGATGAGGCAACGCCGATCTACGTCCACGCCAAGGTGTGCGTCATCGATGACGTCTGGGCGACCGTGGGTTCCGACAACTTGAATCGAAGGTCATGGACCCATGACTCCGAACTATCGTGCGCGGTCATTGACAGCGAACTCGACGATCGGTTGCCACTCGATCCCGGAGGACTTGGTGACGGTAGTCGCAAGTTCGCGCGCGAGTTGCGCCTCACCCTCTGGGCTGAGCACTTGGCACGTTCGCACGATGACGCGGAACTTCTCAACGTGGCGGGCGCCGCCGCACTTTGGCGCGAGACGGCGAACGCCTTGACCGGTACGCCGACGAGTGACGAGACCACTCAGCGTCCGGCCGGACGAATTCGACCGCACGAAATCGAACCCGTAGCGAAGTCAAGCAAGCAGTGGGCGGACGTCGCGTATCGACTTATATTCGATCCCGACGGCCGGCCCTTGTGGTACCGGATTCGACGTCGCTTCTGAGAGTTTGTGAGAATTCGTAGTTTTCGAGTCGGTCGAATACTGGGGAACTGAATCTCCCTCCCGACGAGGGAAGCCAACCGCAAAAGGGCAGATTGGATATTTCAATCCAGCGTCGCATCGTCAGAATATAATCCGTCCCAGAGTTAGTGCTGTACACCTGGTGAGAACTCATTTCGGACAGGACGGTGCGCATGACCGACATGACGTGGAGCGGATCCCCCTCAACCTTCCGGCGCTCGCGCGACGACACAAGAAGGAGACGCGTGCTCCTGGATCCTTCGACTGAAGGACCCGCGCGTTCCTTGGCCCGACGGTTCACTCACCGCCGCGGCGTGACCGCCGTCGTGGTGGCGACGATCATCTCGTTCGTTGTGCTGGCACTCATCATTGTCGGCCTCGGCCTCCTGATCACCCACGTCCTCGCGCACGGTCCGCTTGGTTCGTGGGACCGTCACGTGAGCCGGTGGTTCGATAAGCAGCGCGTGAGAGTGTGGAACCGTTCGAGTGGGGACGCGACGAACGTCGGCGATACGTTCGAGGTCGCCGGTGTTGCTGCGCTCATCACTGTCTTCCTCCTCATTCGCAAGTGGGGACGACGCGCGTTTTTGCTCGTCGCCGGTCTCGTCATAGAACTCGCCGTGTTCCTAGTAGCGAACGTGATAGTGAAGCGCCCGCGACCGACGGTGCATCACCTGGGGGGAACCCCATCGACGTACGGATACCCGTCGGGTCACACGGCGGCCACCGTGGTGCTCTACGGCGGCGCGGCAATACTGGTCATGGTGGCGACCACTCGCCTCGTTCCCCGAATCGCCGCGTTCATACTTGCCGTCGCTCTCACGGTGTGCGTTGCACTGTCACGCGTCTATCGCGGCGAGCACTACCCCACCGACGTGATATCCGGCTTCTTCCTAGGGGTGGGCTCGCTCGTGTCGGCCGTCTTCATCATCCGCGTCGCCGTCGCCGCGAGTTCTGAAAGAAAGGGCGCCGACAAGGATCCGCCGCCCTCGGTGGCGTCCGCTCCTGTCGAGCGGGCTCCGTCGTGACGTCAATAGCGGTCATCGCGCATCGGAACAAGATGCTCGGCGGAGGCTTGGGCGCACTTCGAAAGCTCCTCGCCGAGAAGGGCTTCACCGATCCGATGTGGTTCGAGGTGACCAAGAGCCGCCAGGCTCCGAAGAAGGCTCGCCGCGCGCTTGACAAGGGCGCGGATCTGCTCTTCATCTACGGGGGTGACGGCACGGTGCAGCGATGCGTCGACGCGGTCGCCGGCAAAGCCGTGGACTTGGCCATTTTGCCCGCGGGCACCGCCAATCTCTTGGCTCGCAATCTTGAGATCCCCATCGACTTGGAGGGTGCAGTCGACGTGGGACTCAACGGCGACCGTCGTTCTCTCGACGTTGGTGTGCTCAACGGCGAGCGCTTTGCCGTCATGGCTGGTGTCGGCTTCGACGCCGTCACGATGCGCGACGCCGACGGCGAGCTGAAGGGGCGTTTCGGTCGTGTGGCCTACGTCTGGACCGGTATTCGCGCGACGCACATGCGGTCTCGCAAAGTTCGCATCGAGCTCGATGGCGAACCGTGGTTCAAGGGACGGGCCAGCTGTGTCCTGCTCGGCCAGATGGGCAGCCTCGGAAGTGGCATCGTCGCCTTTCCCGACGCGTTGCCCGACGACGGACTACTGGAGGTCGGCGTGGTGACCGCGGAGAACACCTTGCAGTGGGCGCGCGTACTCAGTCGTTTAGTGGTCGACGACGCTAAGAACTCACCGCTCGCGCAGATGGGCCGAGGATCGAAGGTTGACATCAAGCTCGACCAACTCACGGAGTACGAAGTCGACGGGGGCGCTCGAACCGCGAAGAAGAGGTTTCGCGCCACCATCGAACCGCGCGCGATCACGGTTTTGGTTCCCCGAAAGGAGCAGTCATGAGTAGTGCGGCACTTGTGCCCGAGACCCGAGAACTCAGTGGCGACGACGCGTGGAAGGTGCTGAAACGAGTCGGGTGGGGGCGATTGGCGAAGGACTCCTTCCAGCGACTTCGCGTCGCCGACGGCTTTAGTCACGCGCGATCGTTGGCGTTCATGATGTCGCTCGTCACCATCGAGGGGCTCATCGGCCTGGTAGGACTCGCGAGTGTTCTCCATAAGGGCAGTGTCGCTACGATCATCGACGCCGCGCTGCGCCGTGCCGTTCCCGGACCAGCGGGACGGGTGCTGACGACCGCGGTGTCCCAAGCGCACCACGTCGCCGCGGAACATCAATACGGCGGTCTCCTTTTTGGCGTCATTGGTGGCCTCGTCGTGGCGACGACCGCGATGGGGCAACTCGAGCGCGGACTCAATCGCATCTACGGCGTCGAACAGGACCGTCCGAGCGTCGTGAAGTACAGCCTCGCGCTGGTGTTCGCGCTCAGTGTCGGCACCGTCAGCGCGGCGGCCTTCGTCTGTTTGGCCTTTGGACGAGACCTCTTTCATTCGACGAACAACGCCGCGCTTTCAACGACGTGGGCCATCGTGCGCTGGCCACTCGGCGTTGGTTTGATTGCCGTTGCTGTCACGATCCTCTTTCGTTGGTCGCCTCGCCGAAATCAACCGCGTCTCTCGTGGCTCGCTTTTGGTTCGGGGATATCAGTCCTGCTCTGGGTCATAGCGACGGGCCTGCTGGGTCTGTTCTTCTCGACGAGTTCGTCGTTCGGCTCGACGTACGGACCACTGGCAGGCGTCGTGGCGCTCCTCCTGTGGTGTCTCCTCTCGAGCGTCGCCCTCTTCTACGGCGCAGCCGTCGCCGCGCAACTCGAAGCTGTTCGCAGCGGTGTGCCCGAACCCCAAGACGCGGAGAAGGTCATCGAATCGAATCCGGAGAGTGGTCGTGGGTCGGTGGTGACGTCGTGACGACCGAGAACGTTTACCACCGCGACGTCGACACGTCCAGCGCGGTCGCGCGCGCTCGACGCACTCTCGAGGGCGTCGTCGGCATTCCGGCCACCGAGGGAAACAGGATCGACGTCCTTCGAAACGGCTGTCGCATATTCCCCGCGATGCTCGACGCGATCAATGGCGCGCAGCACACCGTCGACTTTCTGACCTTCGTGTATTGGAAGGGCGAGATCGGCACCGAGCTCGCGGGCGCTCTCTCTCGACGGGCCCGCGCGGGCGTTCGCGTTCGAGTCCTCCTCGACGCGTTTGGCTCGCGACCGATCGATGTGCACCTGATCGATCAGATGACCGACGCCGGCGTCCACTTGCGATGGTTCCGCCCGCTCAGTCGCTTGCACCCCGGCGACGTCAATCACCGCACCCACCGAAAGGTGCTCGTGGTCGACGAATCCGTCGGCTTCACGGGCGGCGTAGGCATCTCCGATCTCTGGCAAGGCGACGCGCGCAACGAAAACGAGTGGCGCGACACCCACTTCAAGATCGAGGGTCCGGCAGTGGACGGACTGCGAGCAGCGTTCCTCGACAACTGGACGGAGACCGATCCCACCATCTTCGAGGATTCGTTCGATCGATTCCCGACCCAGCCCGAGCCCGGCGACAGCATCGTGCAGTGCGTGCGTGGCGCGTCGGAAACGGGCGGCAGTGACTTGAAGAGTGTCTTTCGAACGCTCCTGCAACTCGCTGAACGCCAGGTGCGCGTCACGACTGCTTACTTCGTGCCCGATGACGACCTCACCAATCGACTCTGCGAAGCGGCGGAGCGAGGCGTGCGGGTCCAGATCCTCCTTCCCGGGCCTTTCGCCGACAAGCGCTTCGTGCAGCTCGCCGCAGAGTCCGAGTACGCGAAGCTCATCGAGTCCGGCGTCGAACTCTGGAACTTCCAGCCTTCGATGATGCACGCCAAGATCATGACGGTGGATGGCCTTATCGCCAACGTGGGCTCAGCGAACTTCAACGCGCGCTCGCTCAACTGCGACGAGGAGATCAACATGATCATCTTCGACCCCGCGATCGCACGAACGTTGGATGAGCACTTCGACAGCGACCTCGAGCGAAGCGTCAAGATCGACGCGCTGCGCTGGAAGAGGCGTTCGCTCCTCCAACTCGTCAAAGAACAACTCGTCAGCCCCCTACGACACGTTTCCTAGGAGAACCCCCATGCTCATTCTTTTGCTCACCCTTGTCGCGATCGTCATTCCCGGCGCCCTCGCCGCCTTCGTCGCGTATCGATGGCCCCAGGCCGCACTGACCGCTCCGAAGGTCTCCACGGAGACGGTGAAAACCGAGGTCCGCCGGCACCCTCGAGAGGCTTCGTTCGTTCGTTCGCGACTTGACCCAAGTTCGGCCACCGGACTACTCCTCACTGCGGCGGTCGTGGTCGTCGTCGCGGGCGCGGCGGGGGTCGGCATCGTGCTCCTCATGATCCACACCAACTCGGGGTTCGCCCGGCTCGACCGCAGCGCCAGTCTTTTCGGCGCGCACCACGCGACAAACCTCTCGACGCACGTCCTGCGTTGGTACACCCAGCTCGGCGGCGCGCTCGTGATCGTCCCCCTCGGTGTCGTCGTGGCGATTGTCGAATGGATACGCCAGCGATCACTCGCGGTCGTCACGTTCCTGGTCCTGGTCGTTGGAGGTCAGTTCCTCGTCGCCAACATCATCAAGAACATCGTGGGAAGGGCTCGACCCACGTTCGATCAGCTCACGGGTTTTTCGGGGACGTCGTTCCCGTCGGGCCACGCCGTGGCGAGCGCCGCCTGCCTGGCGGCGTTCGCGCTGGTCATCGGGCGACGTCGGTCCCTCCTCGTGAGGTCGCTTCTCACCGGACTCGCCGTCGGTCTCGCCACCGGCATCGCGTGGACGCGGGTCATGCTCGGGGTGCACTGGCTGACCGACGTGCTCGGCGGCTTGGCACTGGGCTGGGCGTGGTTCGCCCTCTGCTCGATTGCCTACGGTGGCTACCAACTTCGATTTGGTGCACCCGCGAAGACCGCGGCGCAGGCGGTCGCCACTCAGAGTACGCAGCGCGAAGAGTCTCGTTGAGCGACGGACGAAACGTTACCGAGGTACGTCGAAGTTGAAGATGGACGAGTCGTACGCGTTGTACGACTCGTAGTCGAGCAGCTCGTAGAGGTCCGCTCGGTGCTGCATTTCGTCGAGCATCGACACGAGGCTCCCTTCGCGCGTGATGGTGTCGAGTGCGCGCACGGCACTCCCCATGGCGAGGCGCAGCAGCGACACCGGGAAGATCACGATGTTGACACCGACGTCGGCTAGTTGACTGGTCGTGAAGAGTTCGCTCTTGCCGAATTCGGTCATGTTGGCCAAGATCGGCACGTCGATGGCGGCGCGCACGGTTTCGAACTCCTTGAGGTCGACCATCGCCTCGGGAAAGATCGCGTCGGCGCCCGCGTCAACGAGAGCCTTGGCTCGATCGACGGCGGCGCCGAGACCGTCGATCGCCCTCATGTCGGTGCGCGCCATGATCAAAAGATTCGCGTCACGCCGTGCCGTCACCGCTGCGCGGATTCTGCGAACGGCCGAACCCTCGTCGACCACCTGTTTCCCGTCCAGGTGTCCGCACCGTTTGGGATTGACCTGGTCTTCGATGTGCAGACCCGCTACCCCGCTGTCCTCCAACGTCTGCACGGTGCGCGCGACGTTCATTGGTTCGCCGAACCCGGTGTCCGCGTCGACGAGCGTCGGAAGATCGGTGACGCGAGCGATCTGACCGCTTCGAGTGGCGACCTCACTCAAGGTCGTGAGTCCGATGTCGGGTAGACCGAGGTCGGCCGCGAGCACGGCGCCCGAGACGTACACACCGTCGAAACCCTTGCGCTCGATCAGCTTTGCGGAGAGTGGATTGAAGGCACCAGGCAGCACCAGGAGCTCACCCGTGGCGAGTCGCGCACGAAATCGTTCGCGCTTCTCGGCGGCGCTGACGCTCGAGTACAGCATCAGATCAGTCCCTCGGGTTCGGGCACCGAGGCCAGGAGACCGGGCCTCGCGGTGAAGTTGAGCTGCGCGAAGTCACCCGCCGCCATGTCGGGCAGGTGCTGCGCCGCCGCGAGAAAGCGCTCGATCTCTTCGTCCACCAGCACGCCACGAGCCAACGAACGGAACTTGGCGACGTACTGTTCGCGACCGAAGGGCCGTGCCCCGAGCGGATGCGCGTCCGGCAACGCGATCTCCTCGACGATCGTCGTTCCGTCCTTCAACGTGATCTCGACGCGGCCGCCGTAAGCCTTCTCACGCGGGTCGACGGAGAGATAGCGACGCGACCACTCCGGATCCTCCACGGTCGACACCTTTCGCCACAGTCGAACGGTGTCAGGACGCGCGGCGCGCTCGGGCGCGTAGGAGTCGACGTGGTGCCACGATCCGTCTTGGAACGCGACGGTGAAGATGTACGGCACCGAATGGTCGAGTGTCTCACGCGACGCGCCCGGGTCGTACTTCTGCGGATCGTTCGCGCCCGAGCCGATCACGTTGTGCGTGTGGTACGACGAGTGGATGACGACACTCTCGATAGCGTCGCCGTCGAGTAGTTCGGGGTGCTCGTCGTGGAGCTTGCGCGCGAGGTCGATCCACGCCTGGGCTTGGTACTCGGCCGAATGTTCCTTCGTGAAGCTCTCGAGGATGGCCCGTTTCGCCTCGCCCCGTGCTGGCAGCGACACCGTGTACGAACCATCGGGACCGTCGAGCAGCCACGCGATGACGCCGTCTTCCCCCTCGTAGATCGGCGCCGGCGACGTCTGGCCGCGCATCGCGCGATCGACGGCTTCGATGGCGACCTTGCCCGCGAACGCCGGTGCGTACGCCTTCCACGTGGAGATCTCGCCCTTGCGCGATTGACGAGTCGCGGTCGTCGTGTGCAACGCCTGGCCGATCGCTTGGTAGATCGTCTCCTCGTCGAGACCGAGCAGCGTACCGAGTCCGGCCGCGACGCTCGGCCCGAGGTGCGCGACGTGATCGATCCGGTGTTCGTGCAAGGAGATGGTCCGCGCGAGGGCGATCTGTATCTCGTAGGCCGTCGCGATCGCTCGCACGACCTGCGCACCACTCAGTCCCCGAGCGACGCCGACGTGCTGCGCCACCGCGACGATCGGAGGGATGTTGTCGCCCGGGTGCGAGTACTCGGCCGCGAGGAAGGTGTCGTGAAAGTCGAGCTCGCGCACCGCTACCCCGTTCGCCCACGCCGCCCACTCCGGCGAGACGCGAACGTCCGACGTGGTGCCGACGACCGTGCTGCCCGGCGTAGAGAGATGGCGCGTCGCCTGCGCGCGCGCCGCCACCACGGGGCTTCGAACCAGTGACGCGGCGGCCACGGCCGCGTTGTCGATGACACGGTTGATCACCATGTCGGTGACGTCGTCGCTGACCTCAATCGGGTCAACGGCAACGGCGGCGATCTTCCACGCCAGCTGACCCTCGCGGGGCAACTCTTCGTCGCTCCTGAAGACGCGTACTTTGTGATCTATCACGTGATTCCTTTCATTCGCAGGCTCGATCCACGCCGGGCCTACACACTCATGTGGTCATTGATGACGCGATGACACGCGAACGAGGCGCGACGGGCATCGACCGGTCGGTCAGTACCTCGATCATGGGAGTCGCTTGGTGATCGCGGCGCTGGCCCGCTTCAACTCCAAGATGCACCATTCGACCTTCTCCTCGTCGAGTTCGACTGCCGGACCCGACACTTGGAGCGACGCCTCCAAGGTTCCCTCTTGACCGAAGACGGGCACCGCGACGGACGCGGATCCCAGGTCGCGCTCGCTGATGCTGTAGACGAAACCCAGGTCGCGGATCTCTTTCAAACTATTGGCGAACTCTTGCTCCGTGACGATCTGACCGCTCGCCAATCGAATCTCCGGAACGCCCTCCAAGAGTGTCGCGACCTCCTCGGTCGTCATGGCGGCGGCGAAGATCCGCGCGCCACCGAGGTACAGGGGCGACGATTCCCCGACCGGCAAGAGGTAGCGAAGAGGCGCCGTGCCCTCGACGCGCAGCACCATGACTTGGGCGAAGTCCACTCGAATCGAGAGTGACGACATCAAGCCACTCGCCGCCGTGAGTTCTTGCAAGATCGGCTGGGTTATCTGGTTCAAGCTGCTCGTCACGTGAAAGGAGAAGGCGTTCATCACCGAGGTGACACCAACGGTGTAGCCGTAGCGCTCTTGATTGACGTAGCCGTACTGCAACATGACGCTCAAGATCCGTTGGGTCGTGGCGAGATGGATACCCGACTCTGACGCGATGTCCGTCAGGCGCATGGGGACGCGGCTTTGACGAAGGATACGAAGGATGTCGAACGTACGCTCGAGTGAGCGCATCGAACTTGAGTTCGCGATTCGATTCGTCGCCGCCATTAGGTCTGGACCAACGTTCGTCCGCCTACCGTCGTCGGCGACGACTGCGTTCGACTAGCTCTTGACACGTGGCTCTTTCGCGTCAACGGTTCGTTCGGGCCTCGCGGGCGAGACGATCGGCTCCGTCCATGGCGACAACGCACCCTCGTACGCTTGGGGTCCCAGGCGAAAGTGCTGGGCCTGCGCTTCGGTCTCGATGAACGGCAAGTCCATCGCGAAGAGCGCCTCACCGCGCGGGCGCGGACCGGCCTTCGATACGTGCCCCCACAAGGAGTGCCCGACCACCTCTTCAGCGAGCAGTGACGCTTCGATCAGTCGATCGAGGTCGATACCGGTCGAGACACCAAGCTCGTTCAAGAGATCGACGAGGTCTTCGGTGGGGATCATGCGCGTCATGCGACCGTGACCGCCGTAGGGACACCCGCCCATACCACCGATCGAGGTGTCGAGGACGAGCGTCTGGTCGCTCGTCAAGGTCTTCAGCGCTTCGTAGGCCGACAGCATCGCCGAACCGCGAGCGTCGTGCAGGTGGAGATGGAAGCGCGTGATCTCCGGCCAGCGCTCCTGGATCGCCCGCAGCTGGGAAGCTACCTGGTCAGGTACGTTCCACGCCATCGGGTCGCCGATCCACACCTTGTCGACGGTCACGCCCGCCGCCGTCCAAAGGTCGTGCTGACGCGCGAGCATCGCCATGCGATACTCCTCGTCAAAGGGACCAAGCCAGTTCGAGCCCCACGCGGCGTTGATCGCGATGCCGGCGCTTCGAGCGCCCGACGCGACGGTGCGTTCAATGACCTCCGGCCACAGGTCGATCTCGTCTTGTTGTGAACGGTTGGTGTTGCGGCGCACGAACACGTCACAGAGGTGGACGAACGTGCGGGGGAACTCCAGAGACTCACTCAATGGCGGCATGTAGTGGCTCATGCGTTCGCGACCGCGATCGTTGAGGGCGAGTGCGGTGTACCGGACGCCGTCTCTCGGCGTGAAACGCGTCACCAGTTCGTCGATCTGGGCCATCTGCGGGGTCCACTTGGGACTGACGAACGATCCGACGACGATGGTCTTGAGCCCGGTCCGCGACAACGCGTCGAGCAACGCGATCTTCGCGTCCACCGTGATCGCCGCGCTCTCGATCTGCATGCCTTCGCGCATGCCCTCTTCGATGATCTCGACCGTCGGATACGAATCATGGCGCGTCACGCGTGCCCCTCCTTGCTCACTACAGCATTCCAGTTCCGGCTAACCCTAAACGGCGTGATCATCATGGAGGGCTTCGATTTCTTCGCTGGAGTAGCCGAGTTCGCTGAGGATGTCGCGGGTGTGCTGGCCCAGGCGCGGTGGCGCAGAGGAAGGAGTGAGCGCCTGACCGTTCACGTGCACGCCGCTGCCGAGTACTTGAACGCTGTCGCGCCCCCCGACGCCGACCTCGACGTCGTGGACAAGTCCACGGACCTTTATCTGTTCTTGGTGCAAGGCCTCGTCGACGTTCAAGAGACGTCCGGCCGGTACGCTCACGTCGGCGAGGCGCTCCTCCCACGTGGCGGCGGGCTGTTCGGCGAGTGCCCGATCCAGCTCTGCGGTCAGGGCCGACCGATTCCTCTTGCGATCAGCGCGAGTGAGAAAGCGTTCGTCGCCGATGAGGTCCTCGCGAGCGCAAGTCCGACACAGCGCCTCGAACTGCTTTTGGGTGTTGGTCGCGATGTTGAGCGGTCCGTCACTCGCTTGGAACGTACCCGACGGTGACGACGCGGCGTTGTCGTTGCCGTGTCGAACGGCCTCATGGCCGCTGATGAGCTGCTCGGAGATCACCCAACTCATGGAGGTGAGCGCGGCTTCGAGCATCGAGACGTCGAGAAAGACGCCGGTCTGAGTGGCGGAGCGACCGACGAGCGCGGCGCAGATGGCCATGGCGGCCACGTAGCCACCGAGCGTGTCGCAGATGGGAAAGCCCACGCGCACGGGACCGCCCGAGGCGAGACCCGTGACGGCCGCCATGCCGGCGAAGCCCTGGATTATCTGGTCGTACGCGGTGCGTTCGGCGAGCGGGCCCGTTTGACCGAATCCCGACACGGCGCAGTAGACGAGCCGGGGATTGATGTCGTGGATTCGCTCCCACGAGAAACCCAGTCGCGCGAGCACGCCCGGTCGCATGTTCTCGAGCAGCACGTCGGACGCGCGCAGCAAGCGCTCAAAGACCTCGGCGCCCTCGACGCTCTTCAGGTTCAGGGTTATCGATCGTTTCCCCGAGTTCTGCGCCAGGAACGAAGGTCCCATCGACGCGGCCTTCAGGCCCTCGTCGTCTCCGAACTCACGCGCGAGGTCGCCGGTCTCGGGGATCTCTATCTTCGTGACGTCCGCACCCATGAGACTTAGCTGATAGGCCCCGAAGGGGCCCGCGAGTACGGTGGTCAGGTCGAGCACTCGGATGCCACCAAGCAGTTCAGTCACGATTCATCCTCACGTGCAAGCCTGGCGTCGGCGATAGTCAGGCGATAAGTGGATCTGCATAGTGTCCGCGCACCACGTGCACTTCAAACCAACGTTCAGTCCTTCGCCATGCAGACGACTTAGCGTGGGATGGTCAACGGAAAGACCGCTGACCATCCCCCACTAAGCGAACAGCTTTGTACTACGTGACTAGCCTTCCTTCGCGACCACGGCGGCCAACTGCGCCGGGGTGATGTACGCCCTGGTGACGTTGTTGAGGCTCGAGTCGAAACCGAGCATCTGGAAGCCACTGAAGACGTTGTGGTACTTGTTGAAGTCGTCGTTACCCGAGGCGCCGTTGTAGTTGATCTTCTTCTTCTCCTTGATCAACTTCACGCACGCGGCGTACGTTCCGCACACCGTTCCCGGTGGGTCCGAGACCAACATCACGTCATTCACCCATTTCTTCGGGTCCGTGGACTTGGCCATCGTCATGGCGAGCGACGCGATAACGATCGAGTCGTACTCGTTGAACGTCGTGGGCAGGATGGTCGTGGTCTTCCATACCGACTGGTAGTCGGCGAGGAAGTGGTTGTACGCGCCGTCAGCCGTCGTCGGCGTCGCGGGCAACGCCGCGATCAGGTCCGTCGAGGCCGTTGGTCCAAAGGACTTGGCGTAAGTACCCTGCGGGGCCGACTGTAGGTCGTCACCGATCCACGGCGTGGTCATGTAGCCGAGCTGCTGACCGTCGGAGAACAACGTCGCCGCGGTCTGGCTGTCCATCGAGTCAAAGATGACCTGAGGCTTGTTCGCGAACGCGGACGTGAGCTCGGAGCTGTAGGACGACTGGCCTGGCGTCAACGTGATGTTCTGTTGAATCGTGCCACCGAGCGCCTTGTAGGCCGCCTCGAGCGGAGCGATGAAGCCCTGTGAGTTCGACGAGTTGTCGAAGATCAACGACGCGGTCTTCCAGCCCTTGCTGATCGCGTACTGCGCCATCGCGATCGACTCGTTGGAGTCGGACGACGAGGTACGGAACACGTACTTGTAGTTCATGTTGTCGAGGGTCGTGAGACCGCCGACCATGAAATCAACCACGTCGTTCGGCTTGAACTGACCGATCACGGCTTCGATCGTCGGCGAGAAGGGCCCAACGATGACCGTCGGGTGACTCAGCTCCAACTTGCGAAACGCAGGCAGCGCGTCCACGGAGTCGGCCGCGTCGTCGACGTACGCGCTCTTCAACTGGTGACCGAGGACACCACCGTTGTGGTTCACCTCGTAGATACCCACGGCCACGCCGTGGGTGCCCCAGCTCGAGAGCAGCGACTTCGATCCCGTGAACGGAAAGATGCCTCCGACGATGAGCGGCTTCGAGCTGGCGTTCGCCGAGCCCGCCGTCAGCCCCACGCCGGCGACTGAGGTCACCATCGCGAGGACCAGCATTGCTCTGGCACCTCCCCGACGACCTCCTAGCTTTCTAATGAATTTCATCTGGTACTTCCCCCTTATCTTTCTTTTTTACTTACTTCAAGTTTGTGGGAATTTCCCACTGTTACGAACGAGATGCTCCCGCGCGACCCAGGAAGATCGCCGCCAAGTCGAGCTCGGCGATCTCTTTCGCCGGACCGTGGACGTGATTGGTTCCAGCGATGAAGATGTGCACGAAGTCGGAGTGCTTCAGCGCGCGCTCGACGTTCTGCTCGACCACCAGCACCGCGGTGCCGGACTTGGTGATGAGATCGATCTGATTCCACACGACGTCCGTGTACGCCGGCGAGAGCCCGGCGGTGGGTTCGTCCAGGACGATCACGGTCGGATGGACCATGAGGGCGCGCGCGATCGCGAGGAGGTTCTGTTGACCACCCGAGAGCAGACCGGCCTTCTTGTTACGGGCCTTCTTGAGGTCGGTGAAGATGTTGAGGATCTCCTCCAGCCTCTCTTCTGAGTTGCCCTTCACCGCGAAGCCGCCGACTTCCAAGTTCTCGTTCACGGTCAGCGTCGCGAAGACGTTGTCGTTCTGCGGCACGTACACGAGGCCGTTACGTGGGATGAGATGACCGGGCATCTTCGTGATGTCCTTGTCGTTCACGACGATGCGGCCCTTCGTGGGACGCAAGATCCCCACGAGCGTCTTGGCGAAGGTCGACTTGCCAGCGCCGTTGGGACCGATGATCGTCGTGATCGACCCCACGTCGGCCGACAGCGTGATGTCGCTGATGATGGTCTGACGTCCGTAGCCGGACGTGACGTTCTCAGTTAGTAGTGCCGGCACTGATCACCTCTCCTAGATAGGCCTGGACGACCTCGGGATTCGCGCGAAGCTCACTCAGTCGACCGGTCGCGAGCGTCTTGCCTTCAGCCAAGACGATGACGAAGTCACAGATCTTCTCCACGACGTTGAGATTGTGTTCGACCATCAAGACCGTCATGCCCTGGCGCTTCATGTCGAGGATGTAGCCACCGATCCGCTCGATCAACGCCGGGTTCACCCCCGCCATTGGCTCGTCGAGCAGGAACACTGTCGGCGCGGCCATCACACCCCTCGAGATCTCGAGCAGCTTCTTCTGGCCACCCGAGAGTTCACGCGCTCGGTTGTCGCGCAGTTCGTAGAGTCCGTAAGTGGCGAGAATCTCCGTCGCGCGTTCGATGTTCTGTTGCTCTTCTCGCTTCAACAGACGGGGACGGAAGAAGATGTTGAAAAGCGATTCGCCCGCTTGGACTTTCGGCGCGACCAACAGGTTCTCGAGAACGGTGAGACCACCGAGCTCCCGCGAAAGTTGGAACGTCCGCATCAGACCCATCCGAGCGATCTTGTAGCTCTCCAAGTTCGTCACGTCGACGGAGCCGAAACGCGTCGTCCCCGAGTCCGACTTCATCGAACCCGAGAGGATGTTGACGAGCGTGGTCTTTCCCGCGCCGTTCGGACCGATGAGCGCAGTGATCTTGTTCTTCGGCACGTCGAACGTGGCGCCGTTGAGCGCGTTCACACCGAGGAACGATTTCGTGATGCCCTCGCAACTGAGTATCGAGTCACCGGACACGCCGGATGACGTCATGGACTGGTCGGCATTCGCCATTAGATGTCCGTTTCTTCGATGAGCGACGGCTGAGCGCCGAAGGTCTCTTCCGCGGGGATCGCCGGTCCCGACGGCGTGACGACCGCGCCACCACCACCGGACGAAGCGAAGTCGGGCAGGAGGAACTTGCTCCGACGAACGCGCTCAGGCACCATCCCCTGTGGTCGGAACCACAGCATGACCATGAGCAAGACGCCGATCACCATGGCGTCGATGTACTCGATCAGACCCGGGTGTCCGGGAATCGCCGGGAGGAACGCCGGCAAGTGGATGAGGAGCGTCTCGACGAGGAGCGCCCCGACGATCATGCCGATGTTGTTACCCACGCCGCCCACGATGATGACCGCGAAGATGACGAACGTCTCACCCGGCAACCACGCCGTTGGGTTGAACGAACCCCCGAACTGGATGATGAGACCGCCACCGATACCCGCGTAGAACGATCCGATCAACATCGACGTGAGCTGGTAGCGAAAGACGCCCTTGCCGAGCGCCGACGCCACCGTCGGATCATCACGGATCGCGCGGAAGGTTCGACCCAGCGGTGAACGGGTGATGCGACTCATGAAATACCACATGATGAGTGCCACCACGCCTGTGACGGCGGCGAAGAAGGGGACGAAAGAGTTGGTCGTCAGCTTGAGCGCGTTGGCGAAGGGCTCGGGCACGTTGTACAACCCGTCGGCGCCGTTGAACAGCGGGATGAAGTTGTTGCTGATGTCGTAGAGCACGAGCGACAGTGAGATCAACACCATCGCCAAGTAGTCGGTGCGCAGGCGACGCAACGTGATGAGGGCGACGAGAAAGGCCAACGCACTCGCCGAGAGCCCGCCGATGATGAGGTTGATCGGAAACGGCAGGTTGAGTCCGAGGATGTAGTGCTGGCCGGAGGTGCCGGCGTTCGGCATACCCGCGACGCCCGTCATGTACGCGCCGACCGCAACGAAGCCGATATACGCGAAGTTGAGGATCCCCGTCTCGCCGTACTGGATGTTGAGGCCCATCGCCAGGATGAAGTAGTCGAAGAAGAAGAAGACGAGCGTGAAGACGTAGAACCAAAAGGCGGACATTGTTAAGCCCTTCCCGGCCGAGCGAACAGACCGCTAGGCCTGAACAGCAAGGTCAAAATCAAGATGACGAAGGCGATATCGAGTTTGTAGGCCGGGTTGATGAAGGCGGCTGAGACCTCAGTCGCCAAACCGATCAGCACCGCACCGGCCATCGCGCCGTAGATGCTGCCCACGCCGCCGACGATGACGGCCGCGAAGATGACGAAGAGAAAGAGCTCGCCCGACGCGGGCGTGAGGTTGCCTTCGGTGATCGCGAGGACCGTGCCCGCGAGTCCGGCGAGCGTACCGGACAAGAACCAGGTGATCGTGGTGATTCGCTTGGTGTCGATGCCGCTCGTCATGGCGAGGGTGGTGTTGTCGGACATCGCGCGCATCGACTTACCGAGGCGAGTCGTCTTCAACATGACGTGCACGAGACCCATCAGCACGACCGAGATGGCCATGACGATCAACTGATTCCTCGTCAAGAGGAACGGACCGATGTGCAGGACCTGCTCGATCGCCATGTTGTAGGCACGAACGTTGGCTCCCCAGAATGAGTAAATGACGTTCAACATGATGAGCGAGAGACCGAACGTCACGATGAGCACGAAGAAGGACTTCTCGAAACGTCGCGCGAAGGGGCTGAGAAGGAACCGATTCAAGAGCACGGCGACGACACCCATGAGCAGCGATCCACCAACGAGCGCGACCCACACGTTCCAGTGAAAGAACGCCGTATTGAGCTCGTACGTCAGGTACGCACCCAGTGCCATGAAGTCCCCGTAGGCGAAATTGATGTAGTTCGTGATGCCGAACTGAAGACTGAGACCGACCGCCGCGATGGCCAACACGGACGCGGTGACCAGGCCGAACCCGAAGGCCAACCAGAACTGAGCCACGCTTTCCCCCCAAGGTAGATGACGCAACCGCAAGCCCTGTATGGCTTTGCGCGGTTGTGAGAGTTTCTATCGCAGTTTTCGACCCTTGTCAATTACACCCCAGCGGAAACCTTCGACCCGGTCACGTCGACCGGCGAAAGTGGTGCTCACGAGGGGTGCGTGCTGGTCACGTGCTCGAGTCGGTTCCCGCCACCATCGACGAATCACGCACGCTGCGGAATTGGCAATAGTCGACTTTTTGTTCTTCGAACGCTCGTCCTCCTCCTCGAAACGAGCGCAAGAATTTCAAGAGTAGTGACGCGCGGACTGCAATAGTGGTCACCATGTCAAATCAAGATCGCTACACGCACGGCCACCACGAATCGGTCCTTCGAAGTCACCGGTGGCGCACCGTTCAGAACTCGGCAGCCTTCCTTCTCCCCCACCTGACGCCCTCAATGGACGTGCTCGACGTCGGCTGCGGCCCAGGCAACATCACGATCGATCTCGCTCGAGTGGTGTCGTCGGGGAACGTCACGGGCGTCGATCTCTCACCCGAGGTGATTGAGATCGCCCAACAGCTCAAGCTCGAAAGCGAGGTCGCCAACGTCAGCTTCGACGTCGGCGACGTGTACGGCCTAACGTTCCCCGACAAGTCCTTCGACGTGGTCTACGCGCACCAGGTGTTGCAACACTTGAGCAACCCGGTGGTCGCGCTCGGCGAGATGCGTCGCGTGCTTCGTGATGAGGGACTCCTCGCCGTTCGCGACGGTGACTTTGGGGCGTTCACGTGGTCGCCCGACAGTCCCGTTCTCGAACGCTGGATGGCGATTTATCAGGCTCTCACCAGGAAGAACCACACCGACGCCAACGCCGGGCGGCACCTGCATTCCTGGGTGCGACGCGCGGGCTTTTCCTCGATCGACGTCGCCACGTCGAACTGGACGTTCTACCGACCCGAGGAGCGTGCGTGGTGGGGACAGCTCTGGGCCGACCGCGTTCGAGAGAGTGAGTTCGCTCGTCAAAGTCTCGAGTACGAACTCACGACACAAGAGGAACTCGACACGATCGCGGACGCGTTTTTGGCGTGGGCGAACGACGAAGATGGCTTTTTCAATCTCGTCAACACCGACGTCCTCGCGCGTCGCTGATTTCTGCGCAGCGGATCGTTGGTAAGGTGCGCCGTCGTCATCGACAGCGCACGCCACGCGACGAAGCCGCGTTCGCGTTCGCGTACACGAACGACCAATGATTTGATTGCGCAAAACTTCACAACATGACTTTGACGAGGAGTGCCCACGATCGCACGGAGCGATCGTGCCCCCTTTTTCCTTGCCCACGTCGACGCGGGTCGAGCGAAGTGATGCGTCCACTTCGCTCGACGTTCGATCACTGCGTTGCCGTGAGTCGTCATTGAGTCGTACGCGAAGAAGCGACGTCACCCGCCGTGTTCCACGCGACGCCACACGAGAAGACACTTCACGCAAAACTGACACCAAGCGACGCACGCAGCGATGGACAAAAAATACCCTGACATCAGGACTATCACATAAGACTGGCCTCAAAATTTTGTAGAATGGACACGATGCTTGCCACGACACTTCCGCTCGGGTGGCAGCTCACGATCATCTTTCTCGCTGGCGTCGTCGCGGGCATTTCGAATGGCATCGCGGGAGGGGGAACTTTTCTCAGCTTTCCCACCCTGCTCGCTCTTGGGGTACCCACGCTGCAGGCGAACGTCTCGTCTTCAGTGGGCATCGTGCCCAGCACGCTCGGCGGCGTCCACGGATTCCGACGAGAGCTGTCGACCCACAAGAGACTTGTGCGTGATCTCATGGTGCCGTGCGTTCTGGGGTCCATCGGCGGCTGCGTTCTCTTATTGGAAGGTTCGAACGAGACGTTCAAACACGTCGTACCGTGGCTCATCGGCGCCGCTACGTTGCTGTTCGCGTTGGCGCCGCGCCTGACGAAACTGCTGTCGAAGAAACATCTGAGCGAAGGCGTCATCCCCGTGCGGCGACGCACACTCTTCGTGGGTGTCTTCATCGCGGCCGTCTACGGCGGTTACTTCGGCGCCGGACTCGGCATCGTCCTGCTGGCCGTGATGGCCCTCACGTTGCCCTTCGACATCTACGAAATCCAAGGAATTCGCAGTGCGTTGGGGATGTTGATCAACGCCGTCGCGGCCGTCGTCTTCATCGTTCGCGGTCACCTCGACCTCGACGCCGTCTACGCCTTGCTGCTCGGTTCGCTGCTCGGCGGTTGGCTGGGCACGCTCCTCATTCGACGAGTTTCACCAAAGGTCGTTCGCACCCTCGTCATCCTCGTCGGCACGGGCACGACCATCCGCCTCGCTCTCGGCGGCTAGACGCCTTCAGTCCGCGTCAGCGCGCGACGTGAGGTGCGCGCTGACGATTCGTTCCACGGTGAAAGACCCAGTCGCCGCACACGATGACGAAGGCGAGGACACCAACGGGGACGAGCGGAGCGAACCGCGGCGCGTGTACCGCGACCGCCGCTCCAATCCCCGCGCCGCCGATGAGGGCCAAGAGGATGAGGGCGCTTCGACCCGACACGGGTTCCTTACGTTTCGCGACACCCGCGAGGAGCTGCGTGAGCGTGCCCGTGAGATAGGTGGTCGAGAGACCGCTGATCCCGAAGCGAAGTGTGGCGGCGCTTTGCACGCCCAAGGCGACCGCGTTGATACTGAGCATCCCGTACTCCGCGGAACCCACGGGGGCGCCAGACGTCATCTCCCACCAGGTCGCGAAGATGAGGAACACGACGAGTTCTAGAACAAGCGCCACGAGGATCGGTCGGGGCCAGATCTCGTCGTTCTCGTGCGCGTGGCCGGCGACGCGCGCGCCCACCAGGCTGCCCGCGACGAAGCCGAGAAACGCGATACCCGTGTGCAGGGCGAGCGACACGTCACCCTTACCCGCGGCGACACCGAGGAGCACCATATTCCCGGTCATAACACTCGTAAAGACGCCGCCGAGCCGAGTGAAGCCGATGGCATCCACGGAACCCGTCACCAACGTCAACAAGATGACGAGCGCGTCACGTTGTCGCACCGGCGTCCAGAACGCGACGTCGCGAATGTTCGCCACTTGAGTTAATCGACTTTGGTCGAACGTGAAGCGGCGCTTCCACCGAGGAAGGACTCGACGAAGAGGGGATTCTGCTCGAGGTCCTTCGGCGCGCCATCGAGGACGACCTTGCCACCACCGAGCACGTAGGTCCAGTCGGAGATTCGAAGAGCCGCCTTCGCGCGCTGTTCGACGAGCAGCACGGTCGAACCGAAGTCGGCGAAGCCCCTCACGAACTCTTCGAGCAGCTGCGTGGCCACGATCGGCGCCAAGTTCGCCGTCGGTTCGTCGAGCACCAACACCGAGGGCGACAACATCAAGACCCGACCCATCGCGAGCATCTTTCGCTCGCCACCGGAGAGCTTGCCGGCCTTCCTCGTCATCATCGTCTTCAGTTTCGGGAAGAAGTCGAGTACTGCGTCAATGCGCCCTGGAATATCACGGCGACTTAGGAGGTAGCCGCCGATCTCCAAGTTCTCCTTGACCGATAACGGTGGAAAGACGTCATCGATCTGCGGTACGTAGCCCACACCAATCGTGGCGATCTCTTCGGGCGGGCGGTTCGTTATGTCATGCTCACCTACCGTGACGTGCCCTTCGAGAACCTTCACTACACCCACGAGCGACTTCAGCAGTGTCGACTTACCCGAACCGTTCGGTCCTACGACCGACACGACCTTGCCCGGTGTGGCCTCGATCGTGATCTCGCTGACGATCGCGCGCCCGTCGTACCCGGCACTGAGACCGTTGGTGCTGAGCACCATTCCCTGTTTCGTAAGTTCAACCGACAAGGTACGCCTCCACGACTTCTTCCTTGGCGCGAAGTTCGGACATCGTCCCTTGGGCCAAGACCCGACCCTCGGCGAGCACGATGACGGGGTCGCAGAACGCGTCCATAATGGCGAGTTCGTGCTCGACCATGACGATCGTCATGCCGCTCGCCGCGAGGCGCGTGAGCTGTTCACCGATCTTGTGCGCGAGGTTCGGGTGCACGCCGGCCATGGGTTCATCGAGCAGCAGAATCGTGGGCTGGGCGAGGAGGGCGCGCATGATCTCAACGAGACGGCGCTGACCGCCCGACAGGCCCCCGGCGTAACTATCGGCGTACTGGGTGAGCCCGAAGCCCTCGAGCATCTCACTCGCGCGCTCGATGTTCTCGACGTCTTCACGACCCCAAAAACGCCGTCCGCGAAGCGCTCCGGCGAAGGAGTCGCCCGATTGGCGCGGGATGGCCGAGACCAGATTCTCGAGGACCGTGAGCTTCTTGAACTCACTGGCCAGCTGGAACGTGCGAATCATGCCGGATTTTGCGCGTTCGTTGGAGGGCATCGAAGTGATGTCGCGGCCCTCGTAGAGGATCCTTCCACTCGTCGGAGCGAGCGTGCCCGCGAGCATCGCCAGTGTCGTGGATTTGCCCGCGCCGTTCGGTCCGATGAGCCCGGTAATGCGTCCGCGCTGAATCTCGAGCGAGACGTCTGAAACCACGGTCACGCCGTGAAAGGCTCGGGTCAATCCCTCGCTCGCCAGAATGATCCCGTGATCACTCGCGTCACCTTCGAGCCTCAAGAGTTGGCGAAAATCCATCTGATCGAGATTGCCGAGGTTGATCAACGAGTCGGGCTCGCCACTCGAGGGGGCCACGACGGAGGACTTCGCCGACCGACTGAGAATCCGACGCCGCTCGGGAAGGATCCCGTCGGGTCGGAACCAAAGGAACAGGATGATCAGCAGCCCGATCGCCACCCATTCCAACGCCGGCACGAGTGCCGGGTTCGAGAGCGGCGGGATGAACCGAGTGATCTCCTCGAAACCCAAGGGCACCAAGAGCGCACCAAGGATCGCACCCTTGTGGTTGCCCGCCCCACCCACGATGATGGCGGCGAAGAGGACGATCGTCTCGGCGTAGCCCCAGGCGCCGGGCGCCCACAAGTTAATGAACCCGACCAACACGGCCCCGCTCAGCGCGGCGATCATCCCGCCGAGGACCAGCATCGACGTGCGCTGGACTCGGACGTTCTTGCCCAACGCGTCGGCCACGACGTCGTTGTCACGCATAGCTCTAAGTGACCGGCCATACGGCGACTCGGTCATTCGACGCAACAAGAAGTAGACCAGCACGCACAGCATGACGGCGACGCCTCCGTAGGCGAACTGGTAGGCGAGACCCTGGGGGTTCCACATTCCGGAAAACGGCGCCGGCACGATCGAGATGCCGGCCGCACCGTTGAACAACGGCACGAAGTTGTTCACCAACTGATTGAGCAGTACGGCCGAGACGAGGAGCCCGACCGCCGCGAAGTCACCGCGCAGGCGCTTGCCCACCAGGAAGACGAACGGCAGCGCCAAGAGTCCCCCGAAGATCGCCGCCCCGATCCACGGCAGTGGCCACACCAGGTGCCAGCCAAGGACGTACTGCTGGAAACCGCCGTTGGACTTCTGCCACGGCCCCATCGAGAGGATGGCCGCGACGTAGGCGCCAGCGGCTTGGAAGATGATGAATCCGAAGTTGGACAGGCCCGCGAACCCGAACTGCACGTTGAGGGCGAGACACGCCATCGAGTCGACGGCGCCGTAGACGATCACTGTCGCCAAATAGAAGAGGATTGCGTTCACTAGTTTGTTTTCTCGCTTCCGAAGAGACCGAAGGGGCGGAAGGTGAGCATCCCGAGCAGGACGATGAAGGCGATGACTTCCTTGTATTGGGGATTGAAGTAGCCGGCACTGAGCTCGGTCGCCACCCCGATGGTGACGGCCCCGATCATCGCGCCGTACGCCGATCCTGGTCCGCCCAGGAACATCGCGGCGAGCATCAGCACGATATAGAGCTGGGCGCTCGTCGCCACGAAGACCCCGGTGTTCATAGCGAAGACCGTGCCGGCGAGACCGCAGAGCGCCCCGGAAATGAGCCAGGTGGAGGAGATAACCCTCTGGGTGCGCACCCCCGAGTTACGCGCGAGGTTCGCGTTCGCCGACGTCGCGCGCATGGCCTTGCCGAGCCGCGTGTACTTGAGCAGCCAGTGGATGAGTCCGAGGACGACCACGCATATTCCCATGATGGTGAGCTGCAAGGTACTGAAGTACATACCCCAAAAGTGGAATTCGCGGCCCTGCGACTGCTTGTACGAGAAGTAACTGCCGCCGACAATCGCCTGGAGCCCGAAGGTGCCACACAGGTCGACGCCCAACGCCACGATGACGATGGTTATCGGCAGATTGTTCCGTCGTTGAAAGGGCGTGAAGACGAAACGATTCAACAGAAATGACGCGACGGCACCCGTGACCACGCCGCCGATCATGGCCACCCACGCGTTCAAATGAGCGTGGTAGTTGAGATAGTAGGTGACAAAGGCACTATTGATCATGACGGAGCCGTACGCCAGGTTGAGAACGTTCGTGACCGCGAACTGCATCGTGAATCCGACGGTGGCGATCGCGAGGACCGCGGCCGATATGAGGCCGAAGCCGAGCGACGAGAGGAAGACGCTCACGTCAAAACCTTTCGAGAGTGGGTGGGTGGGCCATTGATGAAGTAAAGAAATCTGGTGTGGCCGCGGCGATTATCCGCCACGGCCACACCGAAGGAAATTACAGCTTTGACTTACAACCCGTGAGGCCGCAGAACCCAAGGGAACCGCCAACCGCAACCGTCGTGCCGTTCGCCAAGAACTGATCGTCTTCGAACGGGCCGAACGCCGTCTGGAACGAGTCGAACAGGTACGAGCCACCGACGCCGACGTAGTGAATCTTCTTACCAGCCTTGAGGTCCTTGAGTCCCGCGGCGTAGCTCGACACGTTGACCGCACCGGGAACGCCCTCGGCGATCTTCAAGATGTCGGCCTTGTACTTGGCACCTTGGGTTGAATGGGCCATCACCATGGCGAGCGCCGCCATGTTGATGCCGTCATACAGGTGAACCGTGCCGTTCGCCGAGAGAAGCCCCGGGAAACTCGGGACGCCCGGGACCTTGCCGGCCTGCGCCAGAACCAGCTTCTTGTACAGCGGGTACGCCGGACCGGACGCGTTGACCGTTTGGTTGTCCGCGTCGAAGTTGGTGATGAAGTTCTGAACACCCACCGGACCCGAAGTGACGCCGGAGAAGAAGACCGGGTCGATCATGGCTGACGTGCCAATCGTCGGGATCATCTTGTTACCGTTGAGTTGGTAGATCTCTGACAAAAGGGCTACGCCCGCCGCTCCGAGCGCTTCCATAAGGATGGCGTCAGGGTGCGATTGGACGATCGCCTGTGCCTCGGTCTGGAACGTCGACGCCGACATGTCAAGCGTCTGGTTTGAGACCACGTTCATCTTTGCGCTCTTAATGGCCGCGAGAGCCGGGGCCACGAAGGTCTGGCTGCCCGCGTCGTTGCCGAAGGCCAGGGCAATGTTCTTGTAGTTGTGGCGCTTGGCAATTTGTACCATCGCAACCGAGTCCGCCGCGTCGGGCGGAACGAGTCGGAAGAAGTACGGGTAGTGAACCGCGTCGAACTCAGACTGTCCCGTCATGCAAAACGACACCGTCTTGTGAGCACCGAAGATCGGCACAACCGTTGCCGCCTCGTCCGAGGTGCACCCGATCACGAGTGCCACGTTCGACGTCGTGGCGTACATCTGACGAACCGCGGGCACCGCGTCCGCGGGGTCACCTCGAGTGTCGACCGTCTTGCACTTGACCTGATCGCTGAGCACGCCGCCCGCTGCGTTAATCGCCTGGGCCGCGGCGTAACACGCGGTCTCGTACTTCGGTCCAAGGGCCGCGTCCGCGCCGGTGAAGGGCGCGACCGAGGCAATGGTGATCGACCCTTTGAATGACGTCGCGCCGGAAATTCCCTCAGCAATTGGCAACGTCACCATGGAGGCGATGAGTGCCAGCGCGGAGGCGACGAGAACGAGTCGCTTTTTGCTGTGAACGACGAGTCCCCCCCGTCGTGCCATCTTTGAAAACCGCATCCTGCCCCCTTAACTAATTTGGTTTATCGCTGCTTAACGCAGTTCTTGGCCGCTAGAAGTTTGTAGTGTCCACTTCCAACGGGCGCCAAGGCCAGTCGGCCGGCGCGTCCTTCTCGGCGATCACGGTGTTGGAGATAGTCCCAACGCCTTCGACGAAGACTTCGATTACGTCGCCCGGTGTCAACCAGACCGGCGGTGTCCGCGCGAAACCCACGCCACCCGGAGTCCCAGTCGCAATGACGTCGCCCGGACGCAAGCACGTGAAGCTCGAGAAATACTCAACGGCGCGCGCGACGCTCACGATCATCATCGACGTGCGCGCCTCTTGCATCACCTGACCGTTCAACGTGGAGCGGATAGCCACGTCGGAAATGTCAACCTCGTCGACGGTGACGACTTCGGGACCGATCGGCATCGTGCCCTCGAAGTTCTTGCCCGGCGTCCACTGAGTTGCCTTGCGTTGCCATTCGCGAGCCGAGCCATCGTTCATGGCGGCGTACCCGAGGATTGATTCGAAGGCATCCTCCGCACGGATGTAACGGCCACCCTTACCAATCACGACGGCGACTTCGGCCTCGAAGTCAAAACGCTCCGTGAGTGCCGGGGCAACGAGATCGTCGAAGGGGCCGATGACACTGCCCGCACCGCGCACGAAGGACTCCGGCCACTTCGGCACGTCGCGTCCGCCCTCGATGGCGTGTTCCGCGTAATTGACCCCGAGACAGAGAATTCGCGGGGGGTTTGGCGTTGCGGCGGCGAAGTCAGCACGGTCAAACTCGCGACCCGCTCCGGCCGACGCGCTACGAGCGGCGTCGAGTGCGGCGTCGCCGCCGGCGGCCACTCCGTCGATACTCACGAGAGCGTCATTGCCGGAAGCTTCGGCGAGGTCCACGTACCCCTCACGGGCGCGAACGTGAAGCCGCAGTCCCTTCGACGTACGAATGGTTGCAAACCTCATGTCGCTTCCCCCCAAGGTGGTCAACCAATTTGGTTCAATTGGTCAATGTGATCGAACCAGAGTGAGTGTAGGTGACCGTAAAGGTCGTGTCAATCGCACCCACGAAATTTCTCCTTAAAAAAGTTCAACAAAGTCATACTATTGGTAGCATTGGTTGTTGGATTGGTTGGGTCCAACGAGTAAGGAGTTTTGACGTGCAGACAGTGGCCAGTGATCAACTTCTTCATGTAGCAGACGACATTCTCAAATCGGCAGCACGCAGTGGCCTGCGTCCGGGCAATCGACTGCCGACCGAACGCGAGTTGGCGATCAACTTGCAACTCACACGGACCACGATTCGAAACGCCATGGCGTTGCTCGAAGAAGAAGGAGTGGTTTCTCGAGAAGTAGGACGCGGAACGTTCCTGCGAGTCGACCCGCGTCACGGTCTCTTTCCCGACGTCGGAACAGCACCGCACCCGTCTATCGCCGTCGTCGTAAGTCCTGCCGACGTCATGACCGCGCGACAACTCATTGAACCGGCGGCGATTGCGTCCATTGTCGAAAACGCGACGGTCACCGACTTCGAAGAGATCGAGCGTTGTCTACGCGGCAACGAGAACGCCGCGGACTACGACGAGTTTGAGCGTTGGGATTTCGCTCTTCACCGCTCATTCATCCGGGCTGCGCATAACCCGCTCATGGAAAGTATGTACGAACTCGTCGAGGAAGCCCGCCAAGGCGAGACGTGGGGCAACTTGAAGCGTCGCAGCGACTCGACGGAGCGACGCGCGAACTACCGCACCCAGCATCGAGCGATCGCGGAAGCGTTACGCAACCGTGATGGACGCGGCGCACGCGAGGCAATGGAGCTCCACCTCAGCACTGTTGAGGCGAACCTTCAACGGAGTGCGCAGAGCTAAAGTCCCGGCCTGCCGATTTCGCACGTCAAGTCACCACGTCACGGATCGCGGAATTCGGTAGTGAGTGTTTCTGAGTCAGGAAGTCGTCGCGGCGTCGTTGAAAGTCATGGAGGCGACGACGCGTTCGAATGTTGCTCGTACGTTGGAACTATCTACGCCAAATGAGAGGATGAAACTCAACAGGACACGGGCTTTCGGTCCGTCGAGCATTCCCGCCGAGACCAGACCTCGAGACAGTAGGTCTCGCTCCGATCCGGGGAAACCGTACGTCTCGCTCAACACTTCGCCGCTTCCGGTTCGTGAGGCGAGAACGACGGGCAGTCGCCCGGCGAGGTTCTCCAGCGACGCTACGACCCTCGCCGGCACGTGACCGCCTCCGAAGGCTTCGACGACGAGACCCGCGTACCCGAGGGAGGAAAGTTGATCGAACATCCTCGCGTCATCACCCAAGGAACACTTGATCAACGCGACCGGGGGCACGTCTGCTGTGGGCACCCTCCCGACGTCCAAGAACTCACTCACGCGCAAGGCGACGCGGACTCGATCTTCGACCAACCAACCAAGCGGACCACACGTGGGAGATCGAAACGTCGCGAGACTTGACGTGTGGGTCTTTCGGACGAAACGGGCCGCGTGGATCTCGTCACTGAAGACGACCAGCGTGCCAAGTCCTCTCGCGTCGCGCGACGCCGCGACGCGGACGGCGCCGAGAACGTTCGCGGAGCCGTCGGGGCTCGCGACAGTCGAGTTACGCATCGCGCCCGTCACGACCACGGGCTCGGGGCGTCGGACCAACACGTCGAGTGCGAACGCCGTCTCTTCCAACGTGTCAGTGCCTTGGGTGACGACGACGCCGTCGGCCCCTGAGTCGAACGACTGTTCAATCGCTCGTGCCAACTCGATTAAATCTACGAACGTAAGGTCGCCCGATGGCATCTGTCGAAAAGTCTCGGCAGTGACGTCAGCGACGTCGAGCAGTTCGGGGATGACCGCGACGAGATCCGCGGCGCCGAGTTGGGGGGTCACGCCACCGGTCGACGCGTCACTTTTCGTCGACGCGATGGTTCCACCAAGGGAGTACACCGTTACGCGCGGTCGTGGTGTTTGATCTGTCAAGGTTTCACCTTCACTCTGGGCAAAGTTCAAGGATAGAACGGTCAAACGACGCGCGGTGCCGGTCGCCGTGACTACTTCCAGTAATGAACCTTGAGGTTCATCAGGTCGTTCGCTTAGGATGACGGCGAAGCATCTCTGAGCAAGTTGCGTGTGGCTCACTGAGAGGTTGCGTGAAGAAGCAGCGAAAGACACCGAGGGAATCACCCGCTCAAGTTTCAGCGGGTGACTCGCGCGTTTGGACTTCGCGCGACTCAGCCGACGATTTGATGGCTCAACTCAAACTCGAGAGAGCTCGTCTCAGCACGACACTCGACTCGCTGATGGATCCGCACGTGATGTTCGAGGCCGTTCGCGACCACGACGGCAAGGTGATCGACTTCATCTTCGCTGACGCCAACGACGCCGCTATCGAGTACAACCACTCCACTCGGGAGAAGATGATCGGCGGACGTCTTTTGGACATCCTGCCGGGACACGAGAGCTCGGGCGTGTTCGCCACGTACGTGCACGCCCTCGAGACGGGCGAACCGATGATCCTCGACGACTCGGTCTACTTCAACGAAATCATGAACTCCGAACGACACTGCGACGTTCGTGCGTTGAA
>DASZIH010000088.1:0-12982 GCA_035949355.1 Acidimicrobiales bacterium
CAAACGTTGCAAGCAACGAAGTGGACAACGTGTACCTCCTCCGCAGAAGGACAACTACAAGTTCAGTTGTTATTCACACCAATGTCAAGTATTTCGAGATTTATTTCGACCGATGGTGTGACGTGCTCTCTGATGACGGCGTGTACTTAGGACGTGGTGTGAACGGTGACGCGATGAGTGGACGCGAACGTTCAACACTCGTGTTAGGTCCAACGCGAAGTGGAAAGACGTCGTCGATCATCGTTCCAAATCTCCTGATGACATCCGATGCGTGCGTGGTCACGTCGACGAAGAGTGACGTCGTTGCGTTGATGGCACGAACACGTCGCGATGGTGCAACACTTCTCTTCGATCCGTCAGGAACAGTAGAAACACCTACGGGTGTGCATCGAATTGGTTATTCACCTCTAAGACAATCTTTAACTTGGGATGGCGCCGTTTTGGCTTCGCGGAGCTTGCTTGACGTCGCGCGACGAGGTCGAAGCGATCACGGTGACGATCACTGGAGTGAACGCGCGGGCGCGTTGGTGGCGCCACTGATGCACGCGAGCGCGCTGCGAAGTGAGTCACTGGGGCAACTCGCCGCGCGCGTCGACGAACGAAGGTGCGATGATCTCCTCAGCGAACTGAACGACCGACACGGCGAACATCACCCTTCGGTATCGCTCCTTCGTGGTGTGCTCGCAACCGAAGAGCGCGAGCGATCGAGTATCTGGTCCACCACCGCGGGACTCTTCGCGGGCGTGCGAACCGAAGCGGCGCGCGCTTCCGCGAGAGAGGCCCCGCTCGACGTGGATGAGTTTCTGCGCGGCCCGCACCAACTCCACGTCGTGGCACCTAGTCGCCACCAAGCCGTCTCGATCCCACTGGTCGTGGGGCTCGTCGAAGAACTCGTGCACGCCACTTACGATCGACACGCACACGGGGCTCGGCTGTTGCTCGCACTCGACGAGCTGGCGAACGTCGCTCCGATCCCGCGACTCGCGAGCATCGTGTCCGAAGGTGGGGGCCAAGGAGTCCTCACTCTCGCGTGCCTGCAAGACCTCAGCCAAGCGCGAAGTCGTTGGGGAGCCTCCGCGGAGGGCTTCCTTTCACTCTTCCCAACGACCCTGGTCCTGCCCGGTATCGCCGACCGTGCCACGCTCGAGCTTTTGCAGCGCCTGGCCGGACGCGAACTAACGTCGTCGCCGAGCGTCCAGCGCGACCGTCGAGGTAGGCCTCTCAGCCACTCCATGAACTGGGTCGAACGCGACCGCGTCACGATGAGTGAACTGGCCCAAGGTCGAGAGGGCCACGCGCTCGGTCTCGACGCCCGTAACCGGCTGATGTGGATAGAGCTCACGCCTTCGTATCGCGACGCCCGCTTCGCTCCTCACCTCGAGCGCCCCTCTCGGGAGCGAACCATCTCGCGAGAACGTTGACGCCAGGCGTCGAACTCGCCTCTCTCAAGTGGACGGGGACCCAACGCGTGGACGGGACCGATCATGCGCGCGTCGCGAAGTGCGATCGTTCGCTCGTAAACGCCCTTGCCGTCTCGAAGGCTCGGGTACAGCTCGTCCACCGCGTCCGTTAGGAGCTTCGGACGCTGCCCGTACGTCGCGGCGTTGGCCCAGGCGGCGATGACGTGGCGTCGCGCAACGTCGGGACGACCCTCGAAGGCGCCCGCGAATCGGTGCTCGTCAAGTACGTGGGCGTTCTCCCGCGGTGCCGTCACGACGCCGAGGGACTTGTAGCGCTCGTGGTCACGACCCCACGACGCGAGCGTCTCCTGTCGACTCCACGAGAGTTTCTCTCCTCGCTCGGAATGATGACCACTCCACAAGGCGCGGTAGCCCTCGTCGAGACCGACCACGCGTTCGACGCCCTCGAAGGAGCGCCACGCCTGCCACGGCGTGCGCTCGGCGAGTTCGTGTCGAAGGGACGCGCGGTAGAGGGCGTCGGCGGTAGCGGCGTGTGCGTACAGCGCACGCGAATCGAGCACGTTCGTCTGGTCGAGCGGCCTCGCGCCAACGAGCACGTGGTCGTGCAGGTGCGGCTCTCCGTGACGGTTCAGTCCGTGCGTGAAGCTCACGACGCCCTGCCACGAGGCGGACACGTCGCGCTCGACGCCGCGGCGACGTTCTCGCACGACGAGGGCGCGATCCTCGAGATACGCCATCGACGCGCGCACCGACGCACGATGCGCGTCTATGACCCCACCCGCGTGCTCTGGATCGACCGCGAGCAGTATCGAGATCGGCCGCGGCGCGGCGATGACGACGTCGTAGCCGTAGACGCTCGATCGTTCGCTCGTCACGAGCACCCTCGCGACGTCCGCGGGATCTCTCGTGTCGCCGTTTCCTCGAAGCCACCAACCGGGCCCACCGTGTCGAAGACCGTCCAGTTCGAGCGCGGGATCGTTCGTGAAGTACGAGACGTCGTTCGAACGCCGGGGAAGAAGACGGATCACGGACACCTCTTTCGAGGTGCCCAACGGTCGCCTAGAGCTGCACGGCGATCCTCTTCGCCAACGCCTGGCCGGCCTTGGCGTACTTGGGCGTCGCCACCACGGCGCCCGGACCGGCGCGCACCATCAGGTGGTCGACGAATTCCTCGTCCGAGACCCGAAACTTGACCGCGTGGCGGCCATCGTCCAGCACCAGCCACTGCGCGCCCGGGAGCGGCTCGAAGAGCCATCGGTTGGCTGCTTCGACGACCACGACGATCTCGTCGCCCTCCTCGCCCACCTGGGTTAGCCAGTTCGACACCGTGTCGGGTGGTCGCACCTCAGGGGCGGGTGACGTGGCGAGCACTGCGTTGATGCGGTCCACGCGAAACGTGCGCCACGCCGTCCTCGTCGTGCAGTAGGCGCGCACGTAGGTGTGGCCATTCAGGACCTTCACCTCGCGCGGCTCGATGGCGCGCGCGTGCGACTCGTCACTGACGCCCGAGGTGTACTCGATCTTTATCTGAGAGTGCGATTCGATGGCGCTCTCCACCTGCGCCAGCAGTGCCTCGTTCGAGGCCATCTCGATCTGCACCGGGATCTTCGTGGCGTCCTCGATCTTCTCGATGGCGGAGAAGATGGCGTCGTCGGTGTAGATCCGCGATGCTTCACGAAGGGCGATGTTCAGTTCGAAGAGGTCACGCCACATGAAGGGCGAGGGATCCTCGGCGCCCTCTGGAAGGTCGGAGAAGTCCGCTCGATAGGTGGAGTCGTCGTGCGCCTCGTCGTCCCAATCGTCGCACTCTTTGATGACGTGGGCGGGAAACGTGTCCGTCCCGTCGGTCGCTTCCGCCATTGGCTCGAGTGACACGAGGCGGTCCATGATGAGTCGGACGTGCTCGGGTGAGAGCGAGAATCGCTTCGAGAGCTCACTGATACGCAGGCCGTCGTCGCTGACGTACACGGCGTGCAGGAGCTGCAGGGTCTGGCCCAGCACGTCGTTCGACGGCATCACGTCAAACGAGAGGCTCGCGACGTCGGGTGCCTTGCCACGATTGACCTGCTTCAACCACGCCGTCAACTCGTTCTTGAGCGATTTGGGAGACTGCAGTCGAACACGCTCGGCGCCGTCGAGGAGCAGGCGCAGTGCGGCCCGGGGGCTCTGAAACGTGATACCGACCTCCACCGTTCCGTCGCTCTTCGTGGCGCTCAGCGCGTTGGGATACTGGCGCACCAACAGTTCGCCGTAGTTCTCGTTGGTCGACACGACAACGTCGAGGGGCCTCGGTGATTTCGCGTACTCGGGGCGCCACGCGCGCGCGACGCGCGCGGTCTCCTCGTCAACTTCGAAGGTATCGGGCAACACCACGGGCATCGAGGTCATACGCGTGAAGCGGTAGCCCTTGATCTCCTTCGTGTCCTTCACCCGCGCCACGAGGTAGCTGGCACCGTCGAAGACGTCGATGACGAGCGGTTCGACGAGACGGGCCTTGTTGGCGGCCGAGAGATACTCGAAAGCGAGCGCCCGTCGCACGTGCAGGGCTCGAAGTACTGGGTTGTAGTAGTTCGACACCGCCAATCCCCCGTCGCTGGCGGGAACGTCGTTGAAGACGCTGAAGGCGCCGGATTTACCGAAACCACAGAACGACAGCGCCAGCTTCACGACGCGCTCCTCCTCGGCGGTGAAGTAGATCAGCGGCGCGTAGCCACTCTGGGGGTCGATCCGGTATCCCACGGAGCCGTCGTCATTGGTGACGGTCTCGATCTCGAAGCCGAGCTCTCGGATACGGGCCTTGTCGCGCTCGAACTTCTGGCGAACGGTGCTCTCGGCCCCTTCGTAGGCGCGAATCTTCCTCGGGCCGTTCGCGGCCACGGGATACTCGTCGATCTTCAGATCGCGCAGGATCTCTTCTTGCGTGATAGGACCGTACTGCCAGGCGCGTTGGAGTAGCAGTACGAGGGCCACGAGTCGCTCACGACTCTGCTCGACTCCGCCGCGGATGGTGCTCATCAAACTCCCGTTCTTGCTTCACACGAGGGTAGCGGTCGCCGCGGTTCTCCAGTTTCAGTAACGAAGACTCGATTCAGAGTTGAACCGCGTCCTCGGGGTCTTCTTCACGGCGCCACGAGCCCGAACGTCCACCAGACTTCTCCCACAGCGCCACGCGCTCGATGGTCATCGTTCGATCGCTCGACTTGCACATGTCGTAGATCGTCAGGGCCGCGACGGTCACCGCGGTCAGGGCCTCCATCTCGACGCCCGTGCGGTCGATGGTGTCGACGCCGGCCTCGAGGTCGATGTGCGTGTCGGCGATGGTGAAATTCACGTACACGTTGCCCACGAGGACGGGGTGTGACGTTGGCAGCAGTGACGACGCCTGTTTCGCGGCCTGGATACCGGCCACGCGCGCCGTCGCGAGTACGTCACCCTTGTTCAACGTGTTGGCGGCCACGGCGGCCGTCGTCGAGGCGAGCATGGTGACACGACACCGTGCCAAAGCTCGCCGCGCACTGACCTCCGTGGGTCCGACGTCACGGGGAAAGGCTGCGCCGGAAGGCCCGCCGCGTCGTAGTTGGTGGAAGTCGTCCACCGCGCCATGTTAGGCCACGTTCGACGTATCTTTCCTGACCAGTACACTGCTCTAGTTACGTTGTCTATCCGGAGTGCTTCATGCCCACCTACGAATACGAGTGTCAGCAGTGCCACGAACGGGTTGAGGCTGTCCAAAAGTTCAGCGATCCATCGCTCACGGTCTGTCCGTTGTGCGGTGGCGAACTGCGCAAGGTCTTCTCGGCCGTAGGCATCGTCTTCAAGGGCAGTGGCTTCTACAAGAACGACAGTCGCGGCTCCACGCCGAAGACCTCGACGCCCAATACCAGCACTACGGCCGACTCGAGCGCTGCCACAACAACGTCGACACCGACGCCCGCACCGGCTTCGACGCCCAGCGCCCCGGCGCCGTCCACCTCGAGCTCCAGCTAAGAGCCCGACACCGCGATCCCGTCGATCGCGATCGTCTGACCCGCGGCACTGCCGGGCAGCCACTCCACGTCGTTACCCACGTGACTGAGGTCGAGCAACATCCGTTGGAGGGTCGAGGCGACCGTGATCTCTCGAACTGGTTCGGCCAACGCGCCGTCACGGATCATGAGACCCGTCACGCCCACGGAGAAGTCTCCGGAGACGGGATTGACGCCAGAGTGCACGCCCATGATCGATTCGACGTACACGCCGTAGCCGACGTCCTTTAGAATCGTCGCCTGGTCCTCGCTCCCTGGTTCGAGCTGGAGCGCTCGACACCCCGCGGACGGCGATCCCGCGATGCCGCCGCGAAGGGCGCTCCCCGTTGACGAAGTACCGGCGCGGCGTGCCGAGACCGTGTCGTAGACGAACCCTTGGAGCTGGCCCTTGCTGATCAACACGTTGCGTCGACACGCCAGGCCCTCGCCGTCGTGCGAACTCGCGGCGAAGTGGCGAGGGTCGGTCGGGTCGTCGAGGAGACTGAAGAGCGGCGACGCCACGATCTCACCGACGCGGTTGGCGAAGAACGAGCGGCCCCGAACGACGGCGTCGCCACTCAACGCGCCGCCGATGATCGCGAGCAACGTGGCGGCGGTGCGGGGATCGAAGACCGCCGTGCACTTCATCGACGGTGGCTTCACGGCCCCGAGCATGCGCGTCGCGCGCGTGACGGCGTCGTGAGCCGCGAGTTCGATGTCGAGCTCACTCGGTGCCCTTCCGGCGCTCAATCCCCAACCCGTCTGGTCGTCTCTTCCGTCGCTGGCGATCGCTTCGACCGAGAGGTACGCACCCGAGCGCGCGTAGGACGCGCGAATGCCCGTCGTCGAGACGATCGCGGCTTCGGCGACGTAGTCGGAGTAGTTCGCTGAGTCGACTTGGCGAATTCGGGGGTCTGCGACGCGAACGCGGCGTTCGAGTTCGATCGCCATGGCGATCTTGTCGTCGAGGGGCGTTGAAAGAACCGACTCGTCGCGCAGCGAGAGAGCCACCGGATCCACCCCGTCGGGACGGGCGAAGGCGACGAACTCGTCCTCCGAGGCGAATCGAACGTTGTCGCGCGCCTCGCGAAGGGCGTCGCGAACGGAGTCCTCGTCGAGGGACCCAGCCCACGCCGTGCCCACTTGAGCACCGCTGTCGCCGTCGAGCAGCACGCGAATCCCGATACCCGAGGAGCTCGCGCTCGACAGATTCTCGATCTCGCCCTGGTACGCACGGACCTCGGTCTCGACGCCACTGGAGACGTAAATCTCGATCTCTTCCTTACCCTCGGCCGATTCGAGGAGGCGCTCTGCCCGTGCGAGCAGGTCACTCACGACGCCGCACCACCGATCGTGATGGAGCTGAGACGCATCGTGGCCTGACCACAGCCGACGGGCACCTGTTGGCCGTCCTTGCCGCACGTGCCGGGCATCATGGAAAAATCCCTTCCCACGGCGTCGACGCGCTGGAGGATCTCGGGACCATTGCCGATGAGGTTGCAGTCGCGAAGGGGCGCAGTGATCTTGCCGTCTTCGATCAAGAACGCGGCCGTCATGCCGAAGACGAAGTCACCCGTCGCGGTGTTGACCTGCCCACCGCCGAGTTGCGCGACGTAGACGCCGTAGGGCGTCTGGGCCACGATCTCGTCGGCGTCGGATTCACCCTCTAAGAGATAGGTGTTGGTCATGCGGACCATCGGCAAGTGCTGATAGCTCTGTCGACGACCGTTGGCGGAGACCCGCCGGCCCTCCTTGCGCGCTCGTAGGTAGTCCCACATGTAATCGGTCAACACGCCGTTCTCAATGAGGACGTTGCGCGAACTCGCGTGGCCCTCGTCATCGATGGCGAGGTAGCCCCATTCACCAGTGACCGTCCCGTCGTCGACGAGAGTGACGAGCGGACTCGCGACCTGTTGGCCGACCTTGCCGGCGTAGACCGACGCCTGTTTCATCACGGCGTCGGCTTCGAGACCGTGTCCGCACGCCTCGTGAAAGAGGATCCCACCCGAGCCACTCGCCAACACCACCGGAAGGTCACCGGACGGTGCCGGGCGCGCGTCGAGTTTGGTGATGGCTTGGCGCGCCGCGCCGCGCGCGGCCTCTTCGATGACCTCGGGGTTCAAGAGTTCGAACCCTCTCGTCGCCGCGACGGGGCGGTAGCCCGTCTGCATACCCGTGTCACCCGTCGCGATACACGACACGTTGAATCGCGTGCGGACTTGGTGATCGCTCGCGAAGACGCCCTCGGAGTTCGCAACCACGAAACGTCGCGTGGAGTCACCAAGACCGACTTGGACCTGCGTGATCGACGACCCCTCTGATCGGGCCACGTCGTCGGCCTGTAGGAGCATCTCGATCTTCTTCGACTTCTCGACGTCCCCCGGTTCGATCTGGGCCGACGAGGGGTAGTGACGAGGGGCTTCCAGGGCAACTTCTCGTACGCCGCCCCCGCCTCCACGAGCGACGGCGGCCGCTGCGCGCGCGGCGGCCAAGAGACCGGTCTCACTGAGATCGGCCGTGTGGGCGAAACCCGTCGTCTCGCCGACGACGACGCGCACGCCCGCGCCACGGTCGCGACCGGAGCTCAATTCCTCCACACGACGCTGATCGAGCACCGCCGACGACGTCGCGCGGTCCTCTACGAAGACCTCCGCGAACTGTCCCCCGCGGCTCAGCGCCTCGTCGATCGTGCGCGCCAGGACGTCGCCCTCTACCAGTTGAGTACTCATAAAACTCAGGCTACTGGCCGATCCTCGTGTCTCAGCCGAGCACGACACTCGACGGTAGGCTGAATGAGGTGATCTTGCCGTCGATAGAAACACCCGCTGACCTTCAGCCACTTTCGTACGACCAACTGCAAACGCTCAGCCAAGAGATTCGTGATTTCATCATCGAAAGTGTCACGAAAACCGGCGGACACCTCGGGTCGAACCTCGGCGTCGTCGAGTTGACGCTGGCGCTCCATCGCGTCTTTGAGTCGCCGAAGGACATCCTGCTTTGGGACACCGGTCACCAGGCGTACGTGCACAAACTGCTCACGGGGCGGCGCTACGGCTTCAAGAACCTTCGCAAGCGTGGCGGACTGTCCGGCTACCCCAACCGCACCGAGAGCCAGCACGACTGGATTGAATCGAGCCACGCCTCGACCGCGCTCTCCTACGCGCACGGCCTCTCCGTCGCCCTTCAACAGCGCAAGGAACTGATCGGCCACGGGGGCAAGCGTCACGTGGTCGCCGTCGTCGGCGACGGATCGCTCACCGGCGGCATGGCCTACGAGGCGCTCAACAACCTGGGCCACTCGAATCAACGGGTCGTGATCGTCCTCAACGACAACGGACGCAGTTACGCCCCCACCATCTCCAAACTCTCGGAGTCGTTGACGGCGCTGCGCTTGAACCGGACGTACCTGACGTTCCGTGAGCGCATTCGACGCCTCGTGCCGCGCCTACCTCGTGTCGGCAAGGCCGCCTACCTGGGCATCGACGGCTTCACCTCGGTGGTCCGTGAAATGGTGACCCCCCACACGTTCTTCGAGAACCTCGGCGTTCGCTACGTCGGTCCGGTGGACGGACACAACATCGAGGTGCTCGAGAAGGCGCTGAAGGCCGCGGCCGAATGGGACGGCCCCATCGTCGTGCACGCGCTCACCCAAAAGGGACGCGGCTACGAGCCGGCGGTGTGTGACGACCTCAAGATGCACGACTACAAGCTGCCGCCCCTCGTGAACGACGACACGGTCGTGTCGAGTTCGTTCTCCCAAGCGTTCTCCGACACCCTCGTTCGTCTCGCGGACGAGGACGAACGTATCGTGGCGATCACCGCCGCCATGGCGGGACCCACCGGGCTCTTGAACTTCCAATCGAAGTTCCCCGATCGATTCTTCGACGTCGGCATCGCCGAGCAACACGCCGTCACCGCCGCGGCCGGAATGGCCATGGGCGGACTGAAGCCCGTCGTCGCCGTCTACGCCACGTTCTTCTCGCGCGCGTTCGACCAGGCGCACCTCGACGTCGGACTGTTGAACCTTCCCGTCGTCTTCGTCTTCGACCGCGCGGGCATCACCGGTGACGACGGACCGAGCCATCACGGACTCCTCGATATCGCGCTCTGCCTTGCGATTCCCAACATGATCGTCTTCGCACCCTCCTCGGCCGAAGAAGTGCCCGTCATGCTCGAGAGCGCGCTCGATCTTTCGACGCCGACCGCGCTGCGCTACCCGAAGACACTGCCTCAGCCTTTCGACGGAAAAGTCGGCCATGGCCTGCACGCGCGCGAGATCGCCCGTGGCGATGGCTCGCTCTGTGTGTTGGCCGTTGGCAAGATGGCGCCGGCGGCGTACGCAGCACTCGCGCTGATGGGCGACGAGGCCCAACGCGTCACCCTCTACGACGTGCGGGTCCTGCCTCCGGATCCGGCGATGATCGACGACGCGTTGAGTCACGAGCGCATCATCACCATTGAAGACGGGACCCGCCACGGCGGGGCCGGCACCTTGATGGTCTCGGCCGTGCGACTTCGCGCGCAAGAACTTGAGCGTCCCTTCCCTACGACGCGCATTTTGGGCGTGCCGCGCGTCTACCTCGAGCACCACCGCCCCGACGATCTCCTGGCGGAACTCGGACTCGATCCCGAGGGTCTATCGCAAGCCTTCACGCGCCTTCTCGCCGGCCAACCGGAGTTTCCGCGCGAGTACCACGAAGCACCTCGCCCGAACTACTCCTGATCGGTCGCGCCGTTGCGGGGCGACGGTACATTGGAGTCATGGCGTACGAGATCGAGAAGTCCGACGCCGAGTGGCACGAGCAACTCTCCCCCGATCGCTACGCGGTGCTTCGAAAGGCCGCGACGGAAGCACCCTTCACGGGTTCGTTGTTGCACGTCGACGCGAGCGGCGTCTTCACGTGCGGAGGCTGCGGTCAGACGCTCTTCACCAGTGCGCAGAAGTTCGACTCAGGCTGCGGATGGCCGAGCTTTGACGCCTGCGAGCCCGGGACCGTCGTCGAACGAAAGGACCGGTCGCTCTTTCGCGAACGCACCGAGATCCTCTGTTCGAAGTGTGGTGGCCACTTAGGACACGTCTTCGACGACGGGCCCACGGCGAGCGGACTGCGCTACTGCGTGAACTCCCTCGCCATCGATTTCGACGAGTCTGAGCGTTAGACGTCGAGGAATCGTCGGATCGCGATCGCCGATCCCACGGATCCGATCACCACGCCCACGATCAACACGACCGCGTTGGTGCCGATGAGGGCCGACGTGTTCAGTTGGAACTCATTGTGCAGCGGGTACCACGTGTGCAGCGCCGTTACGGCCAACACCGCGACGACCGCTCCCAAGAGACCCTGGATGAAGCCCTCGGTGATGTAGGGAATACGGATAAACCAGTTCGTCGCGCCGACCAACTTCATCACCGAGACTTCTCGTCGTCGAGCGAAGATCGCCATTCGAATCGTGTTGAGGATGAGCACCGACGCCGACAAGAGGAGCACCGCGGCGAGGGCCAGGAAGACGATCTGCAGGACACGGATCACCTTGTTCATCTCGCGGATCTGCGATCCGGGCGTCGTCACTTGATAGATGCCGGGCTGATGTTGGTACGTGCTCTGGACGACGAAGGCGTCAGAAGGAACGGTGGGCGTGCAGCGAAACGACGTGGGCATCGACGAGACGGTGAGAACGCTCCACTCGTTCGGGGGCAAGAGCTTCTTCGCTTCCGCGAGATCTTGGGCCTGGGTGTAGAACACGCAGTTCTTCACGATGGGCGAACTCGAGAGTTGCGTCCGCACGCCGCTGATCTCACTCGCTGACGCCGTGGGCAGCATCCACACGGTCACGCGGGTTCCCTGTTGCCACAAGACCGACGCCTGGGCCGCGCTCTGCTTCAAGAGAAGAGCCGATCCGACGAGGGACAATGAGACCGCGACGCACAGCACCGCGGCGATCGTCATCATTCGATTTCGCCAGAGATTGCTGAACGTCTCTTTGAAGGCGTAGCGAAAGTACACGCGCATTAGATGGTGACTCCCTCATCGATGCCGTAGACGCCGCGGACCTGGTCGCGGATCATCTCTCCTCGGTCGAGCTCGACGACGCGACGGCGCATCCGGTCCACGAGCGCCTTGTCGTGGGTGGCCATGACGACCGTGGTGCCGGTGCGGTTGATCCGTTCGAGCAAAGCCATGATGGATTCGGAGTTCGAGGGGTCGAGGTTGCCCGTGGGTTCGTCCGCGAGAAGGATGAGTGGTCGGTTGACGAACGCCCGCGCGACCGCGACGCGCTGTTGCTCACCACCGGAGAGCTCGTGCGGGAGGTTCTTCGATTTGTCGGTGAGACCAACCAGTTCCAAGATCTGGGGAACCTGGGACTCGACGGTCGAGCGCGGACGCCCGATCACCTCGAGGGCGAAGGCCACGTTCTCGAAGACGCTCTTGTTCGGCAGCAGTCGAAAGTCCTGGAAGACGCAACCAATGTTGCGTCGGAGGTACGGCACGCGCCACTTGGGCAGGTCGCCAATATCACGCCCCGCCTCAAGAATCCGACCCTTGTCGGGATGCTCCTCACGAAGGAGCAGACGCAAGAATGTCGTCTTACCCGAGCCCGACGCACCGACCAAGAAGACGAATTCGCCTTTTTCGATGTCGAGAGAGATGTCCTTTAAAGCTGGTGTGCCGTTCTTATACGTCTTAGAGACATTCTCGAATCGAATCACGGCAACACCCCCTCGGGATTACTGGTAGTTGTGCGACACACGGGCGCAGTGCCGACACCATTCTAGTTTGAGCGTCACGCGCCTTTGGTCCATGAAAGCCAGTCAATTGTGGGATAACCAGATATTTATGAAGTGGAACGCTGACGACGTAGCTCGGCTTCCATGAAGCCGTCGAGATCACCGTCCAAGACGGCCTCGACGTTGCCGGTCTCGAAGTCCGTGCGGTGATCCTTCACGAGTTGGTAAGGCGCTTGTACGTAGCTTCGAATCTGCGAGCCCCACGCGTTGTCCCCACGATCGCCACTCAGCGCGTCCATCTCCGCCTGGCGTTGCTTGCGCGCGAGTTCCGCCAACTTCGCTTCGAGGATCTGCATGGCGCGCGCACGGTTCTGGTGTTGCGAGCGTTCGTTCTGGCAGCTCACGACGACACCCGTCGGCAAGTGCGTGAGACGAATGGCGGAGTCCGTCTTGTTGACGTGCTGTCCCCCCGCGCCCGACGATCGGTAGGTGTCGACGCGTAGATCCTTCTCGTCGATCTCGACTTCGGCCGCGTTGTCCTCGAGCAGTGGCGTCACGTCCAAACTCGCGAAGCTCGTTTGACGGCGCGCCTGGGAATCGAAGGGACTGATGCGCACGAGTCGGTGCACGCCGCGTTCGACCGACAGCCACCCGTAGGCGAAGCGGCCCTTCACGATGAACGTCGCCGACAAGAGACCGGCCTCTTGGCCCTCGGTGGCTTCGTCGATCTCGACGCCGAACCCTCGACGCTCCGCCCAGCGCGAGTACATGCGCAACAGCATCTCGGTCCAGTCCTGCGCGTCCGTGCCACCGGCGCCGGCGTGCAGTTC
>DASZIH010000089.1:0-18718 GCA_035949355.1 Acidimicrobiales bacterium
GTTCCTTTCGAGCAGGGCCCGCGTTGGCGTCCTCGTGCAGCTCGATGCCCGCTCGATCCGCGAGCACGCGAAGCGCCTCGATGAAGTCGAGGTGCTGGATCTCTCGCACCCAGGTGATCTGATCGCCGGAGACGCGGCAGCCGAAGCAGTAGTAGCGGCCTTCCTCCGCGTTCACGGAGAATGACGGCGTCTTCTCACCGTGAAAGGGGCAGAGCCCCGTCCAACGCTGACCCGACCGTTTGAGGGCGACCGTCTCGCCGATAAGGGCCACGATGTCAGTCGCCGAGCGCACTTGCGCGATCTCGTTCTCTGAAATGGCCATAGGAAGAAAGTACCGGTTCTCTGTGAATGACGCGCTAGTGGTGTCTCGCGTCTCTCTAAACTGCTGCCTATGTCCGACTACGCCGTTGAGGCCTTTGACATTGTTCGAACATTCAGCGGAGGAGACGTTCGGGCACTCGACGGCGTGAGCCTTCAGGTGCCGACGGGCCAGGTGTTTGGGCTCCTCGGTCCCAACGGTTCGGGCAAGACCACGATGGTGCGCATTCTCGCCACCATCCTCTCTCCCACGAGCGGCAGCGCCACCGTCGCTGGCTTCGACGTCGTCAAACAGCCCAATCAGGTTCGCAGCCACATCGGCCTCGCGGGGCAGAACGCCACCGTGGACGAGAACCTCACGGGCTTCGAGAACCTGCGCATGATCGGTCTCCTCAATCACCTCAACAAGGCGTACGTGGTGGCGAAGTCCCGCCAGCTCCTCGACGACTTCGGCCTCAGCGACGCGGCCAATCGCATCACCAAGACCTATTCCGGCGGCATGCGTCGCCGTCTCGACTTGGCGGCCGCGCTCGTCGCCGACCCGCCGATCCTCTTCCTCGACGAACCGACCACCGGGCTCGATCCCCAGAGTCGCCAAGATCTCTGGAGCATCATCGAGACGCTCGTCGAACGAGGGACGACGGTGCTGTTGACGACCCAGTACCTCGACGAGGCCGATCGACTGGCGAAGCAACTCGTCGTGCTCGACCACGGCAAGATCATCGCGCAGGGCACGTCCGCTCAGCTGAAGGCCCAAATGGGCGCGACCGTGCTGGCCCTTAGTTTCGCGTCGATCGACGACGCGTTACGAGCCCAGCCTCTTCTCGCGAACTTGTCCGACAAGGCAGCCAATCTCGAGGGCACGGTTTTGGAACTCACCGTGGACAACGGACCGCTCGTGACCGCCGACGCCCTTCGCAGGATCGACGCGGCGGGCATCCATCTGAGCGGACTTGCACTACGCGAACCGAGCCTCGACGACGTCTTCTTGAATCTCACGGGCCACAAGGCAGAAGACACGTCCCTCGCGGAACCTACACCCGTTGGCCGTCGCCAGAAGAGAAAGGCCAACGCGTGAGCACACTGCCAGCCTCCGTCTCGTCGCACTCGTCACTCCGCTGGGCAATTAGTGACGTGATGACCATCGCTCGTCGAAACCTCTTGGCGCTCGTGAGGATCCCCGTCGCCATTGTCTTCATGATCATCCAGCCGATCATGTTCGTCATCCTCTTTCGCTACGTTTTCGGTGGCGTCATCCATACTTTCGGCTACACGTACGTGAACTACTTGATCCCGGGCATCTTGGTCCAGACCACCATCTTTGGCTCGGTGGGCACCGCCATCGGCCTCGCCGAGGATTTGCAAAAGGGACTCATCGAGCGGTTCCGTGCCCTACCCATGGCTCGCCTGGCCGTGCTCGGGGGACGAACAATCGCTGACCTCTTTCGAAACATCCTCGTGCTCATCATCATCACCGGCGTTGGCTTCCTCGTCGGCTTTCGACCGGGTGGGACCGTGGTCTCGTACCTCCAAGCCTGTCTTTTGATGTTGCTCTTCGCGTACTGCCTCTCGTGGGGTTTCGCCTTCGTTGGCCTCGCCGCGCCGAACTCAGAAGCGGCCCAAGCCATGACGTTCCCGGTGATCTTCCCCTTGACCTTCGCTTCGGCGATCTTCGTGCCGGTCGCCTCCATGCCCAGTTGGCTCCAACCCTTCGCGATCAACCAGCCAGTCAGTCAGACGGCGATCGCCGTTCGAGGCTTGATGGACGGGACGTATCACGGACAGTCGACGTGGATCGCGCTGGCGTGGTCCGTCGGCGCCATCCTCGTGCTCGCGCCACTCGCCGTGAATCGCTACCGCAAGGTCGCCTGACGACATGACGGTGCTCAGCATCGACGAGTTGCAAGCGATCGTCGATGAGGCGTTTCCCCAGTTCGACGTCCCGCGCATCGAATCACTCGACGATGACACGCTGGTTGTCGCACAACCGGTGAGCAGTCGGGACTCTCGACCCGGTGGCACGCTGTCGGGACCAACCATGATGGCCCTCGCCGACAACTCCGCGTGGCTCATCATCCTCGCGAACATCGGGCCGGTCTTGCTCGCGGTCACCACGAGTCTCCACATCGATTTCTTGCGCAAGCCTGAGATCACGGACCTCTTGGCGCGAGCCCGACTCATCAAGCTTGGCCGTCGCCTCGCCGTCGTCGACGTTGAACTCTTTTCAAGAGGCTCCAGCGATCTCGTCGCAAAGGCGCAAGTGACCTACTCGATCCCGCCGCGAGCAACGTCGTAGCGGCGTTCGATTTACGTTCGACCAGTAGCGTGGAACAACGTCTTTGAAGGTGATGTCGTGAACGTCGAAACTAGAAAACCACTGTCCAACGGACTCATCACGTTGATGGCCATGGCGATCGGCGTCATCGTCGCGAACCTCTACTACCAACAGCCGTTGTTGCACCAGATCTCCCAAGACTTCCACGTCGGAACGGCGCGCGCGTCACTCTTGATGACGCTCACCCAGATCGGCTACGCGATCGGTCTCGCGTTCGTGGTTCCCCTCGGTGACGTGTGGCCCCGACGTCGCCTCGTGGTTGGCATCTTCGTGCTGGCCGCGGTGACGATGGCCATTGCGGCGAGTTTGACGTCCTTCACCATCCTCGCGGTCGTGACGCTCGTCATCGGCCTGTCGTCCGTTGGCGGTCAAGTGCTCGTGCCGCTGGCCGCGGACCTCGCGCAACCCGAACAGCGTGGTCGCGTCATCGCGCGCGTCATGACGGGACTCCTTCTCGGCGTCTTGTTGTCGCGCACGGCGTCGGGACTCATCGCGCAGCTGTCGAGTTGGCGCGTCGTGTACTGGAGTGCCGCGGGGCTCCTCGCCGTCATGGCCGTCATCTTGCACCGGGTACTGCCAAAGGAAGCCGCCCGCGAGCACGTCGCGTACCGAAAGCTCGTCGGCGGCGTCTTCTCGCTCTTCGTCACCCAACGTCAGCTGCGCCGTCGCGCGTACCTCGGTGCCGTCATCTTCGCCTCCAACAACGCCCTGTGGACCACGCTCTCGTTCCTCCTCGCCGGCTCGCCCTTTCACTACTCCAACGCCGTGATCGGACTCTTCGGGCTCTTCGGCGTCGCGGGCGTGTTGGCGGCGAACGCCGCGGGTCACCAGGCCGACCGACAGCGCACGCGCGCCAGCACAATTATTTTCGCGACGCTCATGTTGCTCGCCTTCGTCATCCTCGCGCTCGGCCGTGACACCGTGATCTTGCTGGCCCTCGGCATCATCGTGCTCGACACCGGGATGCAGGGCATGCAGATCACCAACCAGTCCCTGATCTACGGCCTCTTGCCGAACGGGCGCTCACGCCTCAACAGTGCGTACATGGTCAGTGCGTTCGTTGGTGCGTCCATTGGTTCGTACTTGGCCGGCCAGCTCTACGCCCACTTCGGTTGGTACGGCGACTGCTGGCTCGGCGGTGGGCTCGGCGTCGCGCTGTTGGTACCGGCCCTGCTGTGGCGATCGGCGAAGAACGAGACGCCGTTGGTCAGCGAGGTCGCCGTCGAGCGCTAGTGCCTCGTAGCGTCATCTCAAGCTCGATGACACCGTCGCCGAATCGCTCCGTCAGTCGTTCTCGCACGACGTGTTCCAGGTTGCGGCGTTCTTCGTCACTTTGAATGATCACCCCGGAGTACGTCTCGAAGACGCCGACGACCTCATCGATCGTCCGCGGCCACGTCCACTCGAGGTCGAAGTCCGACGCGTCGACGAAGGGACCGTCGGGATCGAACTCGACGCGACGGCCCCGCACTCGAACGCGCAAGTCGCTCGGACTCTCACGAAGCGAGACGAAGTCGGTCATCCAGGGATTTTCGGTGCTGAAGCCGTTCCACCACACGTAGATGGTCCCGTCATCGCGAAGGACACGGGCCAACTCGATCGTCGCGTCGGGTTGGGTGAACCAGTGCCACGCCGACGACGAGAACACCGCGTCGAACGCACTGTCCTTCGCGGGCACGGACTCCGCGTGACCGTTGAGCACGCGCACCTCGGGGCTGCGGCGCACCAGAATACGCCGCATGTCATCGTCGGGTTCGATGACGCTCACGTCCGCGCCGTGAGCCAAAAGAAATCGTGTGAGTTTTCCCGTGCCCGCGCCGACTTCGAGGACCTGCCGACCCTTGAGGTCACCCACCAGTGACGAGGCCGCTTTCGGTGGGTCCGGACGGTAGAGGTCGTACTGCTCGGCGACCGTGCCGAACTTGCGTCCCCGTCCGTCGTCCGCCATCGTCAGACCGAGGTGAGGGTCCAGAAGTGCCGCGTGAGGTCCGCGATCGGCACACGAACCTGCACCGTCGTGTCGCGATCGCGCACGGTCACGGCGCGGTCGTTCAACGTCTCGAAGTCAATCGTCACGCAGTACGGCGTGCCGACTTCGTCTTGGCGGCGGTAGCGCTTGCCGATCGACTGGGTGACGTCGTAGTCGCACATGAAGTGTGGTTGTAGTGAGTTGAGCACCTCGGTCGAGACGCCCTCGAGCTCGGGTTTCTTCGACAGGGGCAGTACCGCGATCTGGTAGGGCGCGAGGCGCCAGTCGAGACGCAGGACCGTTCGCGTCTCGCCCTCCACTTCGTCCTCGTGGTAGGCGGCGAGGAGAAAGGCCATCATCGCGCGCGTGGCACCGGCCGCGGGCTCGATGACGTAGGGCGTGTAGCGCTCGTTCGTCGACTGGTCGAAGTAGTCGAGCGCGACGCCCGAGTGTTTGGCGTGTTGGGTCAGGTCGTAGTCGCCCCGATTGGCGATGCCCTCGAGTTCATCGAAGCCCCAAGGAAAGAGGAACTCGACGTCCGTCGTGCCCTTGGAGTAGTGCGAGAGGTCTTCCTTCGCGTGTTCGTGCAGTTGGAGCTTCTCCTTCGGGATGCCGAGATCGACGTACCACTGAAAACGCGTCTCGATCCAGTAGCGGTACCACTCCTCGGCCTCGGCCGGCGGCACGAAATACTCCATCTCCATCTGTTCGAACTCTCGGGTGCGAAAGACGAAGTTCTGCGGGGTGATCTCGTTGCGAAAGGACTTACCGACCTGGGCGATGCCGAAGGGCGGTTTCCTTCTCGTCGTCGACAGGACGTTCGCGAAGTTGGTGAAGATGCCCTGGGCCGTCTCGGGGCGCAGGTACGCCGTCGAGCCCTCGCCCTCCACCGGACCGGCCTGGGTCTTGAACATCAGGTTGAAGGCTCGAGGGCTCGTGAACTTGGTCGAACCGCAGTTCGGACAGACCCCGTCGATCTTGTCTTCGCGCCAGCGTTCCTTGCACACGAGACAGTCGACGAGCGGGTCCGTGAAGGTCTCGAGGTGACCCGAGGCCGCCCACACGGCCGGTGGACCAAGGATCGCGGCGTCGATGCCCACGATGTCGTGGCGGGTCTGGACCATTGCGCGCCACCAAGCGTTCTTCACGTTGCGCAACATGTTGACGCCCAGGGGGCCGTAGTCGTAGGTGGAACGAAATCCCCCGTAGATCTCGGCCGACTGGAAGATGAAGCCACGCCGTTTGGCGAGGTTCGTGACCTTATCGAGCAGGCCGGGGTCGAGTTCGGATGGTGCGTCCATCACGCAAGGTTACTGGACTAGTTACTACTTCTTAAGCGGACGATCACCTGGTTAGCGACGAGTCGGGCCTTCGGCGTCAACGTCACTTGCCCATCGCGCACGCGAACGAGGTGCGCGATCTCATCGAGTGAGTCGAACGCTTCGAGGGGTACGCCGTGCGAGGTGCGAAGCGCGAGCGACTCTGCCTCGAAGCGTTGCGTCTTGTCGTCCAAGAACTCTTCACCACCAAGTGGTGACGCACCATTACGAAGAAGCTCCACGTAACGATCGGGCGTGCGAACGTTCCAGAACCGTCGCCCGTGACGATGCGAGTGAGCCGCCGAACCGAAGCCCACGTAGTCCTCGTGGTCCCAGTAGACGTGATTGTGGCGGCACTCGTGTCCGGGCTTCGCCCAGTTCGAGATCTCCTCCCAGAGGTACCCGTGGTGCTCGAGCACTTCACCGACGAGGTCGTAGGCGTCGGCCGTGGCGTCCTCGTCGGGGTGTCGAGCGGGGTCTCGACCGAGTGGCGTCGCCGGCTCCGGCGTGAGGGCGTAACAACTGATATGCGGCGGCGGGTTCTCGAGCGTCAAGAGATCGTTCAAGGTGCGGCGGACGTCCTCGAGACCTTCGGCGCGCGAACCCACGATGAGATCCATGTTCCACGTCGCGAAGCCCGCCTGCGTGACGGCCTCGGAGACCTCACGATGCGCCATGGTGCCGTGACGACGACCGAGATCGGCGAGGACCGCGGGTTGCGTCGACTGCACGCCGAAGCTCATGCGATTGACGCCGCCAGCCCGGTACGTCGTCAGTCGCTCGAGACTGGCGTCTTCGGGGTTGCATTCGACCGTTACTTCGGCGTCGCCCGTGCGCTCGAGCGCGTCGAGGATTCGAAGAAGCGCGTCCGCTGGAAGCCGAGACGGCGTGCCGCCACCGAAGAACACCGACGTGGCCGCAGGAAGTCCGGACTCCCTCGCCAGCGCGATCTCGGTGAGGACGGCCTCGACGTAGGCGTCCATGAGGTGGTCGCGGTCGGAGTACGTCGCGAAGGCGCAGTAGTCGCAGCGACGCGCGCAGAACGGGACGTGCACGTAGACGCCGAAGTTGGAGGGTGACGTCGCCATGGGGCCTAGCCCTTCGGTCGAGCGGTCAGGGGCGCGACGGAACTCGGCGCACGAAGACGCTTGCCGAAGTGGACTTCGATCGCCTCTTGCGCGAGAGCCATCACTTCGCCGGCACCGGGCGGACTCTCCTCGCGCAGGACGTTCGCGAGGTCGCCACCCACGACGCGTCGAATCAACTGCAACGCGTCACTCGACAAGGCAACACCCTGTCGACATTCGTCACAGAGCGTGCCGCCGATCTGCGCGTCGAAGGCGACGAGCGGACGCGCCCGGCCACAGTTGACGCAGACGTCGACGACGGGCTCGGACCCGTCGAGTGCGAGGAGGCGAAAGTAGAACGACGCCGGCACCAGCGCCGGTTCGAACGACTCGTCGTCGAGGGTGAGCAGGACGCGGGTCAAGAGGTCGAAGATCTCCTCGTCGGGGACACCGTCCGAGGGAATGGCGTCCACCGCTTCGACGACCGCGTAGCCGGCGGAGATTCGAGAGTACGACGAGCGCAACGTGGCGAGGTGTTCGCGGTGTTGGACGTGCCGCGCGATGTAGAACTCCCCACGGGTCTTCACGAGGTCCACGTTCACGTACGCGAGGGTCTCCAACGTCCCGCCCATGCGACTCGTCGTCTTGCGGACGCCTTTCGCCAAGACGCGAAGCTTTCCGTGGTGGCGAGTCCAGAGCACGACCACACGGTCGGCCTCACCGGACTTGTAGGTCCGAAGCACCACGGCGTCGTCCTTGACCTCGTTCACGGCTTGGGGTCGTCCTCTGGTTTGTTGAAGTGCTGCTTTCGAGGCGTGATGCCCATGTAGCGCTGCAGGGCGACACCGAGCGCCACGAGGACGCCGAGGACGAGTGGCACCACCAACGGCCCGACGAGACTGGTCGCTCCGTTAAACGCCAACACCCAGAGAAACACGTAGATCAAGAGGACGGCGACGATCGTGGCGCGCAACACGCTCACTGATCGACACCGCCGAATCGTCGCTCGCGGCGCTGGTACTCCTCGAGCGCGACGTAGAGATCCTCTCGGCGAAAGTCGGGCCACAGCACGTCGGTGAAGATCAACTCCGAGTACGCCATCTCCCAGAGCAGGAAGTTCGAGATCCGGTACTCCCCCGACGTGCGAATCACAAGGTCGAGATCGGGCAGCTCGGGGTGATAGAGACGCTCACGGATCTTCTTCTCGTCGATCTTCTTTGCCGGCACCTTGTCGTTTACGAGTTCGCGCACCGCGTCCACGATCTCGGCCCGCCCGCCGTAGTTGAAGGCGATATTGAGCGTCAGGTCCTTGTTGTTCTTCGTCAACTCGACGGCCTCGTCCATGCGCGACGCGACGCCCTTTGGCACGCGCCAGTCACGGCGCCCGGAAAAGACGATGCGCACCCCGTCGGCGTGCAGTTCGTGCTGGCGGCGCTCGAGGAGCCCCCTATTGAAATTCATCAAGTAGCGCACCTCGTCGACGGGGCGACGCCAGTTCTCCGTGGAGAACGCGAAGACCGTCAACGCCTTCACCCCTGCCGCGAGGGCGCCGTAGGTGGTGTCGACGAGGGACACCTCTCCCGCCCCGTGGCCCTCGGTTCGTGGCAGTCCCCGGCGCTGGGCCCAGCGGCCGCTGCCGTCCATCACGACGGCCACGTGGCGGGGCACGCTGGCGCGGTCGAGGGACGTCGGAAAGGGTGTGGGACGTGGATCGGGCACGAATGAAACTTACTTCCTCAACTTAAGAAGTCCCCCACGACCTCTAAGGTCGATGAGTGAAGAGTTTCGACCCCGACGACGACGCCGTGGACGTCAACGTCGACGAACAAGACGGTGTCCAGATCGACGACGACGTCGTCGAGGTCGACGCCGAGCGCGCGCTCGCCCTGCTCGACGCCATCACGCACGACCTGCCGGGAGGCGGGGAGTCGCGCGACGGCCAGCGCGAGATGGTGCGCGCGGTGGCGTCAGCGATCTCGCGTCGTCGTCATCACGTCATCGAAGCCGGGACCGGTGTCGGCAAGTCGCTGGCGTACCTCGTGCCGGCGGTGATGGCGGGCGAGCGAGTCGTCATCGCCACCGCCACGAAGAACCTCCAGGACCAACTCGCGACGAAGGACGCCCCCCAAGTGGCGGCGCACGTGAAGGGCGTACGGGTCGCGGTGTTGAAGGGCAAGCAGAACTATCTGTGTCGCAATCGTGCGCAAAGCCTGGGCGCGGGCGCGCAGTTGACGCTCGACGACGGCGCCGACGTGCCGCGAGGTGTCGCTGACCAGATGCGACGCATCCTTCGCTGGTCGAACGACACCGTGACGGGCGACCTCGACGAGCTTCCCTTCGAAGTCGACTCGCGCGCGCGTCGTAGTCTCTCCGTGACCCCCCAGGAGTGCCTGGGGCGCACCAAGTGTCCCCAGGGCGCGAACTGCTTCGCCGAACTCGCGAAGGACCGCGCGAACGAGAGCTCGATCCTCATCGTCAACGCCCACCTCTACGCCTCGCACCTGGCGTCGGGGTCGATGCTGCTCCCGAACCACGAGTTCGTGGTCTTCGACGAGGCACACGAGATCCTCGACATCTTCGCGACCCTGCTCGGCACGTCGCTCAACGCCGCGCGACTTCGGGCCCTCGCCACGGGGGCACGGTCGCTGCTCGGTGAGGACGATCGGGCCCGGGCCGACCAACTGCTCTCGAGCGCCGATCGCCTCGCGACGGCGCTCCTCGCGCAGTACGAACGAAACGAGCTGAAGGGACTCGACGAAACGTGCGTCCTCGAACTTGCGCGCGCCAACGAACTCGTCAGCGCCCTCGTCGAGGGACTTCGTGACCACGAGACCTCATCGCCGGACGCCGAGTTCCGTAAGGTTCGCGCGCTCGGTCCCGCCATCCATCTTGCCAATGACCTCGACCGCGTCAACAAGGTGAAGGACGGCGAACTGCTCTTCCTCTCTCGCCGTGATCGAGAGATCGACGTCGAGATCTCCCTCGTCGACGTCGGGCCACGGCTGCGCGACGACCTGTGGGGCAACGTGACGGCGATCTTGACGAGTGCCACGATCCCGGACACCTTGCCCAAGAATCTGGGGCTCGATGACTGCGTGATCGACCACTTCGCGAGTCCCTTCGACTACCCGACCCACGGACTGCTCTACGTGCCGGAGAACTTCCCCGAGCGAAACGCGCCCGGCGCCGAGGCGGCCATCATCGAAGAGCTCGTCGAGCTCATCACGGCGGCGAACGGTCGAACCCTCGCGCTCTTCACGAATCGTTCGGTCATGCAGCGGGTCGCTGAAGCGGTCGAACCTCGTCTCGAGACCGAAGTGCTCGTTCAAGGAACGCTCTCACGCGCTCGGCTCATCGAACAGTTTCGCGACAGTGCTGAAGCGAGCCTCTTCGCGGTCACGAGCTTCTGGCAGGGCATCGACGTGCCGGGCCACTCGCTCAGTCTCGTGACCATCGACCGGCTCCCCTTCAGCGTGCCCAACGACCCCTTGGCGGAGGCGCGCCGAGAGAAATCGGATCATCCCTTCTTCGAGGTCGACCTACCTCGCGCGACGATGCTGCTCGCCCAAGGCGTCGGTCGCCTCATTCGCACGAAAGACGACCGCGGGGTCGTCGCCGTGCTCGACACCCGACTCGCCGTCGCCAGGTATCGCGGAGCGATGTTCAAGAAGTTGCCACCGATGCGCCGCACGCGCGACAAAGCCGACGTGCACGCGTTCTTGAAGGAACTTCGCCAGTAGGCCCACGGCCGCACCGCGCCGCGTGGTTCCCGCGGTGGTCGGTCGAGCGGCGTGGACCCACGGTGGGGCACTTCCCAGAAAAAATTAGGCAATCCCTACGATGTTCGCAGTTTTCGTCGAATAAACTAGTATTTCACTGGTTTTAGTATTAGTTACGGAGACGCATGCACATCGACCTCTACTTGGTGCTCGGCAGCGCCGTCGTGGGTCTCCTCGTTGGGCTTACGGGCGTGGGCGGTGGGGCCCTCATGACGCCCATGTTGGTCCTCGTCTTTGGCATCACCCCGACGGCCGCCATCACGTCCGACCTCGTGGCGGCCCTCTTCATGAAGCCCGCGGGCGTCCTCATCCACTGGCGTAAGAAGACGGTGCACACGGGGCTCGTCAAATACCTCTGTTACGGATCGCTCCCGGGCGCGTTCCTCGGTACGTACGTCATGCATCTCTTGGGCCAAAGTGCCATCGCGGAGCATCGCCTTCAGATCCTGCTCGGAACCGCGCTCATCATCGGCGCGTTGGCGATGCTCGGACGCACGTTGCTGCCGCCCACGGCGAACGACAAAGGCATCACCGTGCGCCCCGGGGCGACGATCGCCATCGGTGCGGTCGGTGGCTTCATGGTGGGCCTCACCTCGGTGGGCGCGGGATCGCTCATCCTGGTGTTACTGCTCTTTCTCTACCCGAGCCTTCGCAACAGCCAACTCGTGGGTACCGATCTCGCGCAGTCCGTCCCCCTCACGCTCTCGGCAACGGTGGGGACGCTCATCTTCAGCCACGTCAACTTCTCGCTCACGACGTCGATCATCATCGGCTCCGTGCCGATGGTCATCGTCGGTTCGCTCCTGTCGTCACGCTCGAACGGCGTGGCGCTTCGACGGATCATCACCGCGACCGTGCTCTTGAGTGGTCTCAAGTACGTCGGTGTCCCGACGCCGGCGCTCGGCATCGTCGCCGTCGGTCTAGCGGCCGCCATCATCTACCTGGCGCTCAAGCACGCTCGTGAACGTCGTCGCCTGGTGACGACGTTCGAATCAATACCCGAAGCGGACTAGGACGTCGTCGCGCTTCTGCCAGCCCGGTTCCACGCGCACGCGAAGTTCGAGGTACATGCCTTCGGGCAGCTGACGGCGCGCGGCGATCCCGACGTCCTTCAAGAGCTGTCCGCCCTTGCCGATGACCATGCCCTTTTGACTCTCACGTTCGACGAGGATCTCGACGGTGACGTGGGGCCACTCGAACTCACTCACCCGACAGTGGATGGAGTGCGGTAACTCCTGTTTCGTCTTTCGCACGAGCTGTTCTCGCACCAGCTCCGCGACCCACATCGCCTCGGGTACGTCCGAGACCTCCTCGTCCGGGAAGAGGAACGGCGACTCGGGCATCGCGGCCGTGAGCAGGACCAACAGCGCCGCAGTCCCCTCGCCGGTCTTGGCCGACACGGGTAAGTACTCCACGCGTTCCGCGGCCTCTTGAAGGTTCGCCTCAGCGGCGATCTCGTCGACTGCCTGGCTCGCGGCGAGCAGTTGCGCGGCCACCGCCTCGCGGCCGGGTCGGTCCATCTTGTTCACCACCACGTAGAGTCGCGGTCCCTTGGGTCCGCGCGCGTGACCCAACATGGTCTCGATCACGTGTCGGTCCCCCGGGCCGATAGGCGCACTGGCCTCGATGACCGCGAGGATGACGTCCACGCCGTCCGCCGCCGAGCGCGCCGTCTCGTTGAGCCGGCCACCGAGCGTGGTTCGAGGACGGTGCAGGCCGGGGGTGTCCACCAAGATGATCTGCGTGTCGCCCTCGCTCAAGATCCCGCGAATCGCGTGACGCGTCGTGTTGGGCGACGCCGCCGTGATGGACACCTTCGCGCCGACGAGTTGATTGACGAGCGTCGACTTACCGACGTTCGGTCGACCGAGAACGGCGACGAAGCCGGCCCTCGTCACAGCGGCACCGACAGCGGCTCGACGAGCACCTCTTCGATACGACGCCCGTCCATCCGCACGACCGTCAACCGGTAGAACTCGGTGGTGAGGACGTCGCCCACGGTCGGCACGCCGCCCTTCAAGTCGAGCACCAGTCCGCCCACGGTGTCCCACCCGTCCTTCGGTAGGGCGAGACCGTACTCGTCGTTCGCGTCGTCGATGTTGAGACGGCCACTGATCTCGACGCCCCCGTCGATCGAGCGCGTGCTGTCGTCGTCGACGCTCGGATCGGACTCGTCCGTGATCTCACCGACGAGCTCTTCGAGGACGTCTTCGAGGGTCACGAGTCCGGCGGTGCCCCCGTACTCGTCGACGACGATGAAGAGGTGACTCTTGGCGTTACGGATCTCGTTCAGCAGTGAGGCGACGCGTTTCGTCTCGGGCACGAACTGGGCCACGCCCATGTGGTCCTTCACCAGTTCGCCACCTTGATCGTTCGCGAGCAACCGCGCGAGGTGGCGAAGGTTCACGAGACCCACGACGTCGTCGACGCCGTCGCCGAGAACCGGCAGGCGCGAGCGGCCGCTCAGGATCGAGAGCTCGAGCGCTTCGCGGACGGTGGCGGTGCCACTGATGTCGACGATGTCGATGCGCGGCACCATCACCTCACGCACGATGGTGTCGCCGAACTCGATGATGGAGTGGATGAAGTTGCGCTCTTCAGATTCAATCGCGTCGTCCTCGTGCGCCACGTCGGCCATGGCGAGGACCTCTGACTCGGTCATGCGCTGACTCTTGCCACCGCCCCCGAAGAGACCGATGACCTTGTCGGCCACCCAGAGCAGGATCGTCGAGATCCAGCGCACGGGCCAGAACCGAAGGATGCGCCCGACGACCGGCGCGCTGACGAGCGCGGCCTCGTCGGGGTGTTGAATCGCGAAGTTCTTCGGGATCGCTTCGAAGGCCACGAAGATGATGACGACTTCTCCGAAGGTCGCAACGAAGACACCGGCCGCACCGAAGAGGTGACCCGCCAACACACCGACCATCGTCGCCGACACCAGCTGACAGATCAGCACCAACAAGAGCAGCGGGTTGAGGAACTTCTCCGGCGACTCCGTGAGTGACACGAGCGCCTTCGCGCCGTGGCGACCTTGATCGCGAAGCGAGCGCGCTCGTCCCTTGTTCATCCTCGTCAAAGACGTCTCGGACATGGCGAAGAAGCCCGAGAGCATCAACAAGATGACCACGGTGAGGGTGAGGTACGTGTCACCCGCCCGCCAGACGGCGGCGATCACGCTGGACTCGCGCGGTAGTGGCGAGTCAGCAACTCTCGCTCGCGCGCCTCCATTCGCTCGGCTTCGTCGTCGATGACGTGATCCCAACCCAGGAGGTGCAACACGCCGTGCACGACGAGAAGGGCTACTTCGTCGTCGAAGGACACCTCGTGTTCGACGGCGTTGCGCGCGGCGACGGCCGGACAGATGACGACGTCGCCGATGAGTTGGGGAATCTCCGGCAACGGCGGCTCGCCGGGACCACTGCCCCCGGCGTCGGGCACGCGACCCGTGGGCTCGGGTTCGTCGTCGATGGGAAAGCTCAAGACGTCGGTAGGACCTTCGTGACCCATGAACTGCTGGTTGAGGTCGGCGATGGTCGGTTCGTCGGCGAAGATGAGCGACACCTCGGCGAGTCCGCGCACGCCCTCGTCGGTCAGGGAGCCACGCGCGAGATCGACCCAGCGCTCGAGGTCGATCTCGTGGTCGTGCTGCTCGTCCGCCGCGTAGATGTCGATACTCATGAGAGTCGTTCGTACGCCGCGACGATGTCCGCGACGATACGGTGGCGCACGACGTCCTTGATGCCGAGGTAGACGAAGCTGATGCCCTCGACGTCGCCGAGTGTCTGGTCGATGTTGACGAGGCCGCTGCGCTTGCCGTTGAGGTCGATCTGGGTGACGTCACCGTTCACGACGGCCTTTGAGTTGAAGCCGATTCGCGTCAGGAACATCTTCATCTGTTCGGGCGTCGTGTTCTGCGCCTCGTCGAGGATGATGAACGAGTCGTTGAGGGTGCGACCGCGCATGAAGGCGAGCGGCGCCACCTCGATGGTGCCGTTCGCGATGAGTCGCTGCGCTCCCTCGGCGCCCACCATGTCGTAGAGGGCGTCGTAGAGGGGTCGCAGGTAAGGGTCCACCTTCGCCATCAGGTCGCCCGGTAGGAATCCGAGGTTCTCTCCCGCTTCGACGGCGGGGCGCGTCAGGACGATGCGCTGGACTTGTCGGCGGTGCAGCGCCTGCACGGCCTGGGCGACCGCGAGGTAGCTCTTGCCCGTGCCGGCCGGCCCGATGCCAAAGGTGATGATCGAGTTGTCGATGGCGTCGGTGTAGCGCTTCTGTCCCGCCGTCGAGGGGCGGATCGCCTTGCCTTTCGCGCCACGCACGACCTCGTGTCGAAGGACTTCACTCGGGCGAAGGTCGTCCGCCACCATGTCGATGGTGCGCGCGATCTTGGTCGTGTCGAGTGACTGACCGCTCTCGAGGACGAGGACCAGTTCGTCGAAGAGTCGAAGGACCGTCGCGGCGTCGGGACCGGTCACCGAGATCTGATTGCCCTGGACGCGAATCTTGGACTTCGGGAAGGAGCGTTCCACGACGCGCAGGTGCTCGTCGCGCGCGCCGAGAAGACTCGCCATCAGGTGGGTATTGGGAACGTAGGTGGTCGCCGTGAGCGCGTCGTCGGACTTGATCTCGGTCATCCGGGTGGCCACTGCATCCGTCGGCCACCGAGGACGTGCAGGTGGAGGTGCGCGACCGTCTGCTGACCGTCGTCACCCACGTTGAAGACGAGGCGATAGCCACTGTTCCGTACGCCCTCGTCGGTCACGACGCGTTGCGCGAGTTCCATGAGGTCGTCGAAGACCCCACGATGGTCCGTCGTTACGTCGTTGACGCTGGTGACGTGACGCTTGGGGATCACGAGTACGTGAACCGGCGCCTGGGGCGCGATGTCGTAAAACGCGAGTGAGGTGTCGCTCTCGGCGACGACCTTCGCGGGAATCTCCCCCGCGACTATTTTGCAGAAAAGGCAGTCACTCATCTAGTGCTCTCATCATTACTCATTTTGCGCGCCGTCCAAGGTAAAGCCCCAGCCACCAGCCTGGAAGGCCAGCACCGACGCCGCCACGACGCCGGCCGTTTCCGCCCGCAACACCGTGGGACCGAGGCCAACACGACGTCGAGACTCGTCCCACTCGTTCGGGGCCCATCCACCTTCCGGTCCGATCGCCACGCTGCGCACGCCACGCCAATTCCCTTTGGCCCCGAGGTCCGCGATCGCCACCGACTCGGGCACGTCCTTCACCTTGACGGGTTCGTCGATCACGACGTCGTAGGTCCGACGACACTGTCCGGCGGCCTCGCTCGCGATGCGTCGCCAACGCGCGAGGGTTTTGTCGCGCGTCTCGCCCTTGAACTTCGCGACCACGCGCTCGCTCATCAGTGGCACGACTCGGGTTATCCCGACCTCGGTGGCCTTCGCGACCGCCCACTCCGCGCGGTCACCCTTCAGCGGCGCCAAGTACAGCGTCGTTTCGGGGCTCGCCGGATCGAGGTGGACGTGCGACACCGGGCTCAGTCCACGCTGGGTCACTTCACAGACCACCCACGAACCTCGTCCGTTCGTCGCGACGATCTCTTCGCCTTCACGCACGCGAAGCACCTTTCGTAGGTGTTGCTCGTCGTCGGGACCAAGTTCGGGCGACGCCAGATCATCTACGTGGAACTGTCCGATCGCGGCCACGCGGCGTGGCCACTCGAGAAGGGTCACTTCTTCGCCTTGCGTCGACGAAAGAGTCCGCCACTCGGTTCGCGGACCTCTTCCTTGCGATGCTCGGCCCACTGACGCAGGAGGTTCTCGGAGTCCTCGTCGAGCTCACTGGGCACGTCGACGACGAGGTGCACGTAGAGATCGCCGCGACCGCGGCCGTGCAGGTGCTCGACGCCCTCGTGGCGCACGCGGTGCACCGTGCCGTTGGCGCTCCCCGCCTCGACGTCGATCGAGAGTTCGTCGCGCAGGGTGGGGACGTTGATGGTCGCGCCCAGGACCGCTTGGCTGAACGCGATGTGCGCCTCGTGGTGCAGGTCGTCGCCGTGACGTTCGAACCGGGGATCGCTCAGCACGCGAAGATGCACGAACAGCCGTCCGTTGGCGCCGCCACGAGGACCCGCCGGGCCGCGGTCCGCGAGTCGCATGGTCGATCCGTCTTCGACGCCCGCGGGGATCTGGGCACTCAAGGTCACGCTCTGTTGGCGTCGGCCGTCGCCGCGACAGGTGTCGCACGGTGTCTCGATCCGAGACCCCATGCCCTGACAGCGGGTGCAGGTCTGTGACGTCACCATCTGGCCGAGGATCGAGTTTCGTACGCGTCGGACTTCGCCGGCGCCGCCGCACTCCTCGCACGTGACCGGCGACGTACCCTCGGCGCATCCCGATCCCGCGCACGTGGGACAGCGCTGGGGCAACGTGACCGTGACTTCGCGCGTCGCGCCGAAGGCGGCCTCTTCCAGCGTGATGTCAATCGTGACCTCCGCGTCCGGACCGGTCTGTGGCCCGCGACGCCCCTGTTGATTGCCGCCCATCCCGCCAAAGAACATGTCGAAGATGTCCTGGACCGAGCCCCCACCGAAGGGGTTTCCGCCGGCGCCGACGTCAGAGCCGAAGCGGTCGTAGTTGGCGCGACGTTCGGGGTCCGAGAGGATCTCGTAGGCCTGGGAGACCTCTTTGAAGTGCGCCTCAGCGGCGGGATCGACGGTGTTCGTGTCGGGGTGGTACTTGCGCGCGAGGCGTCGATAGGACTGCTTCAGTTCGTCGGGCGAACAGTTCGCGTCGACTTCGAGCACTTCGTACAGGTTGGAATTAGCCACGTTCAATCTCTCCGCCAAAGTGGGTGGTCAGGTGCTTCGACACTGCTTCGGCCGCGGCCATCACTTCTTGATACTTCATCCTCGTCGGTCCCAAGAGCCCGACGGCGCCGATGGTCTCGCCGTCGAGCGAGACCGGCGCCACGATCACGGCGCACGACGACAGCGGTTCGAAGCCGTGTTCGGAGCCGATGGCGACGGTGACACCCTTGTCCAAGATGTCCTCGACCAGGGAGACGACGAGGAGCTCTTGCTCCAAGATGCCGAGCACCTTTCGAACCGTTTCCACGCCCTCGAAGACGTCGGCCACCTTGGCCGAGCCGCCGATGTAGACCTGTTCGCCCTCCATGGTGGGCATCTCCGCGTGCAGGACCGAGACCGCTTCACGCACGAGTTTCGCGACGGTGTCACCTCGAGAGGGCACCTGCACCTTGGCCTCGAGCGTGGTGCCAATGAGCAGTGCGTTCAGTTGTCGTGAGGCTTCGGTCACCTCCACGTGGTTCGCTTCGAAGGAGGCGAGCACGCTGTGCTTCGTGACCGTGCCGTCGGAGAAGACCGTCACGAGGAGGTGGTGGCGAGCGTCGAGGTTCACGAGCTGCACGCTCAAGACGGTCGCGCGCGAGTGACCCGATCCCACGACGACCGACGTGTAGCTCGTGAGTTGGCTGAGCAGCAGCGACGTCTGTTCGAGGACGTCTTCCACCTCACCGCGCACGTGCGCGAAGAACTCCTTGATCTGGCGTTGCTGCGCCGGCCCGAGGACGCCCGCCTCGAGGTGGTCGACGAAGTAGCGGTATCCCTTGTCCGTGGGGACGCGCCCCGCCGAGGTGTGGGGCTGGGCCAGGTAACCCTCGCGTTCGAGGGCGACCATCTCGGTGCGCACGGTCGCCGGCGAGACCACGAGGTCGGCGTTGTGGGCGACGGACGACGAGCCCACGGGCTGGGCGGTGTCGATGTGCTCGACGACGACGGCCTCCAAGATGGTCGCTTTGCGCGCGTCGAGGTTGCTCTGGGGCTGAGGTGGGGTCTTCACGCGCCGGGCCATACGTTCTCCTTGTTAGCACTCGATTTTACCGAGTGCTAACCACTCCTCGGACGCGTGTCTATTGTGGGCGCGTGGAGACCTTTAGCGC
>DASZIH010000090.1:0-22058 GCA_035949355.1 Acidimicrobiales bacterium
AAACCATCTCGAAGGACGCCGAGCACGGCGTCGTAACGTTGTTCCATTTTGCTTGACTCCCACAGCATCTGGCCCCCTCTGCTCAGTTAGAGCAAAGGCCAGAGGCGGCTCAGGTGTCAAGCAACTCCCGAAACTGTGTCAAGCATCAAGCGAAGTTGTGTAAAGGATCACCCGAAACTGTTCCGACAAGGAACAGCCGAATGTTTACACGCCATCAGAGCCGGTGGAGGGATTCGAACCCACGACCTGACGATTACAAATCGCCTGCGCTACCAGACTGCGCCACACCGGCTTGGAACTCTTCAGGTTAGTAAATCGCTTCCAATCGCTCTAGTGTGGGAGAAATGAGCGAGCCCACTTCATCATCGCGAGACGGCCACGCGTCAGGGTCGCACTACCAACCTTCACTCAGTGTCGTCTTCATCATCGTCATACTCTTCGTCGGCGCCACTTTCCTCATGGTTCGAGCCGTGACTCCCTCAAGTGGGACACCCACGACCACCACGACGACGGCCTCCTCATCGACGAGTACGACGGCGCCCCACTCGGGCCGCGTCATCAAGTCGCACGTTCGCGTGCAAGTGGCGAACGGCACCACGATTGGATCGCTCGCGTCGCGCTACACCCAGAAGCTCATGACCCAAAACTGGGACACGTTGCCACCCGTGAACGGCCCTCACGTCCCGGCGACGATCATCTATTACAACCCTGGTGACCACGCTGCCGCGCTCTTGGTCGCGGCGGCAGTCGGCGTCACCGCCGCTGTCGTGCATCCGTTGGGTGGCGGTAGTCCGGTTCCGGGCGCGTCAGGTGACGGCGTCATCGTCATTCTCGGTCCCAACTCGGGCGGCTAGTTCCGACGTGTCACTCGGCACGTCAACCTTGTAGCGCTCGAGCGCTGCGCGCAGAACTTCCACCGCCATCGGACGAAGGTCTTCGAGCGGCTTGTTGCGGTGACGACGGATGCCGAGGTCCACCTGGGCGAGTGCCTGCACGCCGAACAGTTCCGCCATGTCGATCAACATGGCGATCTCCACGCCGAAGTCTGACTCCAGCGTGATCGCGTCAAGTGCGCCCCGTCGCGCGGCCGTCTCACCAGCGAGGGGTTGACGGATCTCGCCGAGCCCCGGGTAGAGGAGGGACAAGATGGGCCGCGCGGTCAGTTCGTTGACTCTCCCACCACCGGTGGGCATGTGATGCAAGGGACGCTCGTAAAAGCCTTTAACGAGTTGGGTTGCGGGGCGTTCCAGCAAGGGCTGGATGAGGCGCGCCACGTAGTCGGCCGTGGTATTCAAGACGTCGGCGTCGAGAAAGACGAGGATCTGGGACGACGTCGCGGTGACCCCGGCGCTCATCGCCGCGCCCTTGCCAGTCGAACCCTCAAGTCGCACGACGCGCGCGCCATGATGGTCGGCGACAGTCGCGGTGTCGTCACTCGAATGGTCGTTGACGACGATCAAGTCGTCGACGAGCTGGTCGTGGATGAGCACCGTGTCGAGGACCGCGCCTATGGTGGCGGCTTCATTTTTCGCCGGGATCACGACCGCGACGGTGGTGTCGCCCTTCAAGGCGGCTACGCGTTCGAGACGGTACGACTCGCTCGCGAGGGTCCAAGGTACGGGGGAGTTCGCCATTTCGTCGAGGTTACGTTGACTTCGCGCGCACTTGACACGGCCGTCTCCTTGAGTAAGAATTGATTCATCATCCAGAGCGACTGAGGGACGGCCCCGCAGAAGTCGCGACAACCAGTGTGAAACCCGGGATTTTCCCTTCACACCAGGTGCCAAAGGCCGAACGATGAAAAGGGAGTTATGAGTTTTTCTACCGGTCTCAGATGTCGAGAGTGTGGCACCACCTACCCAGACGAAGCGCGCTATGTCTGTGACAACTGCTTTGGTCCGCTCGAGGTCGCCTACGACCTCGACGCAGCCCGCGGCGTCGTCACCCGAGCGTCCATTCAAGAGGGTCCCGCGTCCATCTGGCGTTACGGCGCCCTGTTGCCCGATCCGGGCGTCGCGCCCGTCGACCTCGGCGCGGGATGGACGCCGCTGCGTCGCGCCACTCGCCTGGCCGAAGTGCTGGGCGTTCGCGAACTGTGGCTGAAGGACGACACGCGCAACCCGACGGGCTCTTTCAAGGACCGCGTGGTCTCAGTGGCACTCTCGAGTGCCCGGCGTCTCGGTTTCACGACCGCCGCGTGCGCCTCGACGGGCAATCTCGCCACGTCGGTGGCGGCGCACGCCGCCTTCATTGGCTGGCCGAGCGTCACGATCATCCCCGCCGACCTCGAGAAGTCGAAGATCGCCATGACCGCCATCTTCGGGGGCACCGTGCTCGGCGTCGAGGGAAACTACGACGACGTCAACCGTCTCTGCGTAGAGCTCCTGGACGAGCACCCCGACTGGGCCTTCGCCAACATCAACATGCGGCCCTTCTACTCCGAAGGCTCGAAGACCCTGGCCTTCGAGATCAGCGAACAGCTCGGGTGGCGTACGCCCGACCAGGTCGTCGTACCGGTCGCGTCGGGTAGTCAACTCACGAAGGTCGCGAAGGGCTTTCGACAGTTCATCGAGCTCGGCCTTGTCGACGGAGCGGCGCCCGTGATCTTCGGGGCCCAGGCGACGGGCTGCTCTCCGATCGCCACGGCCTTTTCCAGCGGCGCCGACTTCATCACGCCCCAGCGACCCAACACCATCGCGCGATCGCTCGCGATCGGCAATCCCGCCGACGCGCCCTACGTGCTCGACGAACTTCGTGACAACGGCGGCGACTGCGGGTCCGTGGCCGACGACGAGATCCTCGAATGCATCGAGCTCCTCGCGAGGACCGAAGGCATCTTCGCCGAGACCGCGGGTGGGGTGACCATCGCGTCGCTTCGTCAGATGATCAATCGAGGAACCATCGACCGTGTGAAGTCGATCGTCGCCATCATCTCGGGTCACGGACTGAAGACCATCGACGCCATCGCCGATTTCGCGACGGTCAGCTCGACGATCAGTCCCTCGCTCGAAGCCGCCGAGGAAGCCCTGCGCTTTCACCAGTTGGTGGCGGCGTCGTGAGCGTCGTCGTGCGACTTCCGGGCCAGCTGCGTTCGCTGGTGGGTGGCGTCGGGGAGATCCCCGTCGAAGCCTCGACCGTTCGCGAGGCCATCGCCGCCGTCGACCTGGCGTACCCCGGGCTCGCGACGCGCGTTCTCGACGACAACGGGGGCATTCGTCGGTTCGTGAACGTGTTCGTGGCCGACGAGGACGTTCGCTTCCTCGACGGTCTCGACACCGTGCTCGTCGCCGGTCAGACGGTCTCCCTGGTCCCGGCGGTCGCGGGGGGCTGAAGTCTCCGTTAGCACTCTCGGTCAGAGACTGCTAATATTGCTTTGCACCAAAAAGGTGCCTGCACTAGGAGGAATCACCCGTGGCGAAACTGATCGCTTTCGACGAAGAGGCGCGTCGCGCCCTCGAGCGCGGAATGAACAAACTGGCTGACGCCGTGCGCGTCACCCTCGGGCCCAAGGGCCGCAACGTGGTGCTCGACAAGAAGTGGGGAGCACCCACCATTACGAACGACGGCGTCTCGATCGCCAAGGACATCGACCTCGAGGACCCCTTCGAGAAGATCGGTGCCGAACTGGTGAAGGAAGTCGCGAAGAAGACCGACGACGTGGCCGGTGACGGCACTACGACCGCGACCGTCCTCGCTTGGGCCATGGTCCGCGAAGGACTGAAGAACGTCGCGGCGGGCGCGAACCCCATGTCACTGAAGAAGGGCATCGAAGCCGCGGTCGAAGCGGCCGTCGCGTCGTTGCACGACTTGGCGAAGCCCGCCGACACCAAAGAGCAGATCGCCCAAGTGGCGTCCATCTCCGCGGCGGACCCCGAGATCGGCCAGATGATCGCCGACGCGATCGACAAGGTCGGCAAGGACGGCGTCATCACCGTCGAAGAGAGTCAGTCCTTCGGTATGGACATGGACCTCGTCGAAGGTATGCGTTTCGACAAGGGTTACATCGCGCCGTACTTCGCGACCGACGCGGAGCGCCAGGAAGCGGTCCTCGAGAACGCTTACGTGCTGCTCGTCTCGGGCAAGATCTCGTCAGTGCGCGACGTGCTGCCCGTCCTCGAGAAAGTCATGCAGTCGGGTCGCCCGCTTCTGATCATCGCCGAGGACGTCGAGGGTGAAGCGCTCGCGACCTTGGTCGTGAACAAGATCCGCGGTACCTTCAAGTCCGTCGCCGTGAAGGCGCCGGGATTCGGCGAACGCCGTAAGGCCATGCTTCAAGACATCGCGATCCTGACGGGCGCGACGGTCATCTCGGAAGAGATCGGCCTCAAGCTCGACACCGCGACGTTGGAGCTGCTCGGCACCGCTCGCAAGGTCGTCGTCACGAAGGACGAGACGACCATCGTCGAAGGCGCCGGCTCCGAAGAGGACATCAAGGGTCGCATCAGCCAGATCAAGGCCGAGATCGACAACACCGAGTCGGACTACGACCGCGAGAAGCTCCAAGAGCGTCTGGCGAAGTTGTCCGGCGGGGTGGCCGTCATCAAGGTGGGCGCCGCGACCGAAGTCGAGCTGAAGGAAAAGAAGCACCGCATCGAAGACGCGGTCTCGACCACGAAGGCCGCGATCGAAGAGGGCGTCGTGCCCGGTGGTGGCGTGGCGTTACTGCGCAGCCAGACCCGCATCCTCGAAGCGGCCGAGAAGTTGGTCGGCGACGAGCAGACCGGCGCGCGCATGGTCGCGAAGGCCGTAGAAGCGCCGCTCAACCAGATTGCCGTGAACGCAGGACTCGAAGGTGGCGTCATCGTCGACAAGGTCCGTCACTTGAAGAACCCGACCGAGGGCCTCAACGCCGCGACGGGCGAGTACGAGGACTTGCTGAAGGCCGGCGTCATCGACGCGGCCAAGGTGACCCGCTCGGCGTTGCAGAACGCGGCGTCGATCGCGGCACTGTTCTTGACGACCGAGTGCGTCATCGTCGACAAGCCCGAAGAGAAGTCCTCGGCCATGTCCGGCGGCGGCGGGATGGACGACTACTAAGCCGTCCCTAACGTCTTCAACGCACGAACCGCGAGGCGAGTCCCCGCGGTTCGTGCGTTCTCGGCTCAGTGGGTCGCGAATGTTTGCCCCTAGCATTGGACCATGTCGACACCTGCACCCCTTGGTCCCGCGCGCGGTCTGAACGTCGTGCACCTCTTTTGTCACCCGGCTGGCGAGATCGACGCGGGCGCGTTGCGAAAGGCCCTCGACGAGGCGACCCAGGCGGGCGTGCAAGTGGTGACGGCGGCGATCCTCGGCGCCAAGGCTGACGCCTGTTTCATGGTGCTCGGAAAGAATCTCTGGGACGTGCGCCGGTTCCAATCGAAGGTGCAGAGCGCCGGCTTTCGCGTCGCCGAGAGTTACGTCTCGGTCACCGAAGTGAGCGAGTACGCGGCCGGCATGCCCGAGAAGATGTTGAACGACCGTCTCTATCCGACCTTGCCGCCCGAGGGGATGAACGCGTTCTGCTTCTACCCGATGTCCAAGCGTCGCGGCGAGACGCACAACTGGTACGGACTCGGGTACGACGATCGAGAGAGCCTCATGCGCCAACACGGCGCGATCGGTCGCACGTTCAGGGGCCGCGTGGTCCAACTGATCACGGGCTCGACGGGACTCGACGACTGGGAGTGGGGCGTGACGCTCTTCGGCGTGCACGTCGACGACTTGAAGGAGTGCGTCTACACGATGCGCTTTGACGAAGCGTCCGCCCTGTACGCGGACTTCGGTGCGTTCTACACGGGCCTCGTCGGCACGCTCGATGAGGTCCTCGACGCGACGTTGGCCTGAGCGGCGTTGGTAGCGTCAAGGCGTGAGTAGCTCGGTTCCCGAAAAGACGCTGCGTCGTTGGGCGGAGTCCCTCGCGGGCGTCGCGAAGACCGGGCTCGGATTCACCGAGAGCCAGTACGAACGCGAGCGCTTCGAGGAGATCTTGAAGATCGCCGGCGACATCAAGGTCGCTGCCGACGAGGGTCTCGACGGGGTCGACGACGCGGACGGGTACGTGGCGGAGTGGATGAAAGAGGTCGGCCACGGCGTGCCGGGCTACCAGACGCCGAAGGTCGCCGTCGGCGCAGCGGTGACGAACGACGAGGGAAAGCTGCTCCTCATCGAACGCGCCGACTCAGGGATATGGCTCTACCCGACGGGGTGGTGCGACGTGGGCTACTCGGCGCCGGAAGTGGTCGTGAAAGAGGTCCTCGAGGAGACGGGTATCGACGTCGAACCCGTACGACTCATCGGCGTGCTCGACGGGATGCGACTCGGGCAGTCGCGAATCCCGCTCTATTCCTTGCTTTTCTTCTGTCGCGCCGTGGGGGGCGAATTGAAGTTGCACCCCCTCGAGGTCACGAACGCGGGCTGGTTCGGACGCGACGAGATTCCCACGCCTACGATCGGTGCCGAACGCTGGGTCGAGCCCATCTTCGCGGCGATCGACGGCGAACGTCGCGACGTCTTCTACGACGACCTTCGTCGTCCGGTCTGGAGGGGTGACGAATGAGCGTGTCCGTAGAGAAGGCGACGGAAGCGACGCCCGAGCTCGTTGCCGGTCTCAACAACCTGCTGCCCCAACTCTCGTCGAACGCAGTAGCGCTCAGCATGCTGGACGTTGAGACCATGGTGAGTTCTGACGCGGCGACGCTGTTCGTCGCGACGGACAACGGAATGGTAGTGGGAACCTTGACGTTGATCATCTTCCCGATTCCTACCGGCGTTCGCGCCTGGATCGAAGATGTCGTCGTCGATGAGAACGCTCGGGGCCTAGGCATCGGCGAAGCGTTGACGACGGCCGCCGTGGGTGAGGCTCGGGGACGAGGTGTTCGTTCCATAGATCTCACGAGTCGCCCGTCGAGAGAAGTGGCCAACGCCCTGTATCAGAAACTTGGCTTCGAACGGCGCGAGACGAACGTCTACCGATTCTTCATCAAGAGCTGAGCTGTCCGACTCGAACTCACCGACCGACCTCGGCGTGACGCCGAGCAGCGCCATCTTAAAACGCTCTTACTTTTCACTTAGCTGACCTCCAGGACCATTCCTTACGCTTTCGCGAAGACCAAACGCGAAGGATGTCAGTGACGATTCGAACGATCATAGGAAAACACAAGATTCGAAACTACATTGTGCTTGGCGTCGCCGTCACGGTCCTTGTCGCAGTCGCGGGACCGTTCATCTACATTCACTTCATCGAGGGTCCTCCGCCCGCGAAGCTCTCACTCCCGACAACGGGCACGACGAAGACGGCCACGGGCTCGTCCTCGGGCTCGGTGGTTGGGACCTTGAACGTTGGCAAGGGCTCGATCGTCGGGTACCGCGTGAGTGAGGTGCTCATTGGTCAGAACTCCACGGCCGTGGGTCGTACGTCGAAGGTCTGGGGCTCGATCGACGTGAGTGGCGCGTCGATCACTAAAGCAACCTTCAGCGCGAACATGGCCTCCGTTGTGAGTGATCAGTCGCAACGGAACGCCCAGTTCGATGGACGAATCATGGACGTCGCGCAGTATCCGACCGCGACGTTCACCTTGACGTCGCCAATGAATCTTGGCTCGATGCCAGCGCTCGGCGCGTCGACGAAGACGAGCGCGACGGGTCAGCTCACCATGCACGGGGTCACCAAATCCATCACGTTCAGCGTCACCGTTGAGAGAACGCAGAGTGGCTTGGCGGCGCTCGCCGAGATTCCGATCAAGTTCAGCAGCTGGAACATCGCGAATCCGAGCATCGGTGGATTCGTCACGACTGCTGACACCGGCACTCTCGAAGTCCTCCTCGACGCCACGAGCGCTGCGGGCAACAGCCCCTCGAGCGGAGGCGCCGCGAGCCCTACTGGTGGCGGCACTCCAATAACGGTCCCGTCCACGACGGTCCCCGGGTTGAAGCTGCCGTCGAGTTGACGAACCGCCTCACGTCGTAGAGGTCGTTCGTCAAACGAGCGACAAGACCTTCTTCGTGAGTCCCTCGACGTTCGACAGCTTGGTGGTGACCCCGCCAATCGTGAGCTCGGTGGACTTCTTCAATACGGTGACGGAGTAGGTGACGCCGTAGGACGGTGAACCGAGCGACGCAGAGAACGCCGGCAACGATCCAAAGTTCACGTCAGCTTGGGGCTTCTCGCCCTGGGTCTGGGCGGACTTCTTGTCGAGGTTGAAACCGGCTTTGTTGTCGCCCGTTTGGATACGCACGAAAGCGGATTGGGTATTCGACCCGACGCGGTACCAGCACACGGTCACGTTGCCGTTCACGTTCGTCGTGACTTTGGTGGCTTTGACCCCGAGAAAGCTCGACACCTCGGCGGTCGTCACCTTGGTGCAGAGCGAGGAGGACGCTCCAGCGGGACCGCCAGCGAGTACCGGCACCAGTGACACCCCGAGGGTTACCGCCACACCGGCGACGACGAGTCGCGCGTGCCTCGACAAGACTGACATTGGTCCTCCCTTTACGATGCGGGCGTCGCCGTGACGTCGTGATCATGAGGAGTCTACGGTTTCACCTGGCCGAGCTCTGGTACCACCAGCAACGCTCGCGCGAGTGAACTCACAACTGGCCACCAACGATAACGGGCTGACGTGAACTCACGGACGAAGGTTGCTGATGACACGTTTGGAGCTGTTGGTCGGCTTCGTTGACAACTCGCCCAATCCGCGACGCGCCTCGCGGACCGCGACGGAACTCAAATTCGGGTGCCGTCGCACAAAGGTTCGCACCGCGGGCGCGTCCAAGCGAGCGATATCGCGGAGCGCCCAACCGATCGCTTTGGCGACGAAGAACTCCCGGTTCGCGCTGTGCGCGTCACAGAGACGCAGGACGAATCCGACGTCGGTGTCGTCTTTCCAGCCGCGCTGGTGTTGGATGGCTGCGCGATTGAGCCACCTGTTGTCGGACGCGGACCAGTTGAGAACGAGTTCACCTGCGTCGTAGCGCCGACAGAGTGGACTGACCGCGGTCGAGCCAAATCCGTCGACCGTGTCCCACCAGGGCTTCGTCGTGAGCAGCTTTTCGACGTACTCGACGAGAAAGTACTCGTCCGTCACGTCGACGTACCTCTCGATGAGGTCGTAGGCGGCGTAGTGATACTCGCGCTGTTCCTTGGCCATGAGGGCGACGCACGCCTCGCCGAGTGCATCGCTCGTGGGCGTCTCGAGCCCTCGCCAGTGCTCGCGCAACGCGAGTCGACGTGGTGTCGAGCGAACGCCCAAGAACGGCGCGACGAACTTCATGTACGTGGCCATCGCGATCGCCTCGGCGGGATCGCGAAGTGGCTCGAGTGCCGTCGCCGTCCTTCGCACCACGGTCTCGGGCCACGGGGAGGTCACGAGTTCATCGTAGGAGTGGTCGGTGCCGTACGGTAGGCGTCAGGGAGTGTCGCGACTCGGCGCGGCGTCGTTCCAGGCCCGGATCGGCGAATCACGAACGTGAAACGCGTGGAAACCCGCTGTCCGAGTGAGGCGCGCACCGTCCCTTAGAGTGAGGGCGAGAAGTTCTTGCTCTCACACGAAATCTGTGCAGTCCTAGTAGAAACGAAGAGTTATGCGTTACGCCGACATGGACGTGGCCGAGAGCCCGCTGGAACTCATTGGCCACACGCCGATGGTCCGCTTGAGCGCTGTCGGTGGGGATCTCAAGTGCGACTTCATCGCGAAGTTGGAGACGACGAATCCTGGTGGCAGTTCGAAGGACCGACCCGCGCTGACCATGGTGCTCGCGGCGGAACAAGAGGGTCTGCTCGGTCCCGGTTCGACGATCATCGAACCCACGAGTGGCAACACCGGGGTGGGACTCGCCATCGTGGCGGCGCACCGAGGCTACAAGTGCATCTTCGTGATGAGCGACAAGATGGCGCCGGAAAAGATCGACGTCCTTCGCGCCTACGGCGCCGAAGTCGTCGTCTGTCCGACCGCGGTCGCTCCCGAGCACCCCGATTCGTACTACTCGACCGCCGAGCGCCTCACGAAAGAGACGCCGAACGGCTTTCGACCCGATCAGTACTCGAACCCCAACAATCCTCGCGCCCACTACGAGACGACTGGTCCCGAGATCTGGGAGCAGACGAAGGGTCGGGTGACGCACTTCGTGGCGGGTGCTGGCACGGGCGGCACGATCAGTGGTGTCGGGAAGTACCTGAAGGAAAAGAATCCCAACATCAAGATCATCGCGGCGGATCCGCAAGGCTCGGTCTTTTCCGGAGGCGCCGGTCGGCCCTATCTCACCGAAGGCGTGGGCGAAGACTTCTGGCCCGAGAACTACGATCCTTCGCTCGTCGACGAGGTCGTCGCCGTCAGTGACGCCGACGCGTTCGCCATGGCACGCGAGGTCACGAGGCGAGAGGGCATCTTGATCGGTGGCTCGGGCGGGACGGCCGTCGCGGCCGCACTGCGTGTCGCGCGTTCGTTGCCCGAGGAAGCCGTCGTCGTCGTCTTGATCCCTGACTCGGGGCGAGGGTACCTCTCGAAGATCTTCAACGACACGTGGATGACGGACTTCGGGTTCTTGCGACCGCGCGACGAGATGGACGCCGGCGACGTGTTGGCGGCGAAGATCGCGCGTCAGAACAGCACGTTGGCCGACCTCGTCCTCGTCACCGAGGACGTTCTCGTCCGTGACGCGATCTCGTTGATGCGAGAAAAGGACGTCTCGCAGCTCCTCGTCACCACGACGGCGGAACTGCCCTTGGCGGCCAAGGAAGTCTCGGGGTCCCTCAGTGAGTTGGGCCTCTTGGAGGCGACGACCCGTGACGCGTCGGTGCTGGACCTCCGCGTGAAGGAGGTCGCGGACCCGTCGATGCCGATGGTGGGCGTCGGCATGACGATCACTGAACTCACGAGACACTTGAGCACCACGGCAGGCGTCTTGGTGCTCGACGGGGGACACCCCGTCGGCGTTTTGACCCGCAGCGACCTCTTGGGGTTCTTGGAGCAAAGGAGCGACGCGTGAGTGGCTTCAATACGCGCGCTATCCACGTGGGTTCCGAGCCCGACAACGTGACCGGAGCCGTCAACCCGGCGGTCTTCTTCACCTCCACCTACGCCCAAGACGGCGTCGGCGCGCCTCGCTTTTCCGACTACTCCAGAGTCAATAATCCAACGAGAGCCGCGCTTGAGGCGTGTTTGGCCGACTTAGAAGGTGCTCGTCATGGTGTGGCGTTCGCGTCGGGACTCGCGGGCGAGGATTCGCTCCTTCGAACGTTGGCGCCGGGTGACCACGTCATCTTGGGCAACGACGCCTACGGCGGTACGTATCGGCTCCTCACGCGGATCTTCGGTGACTGGGGCGTACGAATCTCGACCGTCGACCTAAGTGACGCCGCCGCGGTCGCCGCGGCCTTCACTGAGACGACGAGAATGCTCTGGGTGGAGACGCCAAGCAACCCCCTCTTGAACGTGGTCGACATCGCGGCACTCGCGTTGGCGTCGCACGAACACGGGGCGCTCCTCGTCGTCGACAACACCTTCGCGACGCCGTACCTGCAGCGCCCTCTTTCCCTCGGCGCCGACGTCGTCGTGCACTCGACGACCAAGTACGTCGGCGGCCACTCGGACGTGATCGGTGGTTTCGTCGCGACGAACGACGACGACCTCGCGGTGCGTCTGCGGTTCCACCAGTACGCGATCGGTGCCGTGCCGGGACCAATGGACTGCTACTTGTTGCTGCGGGGACTCAAGACGCTCGGCGTGCGCATGGATCGCCACTGTGCGAACGCGCGTGCCGTGGCGGACTACTTGAACAAGCACGACGCCGTCGACCGCGTGTACTACCCAGGACTACGCGACCACCCCGGGCACGAGATCGCCGTCGCGCAGATGAGCGACTTTGGCGGCATGGTGAGCTTCACGCTGAAGAGCGGCGTGGACGTCGCGAGAAAGGTCTGCGAGTCAACGTCGATCTTCATCCTCGCCGAGTCCCTCGGTGGCGTGGAGAGTTTGATTGAACTGCCTTCGGAGATGACGCACGTCTCGACGGCGGGTTCGATCCTCGAACCGCCCGCGAATCTCGTTCGCCTGAGCGTGGGTATCGAGGACGTGGACGACCTCGTTGCCGACCTGGCGCAAGCACTCTCGCTGTAGTCGACGCCGCTTCATCGTTCTCACCTGCGGCCCACAGGCCAAGGAGACCGGACGTGTTTGGGGTGACGGGTAGATTTCTCCCGTGCCCGATTCCTTCCTGTTGATACTTACGGGCGCTCCAGGCTCTGGCAAGACCACCGTTGGGCGACGGGTCGCGGGCGAGTTCACTCCGTCGGCCGTTATCGACGCGGACTTCTTCTTCGCCTCCATCGTGAATGGACTCATCCCGCCCTGGGAGGCACGGGCCGACGGACAGAATCAAGAGATGATCCGCGCGTCACTCTCGGTGGCGGCGCGCTACGTGAAGGCGGGTTACGCGACCGTCCTTGAGGGTCATTTCGGGCCGTGGCATTTCGATCTCCTGCGCGAGGAGTTGGCAGACCTCGCGGCGCCGCTCTCCTACGTCGTGCTGCGACCAACGATCGACGACTGTCTGGTGCGCGCCATGGAGCGGACGAAGGATCCACGACACGCGGGCGCGCTGACTCTAGAGGACCCGATTCGCTCGATGTACGCCCAGTACGAAGGATTGGGCGTCTATGAAAAACACGTGCTCGATAACTCGGGCTTGAGCACGGGTGACACGGTCCGCACGATCGTCGAAGGACTGACGTCGTCGAACGAGTTTGTTCTCACGCCGTAGTTGGCGTCGTGACGCGCTCATCGGTACGACGCGATCGTCTCATTGAGAACCTCAGACCAGGGCGTTGGTTCGAGACCGAGTTTCAGTCTCGTCGCGCTGTCGTCGATGACGAAGGGCGAGGTGAACTGGTACAGGGTCTTTGGCAGCTCGCGCGTCACGGGGCTCACGAGCCCCACGAGTCGAAGGACGGAGATCGGAATCGTCGACACGGCGACGTGATCGACGTTCGCCGCGTCCGCGAGGTCGTCAATGACCTGACGCTGGGTGCGAGGCGCGTTGGTGGGAGCGTGCCACGCGTGACCCCAGGCGTTGGGACTGTGGGCGCAAGCCACCAGCGCACGGGCGACGTCGTTCGTGTAACTCCAGCTATGGAGCTGGTCGCTCGCGCCGAGCACCCAGCAGCGCTTTCCTGCCAGGACACGCTTGACGACCAGAGCGCCAACGGCGCTCTGGGCTTTGGGTCCAATGAAGTCGGACGCTCTCACTTCGGTGGCGCGAAGCTGCGAACGGTCGTGCGCCGCGAGGGCGTCGTGCCACATTGTGGCGCGCACCTGGGCCTTCTCGTAGTCGGCGAGGAAGGGGGAGTCGGGCGTCAGTGGTCCAGTGGGACGTCCGTACGCGTAGAGGTTGGACAGTGTCGTCAGGACCGCGCCGGAGCGCGTCGCGGCAGCGAGCAGTGAATTCGCGATCGGCGGCCAGTCGGTGAGCCAACGGTGATACTTAGGATTCGCACAGTTGAAAAGGGCTTCGCAGCCCATCGCGAGCTCACTCAACTCCTCGGACCTCGTCGCGTCGAGCGCGACCTTCGTGATCAGTGGATCCTCGGGACCGGAGCCGCTTCGCGTCACGAGGCGTACTTCATTGCCCTCGTGCGTCAGCAACGACGCCACCGCGCTGCCCATTGGTCCGGCTCCAACGATGAGATAGTGCGCCACGGCGCCTCCTTGATTACCGAGAGCACTGCTCTCGCAAACAGTATGACACGAGAACCACGAAATTGCAAGAGCACTGCTCTCGCTGTGGAATACTGGCCTCATGAGCACAGCAACCAACTCGCGGGCCAGGGCGCGCGAAACCCACATTGAAGCGATCAAGGGCGTAGCGAGGAAGTTGATCGCCGAAAAGAGCGTGGCCGGACTCTCCCTTCGTGAGGTCTCGCGAGAGATGGGTCTCGTCTCCTCGGCGCTTTACCGTTACTTCGCGACTCGAGACGAGCTGCTCACGGCACTCATTCTCGACGCCTACAACGACCTTGGTCGGAGCGTGGAACGCGCGGACGCCAAAGTGGCGCGTGCGGACGCGTACGGACGGTGGAAGGCGTCGGCGCGCGCGATTCGACGATGGGCCACCAAGAACCCCCACGAGTACGCCCTCATCTACGGGACGCCCATCCCGGGCTACGTGGCGCCGACGGAAACGATCGACGCAGCGGCACGGGTGGCGCGCGTGTTGGGCGCGATCATGGGCGAGAGCCGGCAAACGTCCGCGCCATCCGGCCCGCGCAGGAAGAAGAGTGACGTGAGTCGCTACCTCGAGGTCGAAGGTCTGGCGGCGATCATGCCGGGCGTCGCGCCCGAGGATTATCTGAAGGCGCTCATGGCGTGGACGGAGATCTTCGGATTCCTCACGTTCGAGCTCTTTGGTCAGTACGTGGGGACGGTAAAGAACGCGAGCCTCATGTTTGACGACGTCGTCAACGAGTTGGCGATCTCTCTCAAGCTGAAACCGTGACGAAGTCACTGTGGCGCCGTGCAGCGGATCGAACAGCGTCGCGTTGGGTTTCAGTTGCTCGGTAGGCTTCCGCGGTGGCGAACGCACCTGAACCTGATGGCCGTCCCCCTTGTCGGATAGTCGTGCAAGGCGCCTCGGGGAGTGGCAAGTCCACGTTCGCACGAGAAGTCGGTCGAATTCTCAACGCGCCCTGCCTTGAACTCGACTCGATCTACCACCAGGAGAACTGGACTGCACTCGACGTCGAGACCTTCCGCGACCGCGTCGACGGGTTCTCTCAACAGGAGCGGTGGGTGAGCGACGGTAACTACAGCTCAGTTCGTGACTTGCTGTGGAGTCGCGCCGACGTGATCGTCTTCATCGATCTTCCTCGACGCCACGTCATCCTTCGGCTTCTTCGTCGAACGATTCAAAGAGGCTTCACCGGTGAAGAACTTTGGAACGGCAACCGTGAGTCGCTTCGTCATCTCTTCTCATTGGACGAGGAGCGCAACGTCGTGTTGTGGTCGTGGAGGACCCACGCTCGATACCACGAGAGCGTACCGAACGAAGCACGAACGCAGGCGACCCAAGCCGAGGTCGTAATGCTTCGCAGTTCGCACGCCGTCACTTCCTATCTCGAGCACCTTCGCGTGCGGTGAACGAAACGTTGGACGATAACCTGCTGTCGTCGCACCGCGAGGAGGGCGAAGTGTCGAAGCTCGAGGTGTACGTGCTGTCAGTCTCACTGGATGGCTACGTCGCCGGACCTCATCAAGATGAAGCCAATCCACTCGGCGTCGGTGGCACTCAACTCCACGAGTGGATCTTCGCCACGAAGTCGGGTCGAAAGATGATCGGTCTATCGGGCGGCAGCGAAGGTATCGACAATGACGTCTTCAACCTCGGATCCGCGAACGTGGGAGCGACCATCATGGGTCGAAACATGTTCGGTCCCGTTCGAGGGCCGTGGCTCGATAGTGACTGGCAAGGCTGGTGGGGCGAGATCCCGCCCTTTCACCACTCGGTCTTCGTGCTCACCCACTTCGAACGTCCGCCACTCACGCTCGACGACACCACGTTCCACGCTATGTCCCAACCTCCTCAATTCGATTGTCGCGTGTGACGCTGAAGAGATGGACTAGCTACTCGATCCGAGTGGATTGAGCAGAGCCTTGAATCTGCGAGTCCGGTAGTAGAGACTCAACGCGCCAGCAAGTATAAGTATCGGAAACACGATGAAGCCAGAAGAGGTCGCTAAGGATACGAGCGATATGACCACACCGATGCCTATCCAGACCCAATAGATCCGGAGGTTGTGTTCAGCCCATTCGAGAGCTGCTTCGTTGATCTTTGGATCTTCGTGAAGACGACCTTTTGCTATGGCTCGTCGTGCGCATTTCCGGTTGCTTCGATCTAGTTCTCGATAGGCCTGGTAACTCATGGCCAAAGACTACATACCGTCGATCTTTTGACGAGTCATGGATCCGTGCAGACTTTGCAAGCTTTTGGAGTCGACTATCACTCGTGGAGGTGACTTCGAGTTTCAGGCGTGATGGCCTTGCGCCACGTCCGTGGTGGCTCTTTGCGACGTAACCTCTGGTCGTGACTACCAACGCGAACGTCTTTCGAGCGGGATCGGCGAACATTTCCGACCTCGCGGCACTTCGTTTTCAATGGCGGACTGAAGAGGGCGGTGAAAAGGGACTCAGCCGAGAAGGATTCGAGTTGAAGTTCTTCGAGTGGTTCGAGAAGCATCGTGAGTCGCATCGCGCGTACGTCGCGACCATTGACGGCAAGCCAGTTGGCTGCGCGTGGCTTTTCGTCGTCGAACGAATTCCGGGTCCGGAGAAGTTTGTTCGCCGGGCGGGCATGGTGCAGAGTGTCTACGTCCAGCCCGTGTTTCGCGGCGGCGGCATCGGGGCGAAGTTGATTGAGTCGCTCATCAGCGACGCCCGAACGATGCAGTTGGACTACCTGATGACACATCCGTCGACCACGTCGTTCGATTTCTATCGACGCTTGGGCTTTGATGCCGCGGATCGGGCTCTGGAACTTCGATTTATTGACTAATGCGGTAGGTGAGTACCCGACCCGCTTGGCCAATGGGCTATCGACTCTTGTCCTCGATCTCCCAGGCGTGATCCACGATGTGCCAGGCACAGCGCCGGATTGCGTAGGCGACGGGCCATTTCTCGTTGTGGGTGCCCGCCCGCAGCGTCGTCAGGACGACGTCGCGCTGTTCGTCCCAGGGCGTGCGCGGCGCGACGCGGTAGCCGACCCTCGAACAGTACGCGCGCTCGGCTTCGCGCACGTGGTCGACGACGGCGTCGCGATCGCGTCCCCCGCCTCTCGGTCCCTTTTGCAACTCGGCCGGTGCGTTCTCAACGACGTCATCGAAATAGTTCCAGCAGTCTTGGAGGACCGCCAACTGGTGCTTCAACTGACGTGGTGTGAGTTCGATTTCATCCCAGGGCCCCCGAGCGTCCGGCGCGCCAAAGTCCGTCGTACCGTTACCTCTGACGTTGCCAATGACTTCAAACGAACCCGGACGAAACGACGCGGTGACGATCTTGGCGTAGCGCTCGCGGTAGTCGTCGAGCGCGGCGATCGCGAGTTCGGGGGATTTGGCGCGTCGGCACCAGCCCGGCCAGTCGAGGTAGATGGCGAAGACGGTGTTCTTGCCTTCTTCTAGGTACACGCGCGACGCCGCCACGGAACACTCCTTTTCAAAAACTTAGCCCCTCGCCTGCGCTGGGGCGGTCAGAGCGTGTCGGCCAATTGGACTGCGTTCAGGAGCGTTCGCTGGCCCACCGGTAGATAACTTGGGCGACTGTCGACGCCGAGAGTGACCATGAAGACACCGAACAACAGTGCCCAGCCGATGGTTCGTTGCAGCGTCGCGCTGTCGACGAAACGGTACGAACCAAAGAAATCGTCGAGGGCATGAAACGGCAGCGACATCAGACCACCGGCGAGGTCGGTCGCGGGATCGCCGGCGCACAGATCACCAAAATCGACCACGCCGACGAGTTTTCCATCGCGGTACACGGTGTTGGCAGGGTGGAAATCACCGTGGAGCCAACGAGGTGACGAGGACCACGTCGGAGCCGCCACGCACTCATCCCAGAGATCGAGGAGTGGCTCGCCTTCGATGAGGCTCTTTACTTGTGCGAGTCGCTCTTTGAAGATGTCCGTGCGCGCGCTGAGTGTGACGCCACGTACGGGGTTGCGCGGCGCGTCGGTAGGCGCGTCGACGTGGATCTCGCGAAGAAACGTCGCCAGCGCTTCCGCCGCGTCACCGTTGTCGTCGAGGTCGATCTGGTCGCCGGGGACGCCCTCGATCCAAGACGTGATCGACCAGTGCCACGGATACCCCTGGTCGGGGACACCCTCCAACAGGGGCAGGGGCGTTCGAAGGGTCACGTGCGCGGCGACGTTCGGGAGCCAGCGAAGTTCGTTCAACGTCAACTCGACCGCCGCCGCGCGACGCGGGACGCGGACCACAAGGTCGTCACCGAGTCGCCACAGTGAGTTGTCAAAGCCCTCGGCGACGTGGCGACAGTCGAGTTCGCTCAAGTGAGGGAACTGTGAAGCAAGAAGTGATTCGACGAGCGCCGCGTCGATGACTAGTTCTGCCGGGGGCCAACTCACCTCCCGAGACTATCGACGGCATTATCTCCTGGAAATTTCTTGACGCGACGTTCACCTAGGCCGTGGCGCAGTCGGACGGCGCCAGAGCGCACTACTCCTACGTCGTTGGATCACGTGCTCATCGACGAAACAGTCGAACCCGACGTGTCGACACGTTCCACCTGCGACAGAGACACCGACGAGTCGTGCGCGTGGCTGCGCTCGCTGCACGGGCGGCGCCTGCTCCTCGTCGCCTCACGGGTAGTCGTTAAGCGACGCCGGACGTCGTCGCGCACTCGTAGCCACAGTCTGCAGCCGGGGTGAGACCTCGCCCACTGGCTCCTGAAGTCACTGAGGGCGTCGGCGAACTCGGCAGTGCGGACGTCGTAGGCGCGTTGACCTGAGGCACTGAGCCCGTGCTCCACGTCGAATAGTTGGGCGTTGAAAATCGGTTGCATCGTGTCGTCTCTTTGTCGCTGTAGTTCGTTCGAAGAAGTCGAAGTGCGAGCGGCACGTCGAGCTCGTTCACTCAGTACTACGAACACCGACGGCTGATTTCGACACTGTTTTTGGTGGCACATAGTTCATCCGGGCAATGACCATCGAGGCGATCTGGTGCCACCTGAGCCGTGGATGGTAGGACACCTAGGTGCCGAGAGTTTCACTCAGTCGGCCACTGTCTCGAAGGGCCTCCAAATCCGGTTCATGTCGAAACTTCTCTCGGAACTCTGGATTTTTCTCCACGGCGAGGGTGATTGCGTCCGCAGCTTCGTCGAGAAGTCCCGCTCGCGCGTACGCGCAGGCGAGGTTGTAAGCACCCATCGCCACTACGTCGTCCGGCGCCTCCAAGTACTGCGTCACGCCCAGTGCGTGTCGGGCGAGACTCAACGCGCGCGTGTTCTCGTCGTGGGTTAAGTAAAACTCGCCGAGGTGTCCGGCCGGATGCCAGAATCCTCGCACCACGACCTGAAGCCAAAGTTTTCGGCCGCTGAGCCACTCGTGGCGAGAAGGATCGAGGAGGTCGGCGTCGCTGAGCTGGCTCGCGAGATCTATGAGCCGCGTCGTCACGGCCCGGTGCTCAGCGCGCACTTCGTCCAATGGGCGACGAGAGTACTGCTCGTACACCTCGTGGGAGCGGTGGTCGACCTCCTTAAAGGTCGTGGGAATGGTCCCTCTGGCGACCGCTTCCAAGCGACAGACTTGTTGCCTTTTGAATTCAGTGTTGTGCGCCACGAGCGGCACCGCCGCCCAGACCTCGGGGCTCCCTTCCGTCGCGCGCGATCGCTCAGTGTACTGGAGCAACATCTCCTCCTCGGAAGCCACGAAGGAGATGAGTCCGGTGATGGTCCCTCGCAATTTCATCGAACTCATCATGTGTTCGACGCCCCCTCCGGCTTGTACGCCGTGAAACGCAGATGGTGATCGACCATGACGCTCACTCGTGTGAAACCAAGCGTGGAAAGTCGCGTGTAGAGCGAACCGGGATCGATGGGGTTGTAGACGTCGCCCTCGTGGAAGTGGTGGAGTCCGTCACTAGCGATGCTGTCCGAACCGATAAAGACGCCGCCGGGGCGAAGGACACGCATGATCTCGGCGAGAATCCGATTTTGACCCACTGTCGACGACACGTGGTGCAGCATGGTGAAGCATCCCGCTGAGTCGAACGTGTCGTTGGGGCAACCAATATTCGAGGCGTCGCCGACGACGACCTCCACGTTCGTTCCTTCGTAATGTTGAGCAAGTGACCCGGCCGAAGCGGCATCCAACTCAACCGCGACGAGGCGCTTGACTCGATGACGAAGCCATCCTGTCGCGGCGCCCGGGCCCGGTCCAACCTCGAGCATGAGGTCGCCCAGCTCAACGCCTGTCGAGAGAGGAATTAAGACGTCGATCTCGAGGCCCTCGGCCCACTGAGGACTGGCGCATAAGACGTGGTTGTCGTTCATGTCCAGAACGTTAAGTGGGCTCTTCACGCCATTCAAGCCCGTGCGCTGCCAACTCGTGTCGTAAGACGGACAATCTTTGCGCAGAGGATGCTCTTCGAAAATTCGAAGCCGTAAAGTGACAGTCAATGTCGACTGACGGACAAACTGCGATGAACGAAAGTAACAGCACTCCCGACGTGATGGTGTGCACGTTTCCGATGTCCGAGGGCACCGTCTATGACTGGCACAGTCATGCCGACCATCAGTTGGCGTGGTCGGCGCGCGGAGTGCTGACGATTCGAAGTGGTTCCTCGGCGTGGGTGCTGCCGCCCACGCGAGCTATGTGGATACCAGCGGGTGTGCGCCACGAAACTCTCTCTGACGGCATCGCGACCATGCGCTCGGCGTACGTTCGCCCTGAGCGGTGCCCGATCGAGTGGACCGAATGCACAGCCGTTGCGGCCACGTCACTGATGGTGGAACTCTTCAATTACCTGGCGGCAGACGAACTCGATACTTTCAAACGAACCCGCGCCGAGAGAGTGCTCGTGGATCTGATGGTTCCAGTGCCAGTGGTGTCATTCGACGTTCACCTTCCTGGCGACGAACGAGCCAAACGCGTCGCGGACGGGCTCGTCGATAATCTCTCTGACGAACGGACGCTTGAGGAGTGGGGACTTGAGGTAGGCGCGAGTGCTCGCACCCTCGCTCGGTTATTTCTCACCGAGACTCAGTTGCCTTTTGGGCGGTGGAGAGCGTTTCTGCGACTTCGTACCGCCCTGGAGTTCCTGGCAGCCGGCGAGTCGGTCTCAAATGTGGCTGAGAAAGTTGGCTACGCGTCGACCAGCGCGTTCGTCGCCGCATTTCGACGGGAAACCGGGATCACGCCAGCTGCGTATTTCAGAATCGACCATGATGATGGGAACAAGGTACCGCTGCAACAGCACGACGTTTGACGGTGCACTCGATACCTTGTCAGGTCGTCGCGGATGATTCACTATCGTCTTCGTCTCGGTCGGTTTGCAGCGGACCTTCAGGGGCAGTTGGCCCGTTCATTGGTTGCAGGAACGCAACGCAGACGAGGAGTCCGCCCTCGGTCATGGGACGGGCGCTGATATCTGCTTGGTGAGCGCTCGCGATGGCTCGCACTATCGAGAGTCCGAGTCCGTGCCCGTCTCTGTGATGCGCGCGTCGGGAATCGAGCCGTTGGAAAGGTTGAAAGAGCCGGTCAACGTCGCTTACCGGAATGTTGGGCCCGGTGTTAGAGACGCACAGCATCGCTGCTCCGTTCTTCATCTCGGTGACCACCTCGACGCGGCCGCCAACGACGTTGTGCCGCACTGCGTTGCTGAGCAAGTTAGCGACGAGGCGTTCGATGAGTAAGGGATCGCCCTGCAGAGGTGCCGGAGCGAGAACCACGTCCACGTGAATTTCGGCCCGTTGGGCCTCGGCCCGGACGTTGGCCAGCGTGGACGTGACGACAGCGGCGAGGTCGAGGGACTCGCACCCGTCGATGCCACTCTCGCTACTGGCCAGCGTTAGTAACGCTTCGATCAAGCGCGTTTGCTCGTCGCTGTACGCGAGGGCTTCGGTGGCCGTGGTTCGCCACTGGGCGATGGTCGTGTCAGGGTCGTCGAGCGCGACTTGCAAAAGCGTGCGTTCGACAGTGAGAGGAGTACGCAGTTCATGAGAGGCGTTGGCGACGAAGTGTCGCTGCGCCTCGAAGGACGCGTCGAGACGCTCAAAGAGATCGTCAAGGGTGTCCCCGAGTTCCTTCAGCTCGTCTTTCGGACCCTCGAGGGCCAAGCGCTCGTGGAGATTCGACGATGAGATCCTTCGTGCCGCTCGAGTGATGGTTCGGATGGGTCGCAGCATTCTGCCGGCGACGAACCAGCCGGCGAGGAGAGCGAGGATCGTCACGATGGCCAGCACGATCCCCGAGGTCACCAGCAGCCGGTGAGAGTCGGCGGCACGTTGCGCGGCCTCGACGGTACTGGTCTTGGCCAGCTGACTGACCGCGTGCGTGAGTTGTGACACCGCCTGCGTCAGTTG
>DASZIH010000091.1:0-1853 GCA_035949355.1 Acidimicrobiales bacterium
CCCCGTCTCGATGACGCTCTTCAACGCGGACGGTTCGATCGCGGAGATGTCGGGGAACGGCGTGCGATGCTTCGTGGCCGCGCTCCGTCGTGCCGCGCACGGTACCTGGAGTGAACTCGTGGTGGACACGATGGCGGGGCGACGAACCGTGCGACTTGACATGACGAGCGAGTTCGCCGGACGCGGGAGCGTTGCCATGGGCGAGGTCACGCTCGGTGACGAACTGGATGGCGCCTGGGGCGTCGCCTATGTCGGCAATCCTCACGTGGTCGTGCGCGACGATCCTTCGATGAACGACGCCGCGCGAGAAGAGCTCGCGGAGAAGCTCGCCGCGCAACTGGGCGGCGCGAACGTCGAGTTCGTCACGGTGCTCGGCGACGGGCACGTCAGTCTTCGAGTAATCGAACGCGGCGTTGGCTGGACCGAGGCCTGTGGAACGGGATCGTGCGCCGTCGCCGCCATTGTCCGTCGTGACGGTCTCGCCAGTGAACACGTGATCGTAGAGAATCCCGGCGGCACGCTCGAGGTGCAATTCGATGGAGACAAGGCGACCCTGACGGGTCCGGTGCAGTTCATCGCAGACGTGGAGTGGCTCGCGGCTTGACCTACATTCCCGATACCCTCATCGATCGGACGTTTCGAGAGAAGATCGTGCTCGTGGGCGTCCTCTTGCCGGGCGTCAACGAAGAAGTGCTCGAGAATCAGCTCGACGAGTTGGCCCTGCTCGTCGACACGGCGGGCGCCGACGTCGTGGCGCGCATCGTCCAGCGCCGCGAGAAGCCCGATCCCGCGACGTTCATCGGCTCGGGAAAGGTGAAAGAGCTGGCAGATGTCTGCCTCGCCGTTGACGCGGACACCGTCGTCTTTGAGGACAACCTCACACCCGCGCAGCAGCGAAACCTTGAGAAGCTGCTCGGGCGCACCGCGATCGACCGCACCGCCGTCATCCTCGACATCTTCGCGCAGAACGCGCGCACGCCCGAAGGAAAAGCGCAAGTCGAGCTGGCGCTCCTCCAGTACCGACTGCCGCGACTACGCCGAGCGGGTGGGTCACTGTCTCAGCAGGCCGGTGGCATCGGGACGCGCGGTCCCGGTGAAACTCAGCTGGAAGTCGACCGCCGCCGCCTGGTCCATCGAATCCACCGAATCCGCGAGGAACTGAAGGAGATCGACCGGACCCGACAGGTGCAGCGTCAAGGGCGCGACCGCGGACGCCACCGCGAGGTGACGCTCGTCGGCTACACCAATGCGGGCAAGTCGTCGCTGCTGAACGCGCTCACGAACGCGGGCGTCCACGTCGAAGACCGTCTGTTCGTGACCCTCGATCCGCGTACGCGCCAGCGACAGCTCCCCGGCGGCGAGACGGTGCTCTTCACCGACACGGTCGGCTTCATCTCGAACCTGCCGCACGAACTCGTCGAGGCGTTCATGAGTACGTTGAAGTCGGTCCAACTTGCGGACCTCTTGGTGCACGTGGTGGACGGCGCGAGTGACAACGCCGAAGAGCAGATCGCCGCCGTGCGCGACGTCCTGATCGAGATCGGGGCCGGTCAGGTGCTCGAACTTCTGGTCTTCAACAAGGCCGACGTGCCGGGTTCGCGGGCGAAGGATCTCGCGAAACTCTACGACGGGAGCGTCTGGGTCTCGGCGAAAACGGGCGAGAACCTCGACGTCGTGATCGCCACCATCGGCGATCGACTCCGTTCGCACGACCGCGTCCTTACGCTGCAGCTGCCACTCGACCGCGGAGACCTTTTGGCGGCCGCGCATCGCGAGGGGGACGTGCTCGACACGACCGTGAGCGACGAGGGCGTGTTGATCCACGTGGGCCTCGACGCGGTGGGCGCGGCGCG
>DASZIH010000092.1:0-20794 GCA_035949355.1 Acidimicrobiales bacterium
TCGGCCGAGTCACCCTTTGACGTGGCGGCAGTGAAGATGATGCCCGCCGCGATCGAGAAGTTGCTCCAGCCGCTCGACGAGCGTGAACAGAAGATCTTGCGCATGCGCTTTGGTCTCGACGGCGCGGGAGAGATCCGCACCCTCGAGGACGTGGGCGCGGAGATGAACTTGACGCGTGAGCGCATCCGTCAGATCGAGGCGCGCGCGATGAGCAAGTTGCGTCACCCCTCGTCCGACACGGGCGCGCGTGACCTTTTGACGCTCTAGCGACGCTGGTATCGAGCGCCGCCGAGTCCGAGCACGGCGGCGACGCCGACCACCAGTGCGCTCAACAAGAACGGTGTGTGGGACTTCGAGCGGCTGAGCGCGGTCACGGGATGGCTGAACGTGAGTAGCGGCCACTGGTTCTCGTGCGCGATCTTCTCCAGTTGGCGATCGGCGTTCACCGCGAACGGGTGTCCGACGGCTTCCAGCATGGGGACGTCGGTCTCGGAGTCGGAGTAGGCGTAAGACTCACTGAGGTCGATCCCTCGACGCTTCGCGAGTTCGCGCATCGCGAGGGCCTTGTTCTCTCCTTGAGCGAAGAACGCCATCTCTCCGGTGAACCTCCCGTCGTTGTCGATGAGGGCCTGTGAAGAGATCGCGCCCGTAAGACCGAGGAGTTCGGCGAAAGGTTCGACGATCTCGGCGGGCGCGCTCGAGACGAGGTAGACCTCCTCTCCTTCGGCGAGGTGATGATCGATCAACTCGAGTGCTTCTGCGTAGATGAGGGGCTCGATGACGTCGCTGAGCGTCTCCTTGACGAGAAGGCGCACCTCTTCGCGGTCCCAACCGCGGGTGATTTTCAGTACCGTTTCGCGGACTTTCTCGAGGCGTTTCTCATCGGCCCCGAATCGTTGGAACCAGAGTTGGGCGACGCCAGCCCGTATGAGAGTGCGGCGATGGAGGAGGCCGCGCGCGTGGAGTTCGGGACCGAGAGCGACGAGCGACGACTTGACGATGACCGTCTTGTCCAGGTCGAAAAAGGCTGCGCGCACGTTTTCATGCTAGGTCCAGATGTTGACGGCGCTGGGTCGCTGCTAGCCGATGAAGGCAGCGGCACAGTCTTGCGTCGCGTCGACGCGCGCCATCAACACGACGTGGTCTTCCTCGAGGAAGCGCATTGATGACGTCGGCACCAAAGGCTGCTCGTTGCGAACAACGGCGACGACGCGCAACGAGTCGGGCAGACGCAGTTCGTCCAGTGTCAGGTTCTGCGCGACGGCCGGCGCCTTCTCGTCAAGCGTGACCTCAATGAGTCGCATGCGTCCGTGCGCCAAGGTCATCAACTGGATGATGGCCCCGACCTCGACGGCCTCGTCCACGAGTGAGGTGATCAACGCCGGCGTCGAGACCGAAACGTCGACGCCCCAGCTCTCGTTGAAGAGCCACTCGTTGCGGGCGTTGTTGATGCGGCTTATGGTGCGTGGCACGCCGAACTCTTGTTTCGACAGCCAGCTGATCACGAGGTTGTCCTCGTCGTCGCCGGTCGCGGCGATCATGACGTCAGCACTTCGCACGTCAGCGGCTGAGAGACTCGCGAACTCACACGCGTCGGCGGCCATCACGGTCACGCCCGGCAGCATGGTCTTTAGTTTCTCGGCGGTGTCGGCGACTTGTTCCATCAACGTGACGTCGTGGTGACGATCGATGAGGTCGAGAGCGATCGAAGTCCCGACGGATCCGCCGCCGGCGATGACTACCCTCACGCGGGCCCCGTTCCGAGCAGCGTGTGTAGATCGCGTAGTCCGTCGTTGTTGACGAGGAACTCGAGGATGTCGTCCTCTTGGGCGAAGAGGCCCTCGACGTTGACGCGGGCTTGACCGGCGCGAATGAGTCCGACGAGGCGAACGTTCTCACCAACGTGAAAACTCGCCACGGGCTTGCCGGCGAGGGCGTCGGGGACGATACGTTCCACGAGATGCATCGTATTGGCGGAGTCAGTCCACTCAATCGAGTCGTCCGAGGGCAACATCCAGCGTTTGACTTGCTGGGTGGTCCACAACGAGGTGGCGACGGTAGGAATGCCGAGCTTCATGTAGATGTCGGCCCGCGCGGGGTCGTAGATTCGCGCGACGACGTTCTTGATGTTGTAGTGATCGCGCGCGATGCGTGCGCAGAGGATATTGGTATTGTCGCCGCTCGTCACGGCCGCGAGGGCGTCAGCGCTCGCGGCTTCGGCTTGGAAGAGCACGTCACGATCGAAGCCCGAGCCCACGATGGTCTTGCCGTGGAAGTGGGTGAGCCGGCGCAGGCTGTCGCGCCTCTTTTCGATGACGACGACGGAGTGGCCTTCTTCGGAGAGTTCCATGGCGAGTTCTGACCCAACTCGGCCACAGCCGACCACAATGATGTGCACGGTCTTATCTGACCACACCACGGCTTTTAACTGCAACTTGGCACAAAGTGAGCGACGTTGAAGAGTTATCAGCCGAAGGGAGTGGCTTAGTATCGTCTGCGTGTCAGAAGAGGATAAGCCAGCGCCTACGCGCGCGCCCGTTCTGACTTCACACGCCAATCTGTTGAAGTTTTACCCCGAGACGTGGGACTATCGCCTCAAGCGTCTCTTTCTCGGTAAGCCCCTCGTCTCCGAGCAGTTGAGCGGGGAGCGGCTCAAACGTCCTATTGCGTTGGGCGTGCTGGCACCGGACTGTATCTCCTCGTCGGCGTACGGTACCGAGCAGATTCTGACCCAGATGACGCCCGCGATCGGACTTGCGGCCTTCTCGCTCGTCGTGCCGATCATGTTCGTCATCATCGGCGTGTTGTTATTCGTCACGTTGTCGTATCTCGACGTCATCAAGTACTACACGACGGCTGGCGGGGCGTACGTCGTCGCGCGCGACAACTTCGGACCGAAGATCGCCCAGATTGCTGCCGTCGCGTTATTGATCGACTACATCGTGACCGTCGCGGTGCAGTGTTCGGCGGGAACCGCAGCATTGACGACGGCGTTCCCGGCGTTGACGCGCTACACCCTCGTCATCACCATCGGTGTCGTACTCGTTTTGATCTTCGGCAACCTGCGCGGACTTCGCGAAGCCGGTTCGTACTTCGCGATCCCTACGTACTTCTACGTCGTCATGTTGTCGGCCACGATTCTCATTGGCTATTACAAGAAGATCATGGGCACGTTGCACGTGATCGCCCAACCGGCGTCGCACAGCCTCGTCGGCGGAGGACTCGGTCAATCCGGTCACGGTCTCTTGATGGGCTTGGCCTTTCTCACCTTGTTGAAGGCGTACGCGAACGGTGGATCGTCACTGACGGGCCTCGAAGCGATCTCGAATGGCGTCGGGAGTTTTCGTCGCCCCGAGTCGAAGAACGCGCGCGCGACGTTGGTGATGATGTCCTCGATCCTCGCCTTCCTCCTCATCGGCACCACGTTGCTGGCGTCGTGGACGCACGCGCTGCCGTACGCCGTCGGTTCGCCGACGGTGGTCGGACAAATCGTGTCCGACGTCTTCGGCGCGCACGGCTTCGGTCATGACATCTTCTTCGTCGTTCAGTTCGCTACGGTCCTGATCCTCTACACCGGTGGCAACACGTCGTTCAATGGCTTTCCGTTTCTCGCGAACTACGTCGCCACTGATCGTTACCTTCCGCGCCAACTCACCAAGCGAGGGCACCGCCTCGCGTTCTCCAACGGCATCATCCTCCTCGGCGTGGTGTCGCTCGCGCTGATCCTCGTCTTCAACGCGAGGGTCAATGCGCTCATCGCGCTCTACGCCATTGGCGTCTTCACCGGGTTCACGTTGGCCGGCGCGGGAATGGTGGCGCGACACCTGAGAGAAAAGAGTGGTCGTTGGCGCCGTGGCGTCTTCGTGAACGGCCTCTCGGCCAGCGTCACCGCCATCGTGGTGCTCGTCTTCGCGATCGCGAAATTCACCGAAGGCGCGTGGATCATCTTGATCGTGGGGCCGATCATGTACGTCGGCCTCATGCGGTTCCACAAGCAGTACCTGCGAGAGGAGAAGGCGTTCGAGGCCAACAGCGCCAAGGCTTCGATCCAGATTCGCATGAATCGCGTCATCATCTTCGTTGACAACTACGACCTGCCCACCGAGCGTGCCCTTCTGTACTGCAACTCTTTGAACCCGTACTCCATTCGCGCCGTGCACTTCGACATCGACCCGCTTGTGACCCAGCGGCTGCAGGCACGATGGGGCGCGGCGAACACCGCCTCGGCGAGCATCAGCCTCGAGATACATGACTGTGAGGACCGTCGGGTCGACCGCGCGGCGTTGGAGCTGGTCGCCGACGCGGTGCGCGACCCCGACGTCTTCTGCATGGTCATCCTGCCGCGACGGGGATTCGTCTCTCGTCTGCAACGACTGTTGCACGACCGCACCGCCGACAACATGGCGAGCGCGGTGATGCACGTGCCACGCACGGCCGCGACGATCATTCCGTACCGTGCCTTTCGCCGTCGTCTTGGCGAGGGGGAACTCACCGAGGAACCGGTCAGCGACGAGGTCACGCGTGGGGGCCTACGTGAGGACGCGCACCTTGAAGCGGACGCGAAGCTTCGCGCACGCTCGAGTGACTCCGCGCCCATCGGTGACGTGACGGAGCGACAGTTCGTGGAGATCGCCGGTCGCGTTCGCTCGATGGCGATCGGCAACGAGAGTGGCGTGGCTGAACTGCGCTGCGTCATCACTGACAACACGGGCTCGATCACGCTGGTCTTCCAGGGGCGCCAGGACGTTCCGGGCATCGAACGCGGCACGCGTCTCTTGGTGAAGGGCACCGTGACGTCACTGCGTCGAGAGGCCGTCATTCTCAATCCGCAGTACGAAATCGTCGCCGCGCCCCACGGCGAGGACTAAATTCTTACGATTCTCGCGATCGTCGTCGTCGCCCGAGAATGCCGCGACCATTGGGCTCCGTCGGGCGACCATGACCTCGGAAGACGCCAGTACCTGTCTAACTTTGGTAACGACAGTGCAAGGTGGCGATAACGTGTCACGCCGTGAGATACCTGAGAGGTGGTGAGCGTGGCTAAAGCACTCGTCATCGTTGAGTCTGTGGCCAAAGCGACCCGCATCCAGGGGATGCTCGGACCCGACTACATCGTCAAGCCTTCCATAGGCCACATTCGCGACCTGCCCCAGAGCGCGGCCGATATTCCCGCCTCCGTGAAGGGCGAGAAGTGGGCCCGCCTCGGCATCAACGTCAACGACCATTTCAAGCCGGTCTACGTGATCTCGAGCGATCGCAAGAAGATCGTCGCCGAGTTGAAGGCGGCCCTCAAACAGGTGGACGAGCTCTACCTCGCCACTGACGAGGACCGCGAAGGCGAGGCCATCGCCTGGCACCTGCAAGAGGTGCTCAACCCGAAGGTCCCCGTGAGGCGGATGGTCTTTCACGAGATCACGCCGGCGGCGATCACGAAGGCGGTCTCGGAGACGCGCGACCTCGACCTTCGACTCGTCGACGCCCAAGAGGGTCGTCGATTCCTCGACCGACTGGTCGGCTACGAGGTCTCGCCCGTGTTGTGGCGCGCCGTCGACAAGGCGCGTTCGGCCGGGCGCGTGCAGTCGGTGGCGATTCGACTCGTCTGTGAACGTGAGCGTGAACGCATGGCCTTTCGCTCGGCGTCGTGGTTCGACGTGACCGCGACCCTTCGCGCCGAGAGTGCGACGTTCGACGCGACGTTGGAGACGGTGAACGGCGCCGCTCTGGCCACGGGCAAGAACTTCGACGCCGCCGGTGTCCTCGAGACCAAGGCGTCAGTAGAAGTTTTGAGCGAAGCGGTCGCGACGTCGATCGCGCAGCAGCTCGCTGGCAAGCGTCTTCGCGTGGAGTCCGTCACCTCGACGCCGCGCACCCAGCGTCCCCAGCCCCCGTTCATGACGTCATCACTGCAGATCGAGGCGAGTCGCAAGCTCCGCTTCGATCCTGAGCGCACGATGCGCGCGGCGCAGCGCCTGTACGAGCAGGGTTGGATCACCTACATGCGCACTGACTCGACGACCCTCTCCGGCGAGGCCATCAGTGCCGCTCGCGCCCAGGCCGCGTCGATGTTCGGCGACGACTATGTCTCCGACCAACCGCGTCGTTACGACCGAAAGGTCAAGAACGCCCAAGAGGCGCACGAGGCGATCCGTCCGGCGGGGGAGTCGTTTCGAACCCTCGACGAAGCGCAGGCGAAGCTCAACGGTGACGAACGCGCGGTCTACGACCTCATCTGGAAGCGCACGATCGCGTCGCAGATGGTCGACGCGCGACTCACCCAGGACAAGGTTCGACTTTCGGGCACGCTCACGAACGTCGCGCAGCGCGACGGCGAGGTGTCGGTCGGACTGAGCGCGAGCGGACTGCGCATTGAGTTCGCGGGCTTTCGCCGGGCGTACGTCGAGGGTACCGACGACCCCGAGGCCGAACTTGCCGATCAAGAGCGCCTGTTGCCGGTACTGAGCGAAGGCAGTGACGTACCCGTCGAGAAGGCTGAAGCCAAGTCGCACGACACGCAACCGCCCGACCGTTACTCCGAGGCGACGTTGATCAAGAAGCTCGAGGACCTGGGTATCGGTCGTCCCTCGACGTACGCCTCGGTCATGAAGACGATCGAACGCCGGGGTTACGTGTGGAAGAAGGGCAAGTCACTCGTCCCGACCTTCCGGGCTTTCGCCGTCGTGAACCTCCTCGAGTTCTACTTCGCCGACCTCGTCGACTACCAGTTCACGGCCGCCATGGAAGACCAGCTGGACGAGATCGCCCAAGGTCGCCAGGACCTCGAGCCCTGGCTGAAGAAGTTCTACTTCGGCGATGAGACCGCGACGAGTGAGTTCGCGCGCCTCGGTCTTCAACACGTCACCCACGAGCCCCACGAATTCGACTTCGCGGCCATCAATTCGCTGCCTCTCGGTGACGCGCCCGACGGCGTTGGCGTCTCCGTACGCTCGGGGCGCTACGGCCCCTACCTCGTGCACGGCGAGGATCGCGTCTCGATCCCCGAAGCGACTGAGCCTGATTCACTCACCGTCGAGTACGCACTCGAACTGTTGGCGGCGCCGAGCAACGACCGGGCCCTCGGCGTCGACGCCGAGGGCGAGACCATCTATCTGAAAGCAGGGCGCTACGGCCCCTACGTGCAAGTCGGCGAGATGACCGACCCGAAGGAGAAGCCGAAGACGGCGTCGCTCTTTTCGACCATGTCGCCCGAGAGCGTGTCGCTCGACGACGCCAAGATGCTCTTGTCGCTGCCTCGCGCCGTCGGCGAGCACCCCGACGGCGGGGCGATCCTCGCCCAGAACGGCCGCTACGGCCCCTACCTCACTTGGGGCAAAGAGACCCGGTCGCTCGAGGACGAGGCGCAGATCTTCAGCGTCGACCTCGCGCGCGCCGTGGCGCTCTTGGCCGAGCCCAAGCAACGCGGTCGCCGCGCCGCCGCGGGCCCACTGGCGGACCTGGGTGAAGACCCCGTCACCAAGCGAAACGTCGTCGTTCGAAGCGGACGCTTCGGTCTGTACGTCACGGACGGCGAGACGAACGCCACCTTGCGCCTCGGCGACACGCCTGAGTCGATGACGATGGACCGCGCGAGTGAGTTGCTCGCGGAACGGCGCAACGCCGAACCCTCGACGCGTGCTCGAAAGACGACGAAGAAGACGACGAAGAAGGCGACGAAGAAGGCACCCGCGAAGGCGGCGGCCAAGAAGACGACGAAGAAGACGACGAAGAAGGCGACGAAGTCGACGGGCGCCGCGAAGCGAGCGGCCGTCGCGCAGGGAGCCGAGGCGAACGCGGCGTTGTTGAAGAGCGCCCGTCACGAGGACGAGGCGTGAGCCCACGCGGTACGTTCCTCGTCTTCGAGGGCATCGACGTCAGTGGCAAGAGCACGCAGGCTCGACGAGTCGCCGAACTGCACGACGCCCTCTTCACCTTCGAGCCCGGTGACACGGAACTCGGCGTTGAGCTGCGACAGTGGTTGCTCGACGCCGCGACGCCCATGGACCCGGCGACAGAGGCGTTGTTGATGCTCTCGGACCGCTCCCATCACGTGCGCAGCGTCATCGAACCGACGCTGCGTTCCGGGCGAAGCGTCGTGAGCGACCGCTTCTACGCGTCAACCCTCGCGTACCAGGGGTACGGCCGAGGCGTCGACCTCACGCTCTTGGAGGCGGCGAGTGAGCTCGCCATCGGCTCGTGTCGCCCCACGTTGACGATCCTGCTGGATATCTCGCTCGACGTCGTGAACGAGCGGCGTTCGCACGACGCGAAGGACCGCTTCGAATCGGCCGACCTCGCGTTCCACCAACGGGTGCGCGACGGGTACTTGGCGCTCGCCCGAGCGAACGCGTGGTTCGTCGTCGACGGCTCGCTGGGCGTCGACGACGTGGCGGGACTGATCGACGAGCGAGTGGCGGACCTACCCTGGTGACATGACGGACGTCTTCGAACGCCTAGTGGGCCAGGACCGAGCGGTGGCAGCGCTTCGCCAGTACGCGATGAATCCGGTCCACGCGTACCTCTTCAGCGGTCCCGCGGGCTCCAGCGTGCACGACTCGGTCGTCTCGTTCGCCGCGGCGTTGCAGTGTCCGCGACACGGCTGTGGAACGTGCGACGTCTGTCGTCTGGTCCTCGCCGATCAGGACCCCGACGTGTACTTCGCCGAACGATCGGGTGTGTCGTGGCGCCTGGAGGAGATCAGAGAGGCCGAGCGCGTCGCCAGACGTCGGCCACTCGGTGCCGGCTATCAAATCGTCGTCATCGAAGACGTCGAGTTGACGACGACGGGGGCGTCACCCAGTGCGCCCGCGCTCTTGAAATCGCTCGAAGAGCCTCCCAGTCGAACGATCTTTCTCCTCAGCGCCGAAGAGTTGCCCGCGGCGCTCGACACGGTCGTCTCGAGATGCCTCGACGTAAAACTGCGCGCTCTCAGTGACGACGACCTGGAGTCGATACTCGTGGGCGAGGGGGCTGAACCCGAGGCCGCGCGTAGTGCCGCCGCCGCTGCCAACGGCAATCTGCGTCGCGCACGCGTGTTGGTGCGCGACGCCGACCTTTCGTCGCGCGTCGCGCAGTGGCGAAGCGTCCCCGAACGATTGACGGGCACACCCGCCGCGTCGGCGCTCGTCGCCCAGAGCATCGCGACGTCACTCGACGAGGCCATCACGCCCTTGCAACAGGTCCAAGAAGAAGAGATGGCCCGTCGGGCGAGCGACACTCGCGAGATGGGACTGCGAGCGGTGGCGAATCGCAAGGACGTCGAAGCGCAGTTCAAGCGCGAGCAACGGCGCTTTCGACTGGACGAACTGCGCTTTGGTTTCAGCGCGTTGACCGGCGTCTACCGCGACCGGCTCATGGAAAACCTGGAGGCCAGTTCCGAGGGTGACGCGCGCAGTGCCTATCGCGTGGGCGCTTCCCTACGCGCGATTGACGCGGTCGCTGAGGCCAATCGCCGTCTCTCGACAAATATTGACGAGTCGTTGTTACTCCACGATCTGATGTTCTCGTTGATGGAGTTTTGAGCGGGGCTCGAAGAAGCGGGCCGGCTTGGACTATTCTTTCTCTCTGCGCCTGGGTAGCTCAGTCGGTAGAGCAACGCATTCGTAATGCGTAGGTCAGGAGTTCGAATCTCCTCCCAGGCTCCATTGTGGTGCGGAAATTGGCGCTATCTCGCCGACCGGACGAGGTCAGCGCCTCGAGGCGTCGAGACGCCGGTCGCGACGACCTACGTTTCCCAAATCGTCACGTAGGGTGAGGAAACTGCGACGCGTCGTGGCCTGGTGAGCCGTTTTCGAAGTCCATCCGTCACGCGCTCGTCGTTAGTGACGCCGACGTCGTCACCTAGAAACGTACGCGACTGCGACGTTGCGCGCAAGAAGTCTCTGTTACTCACCAGTCGGAGGGCAAATCTACGAAGGCTGGTAGTTTGACTTCCATTGATATCGCACAGGGAGCATTTCGTTGGTATCTGCCGAATCGCCGCGCACAATGAGTGGAACGTTTTCCGCGAACGACGACTTCGTTGAGAAGGCGCGCCACGAGAACTTTCCGGTGGCGTCTCGCTTCTTGCCACGAGACGTCCGCTCGAACCTCATGGCGATTTACGGATTCGCGCGGCTTACCGACGACGTCGGTGACGAGGCGAAAGGCGACCGCCTGGAGCTCCTCGATGAGCTCGACCTGCAGCTCGAACTAGCCGCTCAAGGCGCCGCCACCGACCCGACGTTCCAGCGGCTCTCGCCAGTGATCATGGACCTGGGCCTCAGCCTCGATCCCTTCCGCCGTCTCATCGAAGCGAACCGGATGGATCAGCGAGTGAGTCGCTACCAGACGTTTGATGACTTGATCGCGTACTGCATGTTGTCGGCGGCACCGGTGGGTGAGATGGTGCTGGGTGTCTTTGGTCTCTCGTTCGCGGAGCGAATAAAGCTCTCGGACAATGTCTGTATCGCGCTGCAGTTCGTCGAGCATCTCCAAGACGTCCAAGAGGACGCGCAACGCGGTCGGATCTACTTACCGCACGAGGACATGGAGCGCTTCGGATGCGGTGAAGATGATCTCTTGAAAGCGCGCGCGACACCCGCGCTACGTCGACTCATCGCCTTTGAGGTCGCTCGCGCGAGCGACCTCCTCGCGTCGGGCGTGCCACTCGCCGCCACACTTCCCACTCGTCCTCGCCTAGCCGTCGCGGGCTTCACGGCGGGCGGCGTCGCCGCGCTCGACTCGATAAAGCGGGCCAAACACGACGTCATCGGCGTTCGCTGTCGTCCGAGCAAGCTCGGCGTCGCCCACCACCTGGTGCGTTACTTCGTCGCGGCCAGCGTTAAGAAAGCCAGACCATGAGCACCGAAGAGGCGTACGCCTACTGCGAGCTGATCACCAAGCGTGAAGCGAAGAACTTCGCGTACGGGATCAGGTTGTTACGCGCACCCGAGCGCCAGGCGCTCTCGGCCGTCTACGCGCTGGCGCGACGGATAGACGACATCGGTGACGGCGACGGCACGCCTGAGGAGAGGCTCGTTGGCCTGAAGCGTGTTCGCCACGACATCGAGGCCATCGATCCCGAGACCGACGACCTCGTGCTCGTGGCCGTGGCCGACGCGGCGCGAAAGTACCAGCTGCCCATGGGCTGTTTCGGCGAGATCATCGACGGCTGTGAGATGGACGTGAACGGCACGTCCTACGAGACGATCGACGACCTCGTGGGCTACTGCCGCAACGTCGCCGGTTCGGTGGGCCGCCTCTCTCTCGCCATCTTCGGTACGGACCGCCCCGACGAGGCGATTCCCCTCGCCGACACGCTCGGTGTGGCGCTGCAACTGACGAACATCCTGCGCGACGTCCTAGAGGACAAGTCGTTCGGCCGCGTGTACTTGCCGAGTGAGGACGCACGGTCGGTCAACTGCGCGCCGGATCTCAACGGGCCGCCCGAGGACGTGGCTCGACTCGTCGCTCTCGAGTGCGTCCGTGCCCGGGAGTGGTTCCGCGAAGGTCTGGCGCTGTTGCCGCTGCTCGACGCACGAAGTCGCGCGTGCGTCGGCGCGATGGCGGGAATCTACCGACGCCTGTTGGTGCGTATCGAACGTGAGCCGATCGCCGTCACGCAGCGGCGCGTCTCGCTACCCACGTGGGAGAAAGTGGTGGTGGCCGTGAACAGCATCGCTCGAGCGCGCGGATGACGGCGGTGCGTCTTGGCATCATCGGCGGCGGACTCGCGGGAATCGCCGCGGCGCTCGGTGCTGTCGACGCGGGCGCGGACGTCACGCTGCTCGAGCGCCGCCCAACCTTGGGCGGACTCACCTCGTCCATCCAACACAACGGGCTGTCGTTCGACAACGGTCAGCACGTGTTCCTTCGCTGTTGCACCGAGTACCGTGCGTTCCTCGAGCGAATCGGTTCTGACGACGAGGTGTACTTGCAGCGTCGCCTCGAGGTTCCCGTGCTCTCGCCCAGCGGCGAACGCGCGACGATCTCGCGCAACGCGCTGCCCGCGCCGTTCCACCTGGCTGCGTCACTCGTCACGTATCGTCATCTCTCGTTACAAGAGCGCGTGGGTCTCGTGCGCGCGGCGTTCGCCCTTCGCCGCCTCGATCCCGAGGATCGCTCGCTCGACGAGGTCTCCTTCGCCGACTGGTTGACGCGTCACGGTCAGTCCGCGCGAGCGATCGACCGTCTCTGGAACCTCATCGCGCTACCGACTCTCAACGTCTCGGCGCAGGACGCCTCACTCGCGTTGGCCGTGAAGGTCTTTCGCGTTGGCCTCCTTGACCGGTCCGACGGCGCCGACATGGGGTGGTCGAAAGTACCGCTCGCGACGCTGCACGGTTCGAACGCCCTTCGAGCCTTGGACGCGTCGGGTGTCGACACCCAACTCAACACCACGGCGACGACCGTCGAGAGAAGCTCGTCCGGATCATTCGTCATCGGCGGGGCCGACAAGACGACGACCGTCGACGCCGTCATCGTCGCGACGTCGCCGCGCGCGCTGGCGACCTTCGGCGTTCCCTACGGGGCGAGCATCGCCGAGGACCTTGGCGAGTCGCCGATCGTCAACGTTCACCTCGTACTCGATCGACGGGTCACCGATCTCGCGATGGCTGCCGCCATCGACTCACCGATCGAGTACCTCTTCGATCGAACGCAGTCGAGTGGCGTCACCTCCGGGCAGTGCCTCACTATCTCGTTGTCGGCGGCCGATCGCTATCTGGGCGTGGGTTCTCCAGAACTGGTGGCGACGTTTCTCGAGGCGCTACGCCAACTCCTGCCGGCGGCGCGCGAGGCGCAACTCGTCGACGCCTTCGTGACGCGCGAGCGAGCGGCGACGTTTCGCGCGTCGCCCGGCGTTGGCGCGTCACGTCCCGCCATGACGACCGAGGTGCCGGGTCTCTTCCTCGCCGGTGCGTGGTGCGACACGGGATGGCCCGCCACGATGGAGAGCGCGGTTCGAAGCGGCACCCAGGCCGCGAGCGAGGCGCTGGCGTACCTGTCAGACTCGCCACTCAACCAAGTTCTACGTCAAGAGAGGATCGGGACGTGACCTTGACCAACCCGCGGTCACGCCAGGACGGTGATCCAATCGCCACGGAGGTGTTGGCGCGCGCACGGACGATGGTCCAGCCAGCGCTCGACGCCGCGACGTTGAAACTGGCCCCGGAACTACGAGCCGCGCTCGAGCACCACCTCGCCGGTGGGGGAAAGTACGTGCGCGCGGGCCTTGCGCTGCTGTCGGCCGGCGCCGCCGGCGCCGACGAACAGGTGGGCGTCGTCGGCGCGGTCGCGATGGAACTCATTCACAACTATTCGCTGATCCACGACGACATCATCGACGGCGACGTCGAACGACGTCACCGGCGGACGCTCTGGGCGGAGTTCGGCGTCGGACCGGCCATCATCGCGGGCGACGCCCTGTCGATTCTCGCGTTCCAACTTCTCCTCGAGGATCCGACCGACGCCCGGGTGCGCGCGGCGGGTCTCCTGGGCGAAGCGACCCAAGCGATGATCACCGGCCAAGCGGAGGATATGGCCTCGGAACTCCGGCCGTCGTTGTCCGTCGACGAGTGCCTGAAGATGGAGGCTGGAAAGACGGGGGCGCTGCTGTCGTGCTCCGCGTCGATCGGGGCCGTCCTCGCGCACGCGCCCTCAGCGATCGTCGACGCGCTTGCGGACTACGGGCGTCACCTCGGCGTGGCGTTCCAGGCAGTCGACGACGTTCTCGGCATCTGGGGCGAGTCGAGCGTCACCGGCAAGCCGGTTGGCAGCGACCTTCGCCAACACAAGAAGAGCTTGCCGATCTCGATCGCCGGAGAGAGGGGCGTCGACGTCTACGGATCGCTCGGCTCACCGCTCGGCCAAGACCTGTCCGAGAAGGAGGTCGCCGGCGCGCTCGCGATGCTCGAAGCGTGCGGTGCACGACAAGAGACCATGGACATCGGTGCGACGCACTTGCGCCTCGCGCTCGAGGCGCTCGATCGTGCTCCACTCGCCCCCGGCCCACGACGGGAGCTCGCGGTGATAGCGAGCTTCGTGATCGAGCGAGACCAGTGAGCGATCTGAACCAGCGAGAGTCCTTCGAGTCGACACCCGACGAGGAGTTGCCGACACCACCACCGACGCCCCCGGTCGACGTCCGCGAAACGTTGCGACGAGCGGTCGACCACCTGATCTCGCTGCAGGATCCGAACGGTTGGTGGAAAGGCGAGTTGGAGACCAACGTCTCGATTGACGCGGAGGACCTGCTGCTGCGAGAGTTCCTCGGTGTTCGCACCGAAGCGCAGACGGAGGCGACGGCTCGCTGGATCCGTTCGCGTCAACGCGAGGACGGGACGTGGGCGAACTACCACGGCGGCCCCGCGGACCTGTCGACCACCATCGAGGCCTACGTCGCGCTCCGACTGGCGGGTGACGCGCCCGAGGACGAACACCTGTGTCGCGCGGCGAGCTTCATCCGAGCGTCGGGTGGTATCGAGAACAGTCGTGTGTTCACGAGGATCTGGCTCGCGCTCTTCGGCCTGTGGCCCTGGACGCAGATCCCCGTACTGCCACCAGAGCTGATGTTCTTGCCCCGATTCGCTCCGCTCAACATCTACGACTTCGCCTGCTGGGCCCGCCAGACCGTCGTGGCGCTGACGGTGGTGAGCGCGCACCGGCCCGTGCAATCGCTCGGTTTCGACACCGATGAGCTTCGAAGCGGCGGCGTCGCGGAGTCGCGCGACTCCCTTCGACGCTGGTCGGGGCGTTTTCAGGCTCTCGACCGTATCTTGCACCAGTACGAGCGCCATCCGATTCGCCCGCTACGAAAGGTCGCCCTGCGACAGTCCGAGCGCTGGATACTCAAGCGTCAAGAGGCGGACGGTTCCTGGGGTGGCATTCAACCACCGTGGGTCTACTCGCTCATCGCACTGAAGCTCCAGGGCTACGACATCGATCACCCCGTCATGCGCGCGGGCCTCAACGGCCTCGACGGCTTCACGATCGAAGACGAGGCGGGTCGGCGAATCGAGGCGTGCCAGTCACCCGTATGGGACACGGCGCTCGCGGTGAGCGCACTCGCCGACGCCGGACTCAAGCCCGACGAGCCCACGCTGATGAAGGCCGCGCGCTACCTCCTCGGCGAGGAGATCACGTCGAGAGGCGACTGGTCGATCCGGCGTCCGAAGCTCGAACCGAGTGGCTGGGCCTTCGAATTCGAGAACGACACCTACCCCGACGTCGACGACACCGCCGAGGTCGTCCTCGCGCTCGGGCGCACCGCGGAGCCGACGCTCGGCGCCACGGAGCGCGCGGTGGCGTGGATCGAGGGGATGCAGTGTGACGACGGCGGGTGGGCGGCCTTTGACGTCGACAACGTGCAGGCCCTCATGCGCGAGCTGCCGTTCAGCGACTTCGGGGAGTTGATCGATCCCTCGAGCGCTGACGTGACCGCTCACGTGCTCGAGATGCTCGCGGTCGTCGAACCTTCGAGCGGCGTCGTCGCGCGCGGCGTCGAGTGGCTGCTGGCCGCTCAAGAAGACGACGGATCGTGGTTCGGACGTTGGGGTGCCAACTACATCTACGGCACGGGCGCCGTGCTTCCGGGTCTCGCCGCCGCGGGGCTCCCGCTCGACCATCCCGCGATCCGACGGGCCGTCACGTGGCTCGAGGAGCACCAGAACCTCGACGGGGGATGGGGCGAAGACCTTCGTTCGTATCGTGACGTGGCCTACCGAGGTCGTGGTCCGTCGACGGCGTCGCAGACGAGCTGGGCGTTACTCGGGCTGCTCGCCGCGGGTGAGCGCACGACGGCACTCGAACGCGGCGTCGAGTACCTCATCGAGACACAAGACGACGACGGCTCGTGGGACGAGCCGTGGTTCACGGGCACGGGGTTCCCTGGCGACTTCTACATCAACTACCATCTGTATCGTCTGGTCTTCCCGGTCATGGCACTGGGGCGCTACGTAAGCGTTAGGAGTCCCTTTGGCTGATCTGAGTGTCCTCACCCCTCTGCGAATAGAGTCGTTCGCCTTTGGTGGGGCCGACGTCGTCATCGGGGCGGGGGAGAACCGTGCGCGACGCGCCGGCGTCGAACTGGCCGCCAAATTGGACGAGTTGACGGCGGTCGCGCTCGTCGGCGTGGCGGGCGGTCTGGCCCCCGAACTGGTACCCGGCGACCTGGTCATAGCCAGTGAACTGCGCAACACCGAGTCGACGACGTCCATCAACCTTCCCGCCGCCTCCCTCCTCGCCGCGGAGTTCCGCCGCGACAACCTTCCGGTGCACACCGGGCCGCTCGTCACCTCGCCGCGCTACGTCTCGAGTGGCGAGCGCGTCGGACTCGCCGCCTCGGGGGCGTTGGCCGTCGACATGGAGTCGGCTTGGGTCATGGACTACCTGCCGAAGAACCCCCTCGTCGTCGTGCGGTCCATCTCGGACACCAGCACGCGAGGACCGATGCGTGGCGGCATTCGAGCGTTGGGCTCGCTGTCGACGGTGCGCGGGCCGCTGCGACGTTGGGCGCGCGCGTGCGGTCGCCACGAGATCATCTTGGCCTCGCCGAGGTCCTTCTGCGCGGGCGTGGAGCGCGCGATCGAAACGGTGGAGCGCGCGATCGAAGTGTTCGGCGCGCCGGTGTTCGTCCGTCGCCAGATCGTCCACAACCTGCACGTCGTCGAGGGTCTTGAACGTAAGGGTGCCGTCTTCGTCCAGGAGATCGACGAGGTACCCGCGGGCGCGGTCGTCGTGCTCGCCGCGCACGGGGTGTCGCCGGAAGTGCGCCACCAGTGCGCGCAGCGCAGTGACCTCACCGTGATCGACGCGACGTGTCCCCTGGTCGCGAAGGTCCACAGCGAAGCACGGCGCTACGCCGCGCAGGACTACAGCGTCGTGCTCATCGGTCACGCCGAGCACGAGGAAGTGGTCGGCACCGTGGGAGAGGCGCCCGAGCGCATCCAGGTCGTGACCGACGTCGACGACGTGGGTCGACTCGAACTCGAGCACGGACGTCCCGTGGCTTTTCTGACCCAGACGACGCTGGCGGTCGACGAGACGACCGTGATCGTCAACGCCCTTCGCGAGCGGTTCCCCCGGATCGCGAGTCCGGCGACGAGCGATATCTGTTACGCCACGCAGAACCGACAAGACGCGGTTCGCTCCATCGCCCACCGGTGCGACCTGATGCTCGTCGTCGGTTCGTCCAATTCGTCGAACACCGCTCGACTCGTTGAAGTGTCCGAGCGCGAGGGGTGCCGGACGGAGTTGATCGAAGACGCGTCCCAGCTACAGCTGAGCTGGCTGATGGACGCGAGGGCCATCGGCCTCACGGCCGGGGCGTCCGTGTCGGACGTCCTCGTCCAAGAGGTGGTCGACGCGCTCTCCTCACTGGGGCCGATTCACGTGTCAGAAGAGAGAGTGGCGCAAGAGAACATGCAGTTCGCACTCCCGGCTAGGGTCAGGTAATGCCAGTCCCCCTGCGCCAAAACATACGAATTGGAACGCATCTTCTAAAGCACCGTCTGAAGAAGACCAAGTTCTACCCGTTCATCGTCGAGATCGAACCACTCTTCGCCTGCAACCTGTCATGCCCCGGGTGCGGCAAGATCCAACACCCGACGGAAGTCCTTCGCCAGCGCCTCTCGGTCGAGGACATCATCAACGCCGTCGAAGAGAGCGGGACGCCGATGGTGTCGATCGCCGGGGGAGAGCCGTTGCTGCACCCCGACATCGCGAACATCGTCGAAGAGCTCGTCAAGCGCAAGATCTACGTCTACCTCTGCACGAACGCGGTACTGCTTCGACGTCGCATCGACAAGTTCACGCCCTCGCGCTACTTCTCCTGGGTCATCCACATGGACGGACTCCAAGAGCGCCACGACCTCGCCGTCAATCGCTACGGCGTGTTCGACGAAGCGGTGGCCGCGATCAAGGAAGCGAAGACCCGCGGCTTTCGCGTGTGCACGAACTCGACGTTCTTCAGCACGGACGCGCCCAAGACCGTGCGCGACGTCTTGGACTTCTTGAACGACGACGTCAAGGTCGACGCGATGATGATCTCACCGGCCTTCGCCTACGAGAAGGCGCCCGACCAGGAGAACTTCCTCGGCGTCGAACAGACCCGCGAACTCTTCAAAGAGGCGTTCGCCGATGGTCACCGAAAGAAGTGGCGCCTCAACCACTCGCCGCTGTTCTTGGACTTCCTCGAAGGCAAGATGGACTTCCAGTGCACCGCGTGGGGCATCCCGAGTTACTCGGTCTTCGGTTGGCAACGACCGTGCTACCTCATGGCCGACGGCTACGCGACGAGTTACAAGGAACTGGTTGAGACGACTGACTGGTCCGCGTACGGGCGCGGGCGCGATCCTCGCTGTGAGAACTGCATGGCGCACTGCGGCTACGAGCCCACGGCCGTCATCGCGAGCATGGACTCGCTCAAGCAGTCACTGCGCGCACTCCTAAGCACTCGCTAGGACACCCTCACTCTTCAGGTCGCGGCTCGCGCCGTCGCGCGAGCTCCCCACTATCCGTTCAAGTGGTAGACGACGCTCACCTGCACGCTGATCTGCTGCGACCCACTCTGGATGGGCACGGACGCCGCCGCGGACTTGAAGGAGTTGGCCGTGGGGTAGAAGACGCCGCCGCCGCCGGTGTTCTCCTGGTCGGTCACCTTGGCGATCGAGCCGACCGTGGTGCCTGCGCCCTTGGCGATCTGGCTCGCCTCGGTGTGCGCGTTTTGAATGGCGCGCGCCCGGGCCGACGCGAGTAGCGACGACTGATTCGAGATCGAGAAGGTCACGCCGTTCAGTTGGACGTTGTTGCCAACGGCGTTGGCCGCGGCGTCGAGGGCCGCGCCCGCGCTCTTCAACTTGTGCGTCGTGACGTTCAAGATGTCCGACACGGTGAAGCCGGTGATGGTACCCGCCGAGTTGGTGTTCGCGTAGATGTTGAGCCCCGAGGTCTGCATGTTCTTCTTCAAGATGCCGTGACTCAAGAGCGACGACTCGAGCTGGTTCATCTGCGTGTTGTTCTCGGCGAGGGCCGCCTTCGCGCTGGCGGCGACGTTCTGCACGCCGATCTCGAAGCTCATCGTGTCGGGTCGACCCGTCACGGTGCCCGAGCCGGTGACCGAGATCGTGGCGCCGGACGTGGAGTTGTTGTGACCCAGCGACTCACCGATGAAGGCGATCGCCGCGATGACGGCCGCGAAGACGATGAGAAAGGCGAACCGAGGGCCGCGACGACGACCCCTCATCGCCCCGTGGTCGTGGTGGTCGTGGTCGTGGTTCGCCTGGTCACTGCTCGTGTCGTGGTGATCGCTCACGTTGTCTCCTTGGTAGGAACGACTTGCGTCGCTTGATGGCACCTGCTGCTGTTTTACCGCATTTGTTGAAACGAGGTGGAGAACGTTGGCGATCCGTTTCGTCGAGATACTTCCCGTCTCGCGCTCATTCGTCCCTCTACTCAGTACCTGTCGGGTGAAGCACGAAACTTTCCGTGAAGGTGCGAAGCGTGCTCGGCTAGGGCACGAGCGAACGAACCACGGCGGTGAAGTCGTCCGAGCGCTCTTCCCAGTTGCGGTACTGATCGAAGCTCGGCGCCGCGGGAGAGAGGAGGACGACGCCGCCGTTCGTGAGTGACGATCTCGCCAGTTGAACGGCTTCGGTCATGTTCTCAGCGCGCTGCTGCGACACGTTCGAGCGCTCGGCGAGTGCCGCGCCGAGGCGCCGGCCGGCGTCGCCCATGGCGACGAGCGAGGTGGGCTGTTGGCGCGCGGCGAGCGCGGTCGCGAGTTCGTCGTAGTCGACGCCACGATCGAAACCGCCGGCGATCAACGCCACCGGTTCGTCGGCGAAGACTTCGAGCGCCGCCACGGTCGGCAGCACCGAGGTCGCCAGTCCGTCGTCGACGTAGCGAAGCGTGGCGCCAGGGAGGGACTCCGTCGCGACGAGCGTGAGTCGGCCGCGGAGGGGTTCGAAGCGGAAGGCCTCGCTCGCCACGGCGTCGCGCAGTTCGTCACTGTCGACGCCGGTGATCGTCTCGACGACGGCGAGGGCGAGCGCTACGTTGGCGTTGTTGTGCGCCCCGATGAGTCCGAGCGCCGCGGCGAGATGCCCCGTGTCGTTCGCGACGTAGCGCAACTCGCCGCCGAGTTGATCTTGGATCTGTCGAAAGGTGACGTTGTCGGGGACCAACGTGGCGTGCGCGCCCTCGGCCCGGGTGAGTGAGAGTTTGTCGTCGTGGTACTGCTCGAGTGTCCCGTGCCAGTCAAGGTGGTCAGCACCGAGCGACGTCACGACCACGACGACGGGCGCCACCTCGAGGTCCACGCACTGAAAGCTCGACACTTCGAGGATGAGCCAACCCTTGGACGTGTCGACGTCCGTGTCGTACGGGGGTTGGCCGATGTTGCCGAGTCGTTGGGCCTCTTCCCCGACGCAGTGCAGGAAGAACGTGACGAGGGCCGTCGTCGTCGACTTGCCTTTCGTTCCCGTCAGCGCCACTACGCGTGATCGGTCCGTCTCCTTCAGCCAAAGATTGAGCGCGGACGTGACGGTGACACCGTGGAACTCGAGGTTCACGACGTCGGCTCGTCGCCGGGGGATACCAGGGCTCTTCAAGACGACCTCACAGCCGAGCAGCGCGTCGAGTCCCCCGTCGCTGGTGACGAGGACGTCGGACCCGAGCCCTGGCGTGTCGTCGACGACGACGAGATCACTCAGACCACTGAGTCGTCGCTGTGTCGCGTGGCCCTCCACGCCGTAGCCAAAGATGCCGACGCGTCGACCGACGAGGTCAGCGAAGCCAGTGGGCCGGAACACGGCTGGGTCCT